>NZ_JACAPT010000044.1:0-135977 GCF_013385565.1 Pseudomonas sp. E6002 | reverse complement strand
TTTGTTTTGCGCGGTCGGAAAGTATGGCGAGCTTGCTGGCGAAAAACTCCAACGGTAACGCGGGCTACCTGATGCCACGCATTGGTCTAAATCCCCTCGTCCCAATCCCCCCCTCGCGCACACAAACGCTACTGAATCTCCCGACAAATTTGCACAGTTATTTCTGAACCAGAGCACTAGAATAGGCACCTAATCTTTTTTAGAGTCCGAGCCCTATATGCCCGACCCGGTTGATGCCCTTGAGGCGTCAGACTTACCGCTGGACGAACTCGTGGCATGCCATGAGTGCGACTTGTTGATGCGCAAGCCGGAGCTTGCCCGCGGTGAAAAGGCCCAATGCCCACGCTGCGGCTACGAGCTGTACGCTCACCGCCACAACGTCGTTGAACGAAGCCTGGCGTTAGTGATTGCCGCGCTGCTGTTGTACGTCCCCGCGAACTTTTTACCCATCATGCAGCTCAATCTACTCGGGCAGTCCTCGCAGGACACCGTGTGGACCGGCGTGGTCGGTCTGTTCGACACCGGTATGCAAGGCGTCGCCGTGGTGGTGTTCCTCTGCAGCATGGGCATTCCATTGCTCAAGCTCCTGTGCCAACTGGCGGTATTGCTGAGCATCCGCTGGAACATCGGCCGTAGCTACGGTCTGCTGTTTTATCGCATCTACCATCATCTGAAAGACTGGGGGATGCTCGAGGTCTATCTGATGGGCGTGCTGGTGGCGATCGTAAAGCTGGCTGACATGGCCACTATCACCGTAGGGCTCGGTCTGGCCTGCTTCGTCAGTCTGTTAATGGTCCAGATATTGTTGGAGGTGGTGATGTCACCTCACCAGATCTGGGAAGCGCTGTCAGGAGAGGATGCTCATGCGGGCGATTGATGCGGGCATTCTGATCTGTACCGAATGCCACGAACTAAACAAACAAGACCCGGACACCGACGAGCAAACCTGCACCCGTTGCGGCGCGCTGGTCCACGCCCGTCGTCCGAACAGCCTGACGCGCACCTGGGCGCTGCTGATCACGGCAGCCATCTTGTACATCCCGGCCAATTTGTTGCCGATCATGACCGTAAGCTCCCTGGGCCAAGGCGATCCGAGCACCATCATGTCCGGCGTGATCCAGTTGATGCAGCACGGCATGTTCCCGATCGCCGCTGTAGTGTTCATCGCCAGCATTCTGGTGCCCACCTTCAAGCTGGTGGGCATCGGCTTGTTACTGTTTTCGGTGCAGCGTCACCAGCCACTTTCCGCGCAACAACGCATTATCATGTACCGCTTTATCGAGTTCATTGGCCGCTGGTCCATGCTGGATATCTTCGTGATTGCCATCCTGGTGGCAGTCGTAAACTTTGGGCGACTTGCCAGTGTCGAGGCCAATCTCGGTGCCGTAGCGTTCGCCAGTGTGGTGATCTTGACGATGCTTGCCGCAGTAACTTTTGATCCCCGACTGATTTGGGATAACACGGAGTCGGACGACGACCATGAGTGATTTGCCTAAGGCTAAAACCCGCCCAGCTTCCAACTGGTCGGCCATTTGGGTGCTGCCCCTGATTGCCCTGATCATCGGCGGCTGGTTGGGGTGGCGCGCCTACAACCAGCAAGGCATCGAGATTCAGGTTCGCTTTGAAAGCGGCGAAGGCATCCAGGCCAACAAGACCGAAGTGGTCTACAAAGGCATGTCCGTGGGTAAGGTCAAGACCCTGGCCCTGGATGACGAAGGTAACAATCGCGGAGTGATTGCCACCATCGAGATGAACAAGGATGTCGAGCAATACCTCAAGACCAACACCCGCTTCTGGCTGGTAAAGCCAAGTGTCAGCCTGGCCGGGATCACCGGCCTGGAAACCCTGGTCTCGGGTAACTACATCGCCGCCAGCCCAGGCGATGGTGAGCCGACGCGCAAGTTCAAGGCCCTGTCCGAAGAACCGCCTTTATCCGACGCCAAGCCCGGCCTGCACCTGACGATCAAAGCTGATCGACTCGGCTCGCTGAACCGTGGCAGCCCGGTGTTCTACAAGCAGATCCAGGTCGGCCAGGTCAAAAGCTACCTGCTCTCCGAAGACCAGACCACCGTTGAAATCAAGGTCTACATCGAGCCGACCTACGCCAGCCTGGTGCGTAAACACACGCGTTTCTGGAACGCCAGCGGCATCAGCATCGACGCCAACCTTTCCGGCGTAAAAGTCCGCAGTGAATCCCTGGCCAGCATCGTTGCCGGCGGTATCGCCTTCGCCACGCCGGAGAATCGCAAGGACAGCCCACCGACGGACCCGAGCCTGCCGTTCCGCCTGTACGAAGACTTCGATGCAGCCGCGGCGGGCATCAAGGTCAAAGTCAAACTCACCGACTTCGAAGGCCTCCAGGCGGGCCGCACCCCGGTGATGTACAAAGGCATCCAGGTCGGCAGCCTGAAGACCCTGAAGATCGATCCGGACCTGTCCAGCGCCAATGCCGAGTTGACCCTCGACCCACTGGCCGAAGACTACCTCGTCCAGGACACCCAATTCTGGGTAGTCAAGCCGTCCATCTCACTGGCCGGCATCACCGGGCTGGAAGCGTTGGTCAAAGGTAACTACATCGCCATCCGTCCCGGCGACAAGGGCACCGCGCCACAACGGGAGTACGTCGCCCGCGCCAAGGCGCCGCCACTGGACCTGCGTTCCCCCGGCCTGCACATGGTGCTCTTCACCGACAACCTCGGTTCCCTGGATGTCGGCAGCCCGATCCTCTACAAGCAGGTCAAGGTCGGTTCCGTGCAGAGCTACCAGTTCTCCCGCAAGAACAAGCAACTGGTGATCGGCGTCCATATCGAGAAAGAATACGAAGGCCTGGTCAATGGCTCGACCCGTTTCTGGAATGCCAGCGGCGTGACCCTGACCGGTGGGCTTACCGGCGGCATCCAGGTGAAAAGCGAATCCCTGGCCAGCCTGATGGCGGGCGGTATCGCCTTCGAAACCCCGGAGCCGAATGTGCCGCTGAAAAAGCGCATCCCGCGTTTCCGTCTGTTCCCGGATCGCGAAGCCGCCAACCAGCACGGTACGTTGGTGACCATCAAGGTCGACCGCGCCGATGGCCTGCGCCCGGGTACGCCAGTGCGCTTCAAGGGCCTGGACGTAGGCAAGATCGAAAGTGTCGACCTGAGCGCCGACATGCAATCGGTGCTGCTCAGCGCGCGTATCACCCAAGTGGCCGACCGCATCGCACGGGCCGGCAGTCAGTTCTGGGTGGTCAAGCCTGAACTGGGCCTGATGAAAACGTCGAACCTGGAAACCCTGGTGACCGGCCAGTACATTGAAGTACAGCCAGCGACCAAAAGCATCGGCCCACAGAAGAGTTTCGTCGCGCTGGACAAGCCGCCAGAAGCCGTTCATCAGGAGGAGGGCCTGAGCCTGGTACTCAGCGCCGCACGCCGTGGCTCGTTGAAGGAAGGCGTTCCGGTCACTTACCGCGAAGTCACCGTAGGCAAAGTTACCGGCTACGAGCTGGGCCAGACCGCCGACCGTGTGCTGGTTCACATCCTGATCGAGCCCAAGTACGCGCCTCTGGTGCGCAGTGGCAGCCGGTTCTGGAACACCAGCGGCTTCGGGCTCGACTTCGGCTTGTTCAAGGGCGCGACCGTTCGCACTGAGTCCCTGGAGACCCTGGTCGCCGGCGGCATCGCCTTTGCCACGCCGGACGGCGAGCGCATGGGCAACGCCGCTCGGCCCCAGCAGACCTTCCCGCTGTTCGACAAGTTTGAAGATGAATGGCTGACCTGGGCGCCTAAAATCCCACTCGGCAAATAGACCGAGGCGCGGCCTTCGCGAGCAAGCCCGCTCCCACATTTGACCCAGTTCCCATTGAAGGAACCCGATTGAATGTGGGAGCGGGCTTGCTCGCGAAGAGGCCCTCAAGAACACCAAAAAAAGGCCGCGATCCAGAAGATCGCGGCCTTTTTGCATTTCAGCGCAACTGATTAAACCTCATCCAGCTCCGGCTCATCCGCCTGCACATTCACCGTCGCCTTCACCACATCGTGACGACGGATGTACTTCCAGTCCGCTTCATCAATGTAGATCCCGTTCGGCCCGCTGCCGCCTTCCAGGTCGATCGCCACCTGGGCGGAAACCTGCGGCTTCACACTCGCCAGAATCGGCACGAAGCCCAGTTGCAAGCTGGTCTCCAGCAATGCCGCCTGGTTCTTCTCATCGATGTCCGCGGCTTCATCGAGGTAGTACGGCAGGCGCACACGACCGGCCTGGTCGCGGTCCATCAAGTGCAGCAACAAATACATGTTGGTCAGGGCCTTGATGGTCATGGTGGTGCCGTTGGAGGCGGCGCCATCGATGTCGGTGTGAATGATCGGCTGGCCGTTGACCTTGGTGATCTCGAACGCCAGTTCGAACAAGTCCTTGAGGCCCAACTGGTTATGGTTGGCCGCAACCAGGCGCGCCAGGTATTCCTTGGCCTCCTCGTTCTTGTTGTCCTGCTCGGCGCTCTGGCTCAGATCGAACACCGACAGGGTTTCGCCTTCTTCATACTGACCGGCACTGTGGATGATCTGGTCGATATGCTTGAGGGCTTCCTTGTTCGGCGCGAGCACGATGCGGAAGCTCTGCAGGTTGGACACCTGGCGCTTGTTGATCTCACGGTTGAACAACGCCAACTGGTGCTCAAGGCTGTCGTAGTCGCTGCGGATATTGCGCAAGGTGCGCGCGATATCCGTGACCGCCGCCCGCCGGGCCTTGCCCAGGGTCAGGGCTTCATCGGTACGGTGCGCGTAAGCGTTGATCAACAGATGCAGGCGGCGCTCCATATCGTCTTCACTGTCGAACTTGGCCACGCCCTTGAGGCGCACCTGTGCGTACAGCGCGTCGATCTGGCCATCAGCGCGCAGCAGGCCTTGCCAACTGTCCTGGTAGTCATTGAGCAGCGGCAGCAGGTTGTCCATGGAGTCGTCGACCGGGTCCATGAACGGCGTACCAAACGGCAAGTCTGCCGGCAGCAACTGACGACGACGCAACGCGTCATCCAGGGTGCGCTGCTTGGCTTCCATATCACCAATCTGCCTGCCTACCAATTGCAGCTTGGCCGACAGTTGCTGGACGCGCTCGGTAAACGCATCGCTGGAGCGTTTCAATTCGTCCTGGGCCGCTTCCATCTGCGCCAGGCTTTCCAGCTTCTCGCCTTCCTCGGCGCTCAGGGTTTGTGCACGGCGGAAATCTTCCAGCGCCTTCTGCGCGTCCAGTACCTGTTGGTACAGCGCTTCAGTCTGGGTCTTGCTCGCCGCGCGGTCGGCCGCCACGGCTTGCTGGGTTTTCAGTTGCTTGAGTTCTTTTTCCAGACGCTCTTTCTGGTCGCGCAACGCGGCGCGGTCAGCCAGTGCCTGCAACGCCGGTGGCTCGATGTGCGAGATGTCGATGGCCAGCCCCGGCACTTCAAAACGCTCGCCCTTGAAGCCATCAAGGATCTGCTCCAGGGATTTCACCCACAGGCCGTCCTCGTCCAGCGTGATGCCATGCTCACCCAGCGGCAAGCTGAACAGCGAACTGTTGAACAGGCGCATCAGACGCTCGACATCCTGCTGCGAGAATTCTTCCCGCAGCTTGGCGTAGCTGTTGTTGTCGGCGTGATCGAGTTGCTGCTTCACCGACTTCAGGCGTTTTTCCAGGTCCCGCAGACGTTCGTCCAGATCCTCGGCGCTGAACTGACGCGACTGCGCCAAGGCCCCGGCCAGTTCATCGTGAGCATCCTTGGCGGCCAGCAGTTGCTGCTCCAGCACCTTGACGTCATCCACCAGCGCGAAGCGGTGCTTGAGCACTGACAGCTCACCCAGCCAGCGCTGAATCCCGCTGATTTCCCGCTCCAGGCGCATCAGCTCCTGAGTGCCGCCGCGCTGGTCGTTCTGCAGCGAATCCTGCTCGTTGCGGTAATGCTCGGCCTGGATCGTCAGTTCTTCCTTGCGCGCACTGGCGTAGTCCGACCAGGTGCCCAGCAACGAATCCAGCAGCGGTGACAGGCGATGCAGCTTGCCCCGCAGAATGTCCCGCTGCTTCACGCCGTTGGCCAAGGCTTCTACCAGAGGGCCGGCAGCCACCAGCGAGTTGTAGTCCTGCTCCATGCGTCGTACATCGCGGAAGGCTTCTTCGCACGCCGCGATGTAATCGACACTGCCGGAACGCAGGCTGTGTTCGAACGCATCCAGAAACAGCTGCTTCAACTTGGCCGCGGTGATTTCCCGCATGTGCAGCAAATTGATAAACAGCGCGCGGAAGGTCTTCAGGCTCTGCTCGCTGGTGGAGCGCAGCGGAATCAGGGTCAGGTCCAGCGGGATCGACGTATGGCCGCCCACCAGCAAACGCCGCAGCTCATCGGGCTTGAGCTCATAGGCTTTCAGGCCTTCGCGCTCAAGGTTGGTGAACAGCTCTTTCTGGCGCAGGCAGGTGTCGTTCTTCTGGTAGTGCGCCAGGTCCAGCTTGCCGGCGTAGGCAAAGAACTGGTGACCGAAACCACCGCCCGGGCCGCGACCGACCACGCCGATCACGTGCGGGCCATGGGGAAGCGAGACTTCCACGAGGATGTAGCTGGTGTCGGTGGCAAAGTAGAAACGCCGGGATTGCTCCAGGGTGTACTTGCCGAAACTCATGTCCGACATGCGCGCCAGAATCGGGAACTGCAAGGCGTTGATCGACGCCGATTTGCCAAGGTTGTTCGCGCCGTACACCGACAGCGGTTCTTCCAGCGGGAACAGGCCCAGGCTGTAACCGGCGGTGTTCAAAAGGGCGAAGCGGCGAATGCCGTAGCGTTCCTTGCTCATGCGTCGGTCTCCTGTTCTTCGGCAATGGCGCGGGCCAGGGCGTCTTCTTCGCTTTCTTCTGCAAAGTCACTCAAGTCCAGCGGGTCATCGGTCTTCAGCAGTTTTTCATCGCTGTCTTCGTCGATGATCACCGGGGCCGGCAACGGCAATACGCTGTGGATGCTCGCGGCCAGGTCGCGGTCTTGCTGGACCGAGAGGCACACATCGAGGAAGCGGTGCATCGGCGGCAGGAAGCGGTAGATGCCGTTCTCTTCACCGGCAAAACCCAGCTGGGTCATGCGGCGCATGATTTTTTCTTCCAGTTCCTCGACGGTCTGCACTTCGGCCTGGATAAACAGGTCGCGGTACTTTTCCAACAACGACGGCAGTTCGTCACGGCCCAGGCTGCCACCGTCGAGCACGGCGATCGGGTCGCGGCCCTGGTCGGCCAGGTGCTCGACGATGATGAAGGTGAACAACGCCAGGCGCTGGGCGGTCTTGTTGACCTGCGCGGCGGCCACGGCCGAGTCCGGCACGAAGTAGTAGAAACCCCGCGTGTCGCACACCAACTCAAAGCCCAGGGCCTTGAACAACGTGCGGTACTGGTCCTGGAAGTTCGACAGTTGGGCGTACAGCTCCGGGTCGCGGCGGCTGACGTGGTAACCCTTGAACAGCTCGCGAAAGATCGGCGCCAGCTGGGACAGTTCGGATAGATCAAGATGCATGAGGGGTGCTCGCAGAATTCCCGGCCGTATCAATACCGGCTGGAAGCAGGGCGAATGAGCGCAGGCTGACCTGGTGCTCGTGAGTGTGGTAATCCCGTCGTTCCAGACGTTCACGCTTGAAGCGTTTTTCCCGCGACAGGCGTGAGAACCAGTACAGCAACTCGTCGGTTGCGCCGTCCGGTTCCTGCTCCAGCAGCCAGGTCATCAGGTCCGGCATCGGCAGCGCGTCTTCACAGCGCTCGAGCATTTCCTTGACCGTGCGCGGTGCGCGAGGGGCTTCGCCCTTGTGGGATTTATGCGCCTTGGGGAAACGCGCCGGCTTCGGTTCGAAGTTGGCCAGGGCGTACACGTAGGCTTCGACCTGGCTGGCACTGCCGAGAAAGGTGCTTTGCGGCCGGGTGAACATCGGCATCGCCGCTTGCGGCACCGCGTCCAGGCCCTTGCGGCGAATCGCCGACAAGGCCAGCGCCGCGCCACGGGTCACGGCGTTGTGCCGGCGTGCTTCTTCCCGCAACGGCAGCAGCAGTTCCCGGGCGTGACGCAAGGTCAGTTGGGCGCTGGTCTGCATTTCGAGGATGCGCGCGTGGGTGCGCAGCAGCATGTCGTCGTCCACCAGGTGGCCGAGGCGCTGCTGCTCGGTGAGCATGCGCAACAGTACGTTTTCCACCTTGCGCACGCCTTGTTCGAAGGCGCCGTCGGCGTTCACCAGTTGAATCATCGGCTCGACGTATTCGTCCCAGGTCGCCAGTACTTCGGCGTAGCGCTGGCGCAACGGGATCTGCCGGTCGCTGGTCTTGGCGCGATCGGCCACGGCAGCGAGGGCCTGTTCGTCGTTGGCGAGTTTTTTCAGCACGTCGCGCACGCGCATGTCCAGCAGGCGCAATTGGCGCGCCAGGTCATGGCCGTCGCGGATGTCGAAGGCGTCCTGGATATAACCGGCCAGGCGCTCAAGGTGGCGCAGGTAGGCTTCGATTTCCAGGCACAGGCCTAGCCGGTGCTCCTTGCGAAGATACGCCAGGAAGTCGTGGATCTGTGCGTTGAGCTCGAAACGGTTCGGGCTCTTGGCGACAGGCACCAGGATATCCAGGCGAATCCACACGTCCAGCAGGCTGGTGATGTCCTGTGGCGTGCTGTCCAGTTGTTGGGCGGCCAGCTGGGCGCGCAGTTCGCTGAGGCTCAGGGTGCCTTGGTCGAAGTGTTCGCACAGTGGCTCAAGCAGGGCCCAGTGTTCGGCGAGGGCGCGCAAGACGCGCTTGGGTTCGATCATCGGAATGGCCGGCTGGTTAGCGATTAAAAGCAGCGATTGTACTGCATCGGTGCCGGGATTTATCCACAGCCGGTCGTGAGGCGCTCACCGGAACGATCAACTGCGGGCGATCTTCGTCGAAGGGCGGTAGAATCCCTGTTCTTTAGTTATCCACAAGTGGCCGACCTTTGCTTATCGAGTCCCGACGTCGCGCTTACTTGACCGCCATGCAGGTGGTCAACTGGCTGCCGCGCACTGAATTACCGTTCGCCGCCCCTTCGCGGCCCGAGCTGCTGGAGGCCCCGGAACCGTTCGAGGCTTTCGAGCCTTCGGGTGAGGAGGCGGCTGCGCCGGTGCCGCTGGTCAAGCCCGTGGCAGAAACCCCGGTGGTCCGGCCAAAGGTCGAAGTGCCGCGCCCGTCGCCGGTGGCCAAGCCGGTCGTCGCCGAAGAGGCGCCTGCCGTGGTCAAGGCTCCGGTCGTACCGCCGCCACGCTTTGCCCTGCAACTGCTGCGGGCCGGGCGATGCCTGCTGCTGGTGGAGTTACCCACAGGCGAGCGCTTCCAGGCCCGCGACCCGGCCTATCTGCTGCTCAAGGACATGTTGCGCGCCGCCGGCCTGCCCGACAGTCCGCAAATCGTTGGCGAGCCGGTGCGCTGGCCGCTGCTGGCCCGGGGCACCATGGACCAGGGCCCGGAAGCTGCACGGGATTTTGTGCAAGGTTTTGTCTCGGCGCGCCTGGAAGACGAACCCTGCGTGTGCCTGTGGCTGATCGGCCTGCCCGCCGTGCGTTTTGCCGGCGAAGCGAATGCCGAGGCCTGGTACCGCGAACTGCAGGTCGAAGGCCTGGGCTCCGTCTGGGCCCTGCCGGGCCTGGAACTATTAATGGAAGAGCCACAGCGTAAGGCTGATGTCTGGCAAGCCATGCGCCGGCTGATGGCGCGCTGGAAAAGTACCGATGAGTGAAGCTTTATCCTTCCGCCCGATGACCGAGGCGGACCTCGACGCTGTACTGAAGATTGAATACGCAGCGTTCAGCCACCCCTGGACCCGCGGGATTTTTCTCGACGGGCTGGGCAAGTACCAGATCTGGCTGATGTTTGAAGGTGAGCAGCAGGTGGGCCACGGGGTGGTGCAGATCATCCTCGATGAAGCGCATTTGCTGAACATCACCGTCAAGCCGGAAAACCAGGGCCGTGGCCTGGGCTTGAGCTTGCTGGAGCACCTGATGTCCCGGGCCTACGAGGCCAAGGCGCGGGAATGTTTCCTGGAAGTGCGCGACAGCAACACCGGCGCGTTCCGGCTGTACGAGCGTTATGGTTTCAACGAAATTGGCCGTCGGCGGGATTATTACCCCGCCGTCGGTGGCCGCGAAGATGCGGTCGTGATGGCCTGCACCCTGGTCGACTAAACACAGGGCCCAATGTGGGAGCGGGCTTGCTCGCGAAGGCGATGGTCCAGTCGCCAGATGTAATGACTGACACACCGCCTTCGCGAGCAAGCCCGCTCCCACATTCAGTTCGGCAGGGTGTCAGCGGTTGCCGTCTACTGGATCGATATCGGCCAACTCGGCCTCATCCAGGCCATTGCCGCCGCCGATCTCGTCTTCATCGACGATACTCAAATCGTAATCCGCCGGATGGTCTTCACCTGCTTCCTGCGCATCCCGCGCGCCATCCTCATGGATCAGCGTTTCCGGGTTCATGTCATCATCGGTTGAATCATGATCGTCAGTGGAAGCACCGGTCATCCCGGCTTCGCGCACCCGTTCGTCGGGCATCAGGTGCTCACGCTCCCGTGGCGGAATCTCGTCGCCGATTTCCGCAGTCGGCTCCTCCTTGTCAAAATCCAGCTCGCGCATTTCGCCCATGCGATCTTCGTTGTCATCAATCGGTTCCGGCTGTGTAGCGCCGTAGGGACGTCGTGATTCAGTCATGGCGATTCCTCATACTGTGGGGCTTATAGTGTGTGGACAGGCATGGCTCCCCAAGATTCAAGTAATTGCCGCCCGCTATCTTTATTGCTGGCGTGACCCGGACGGGCGGTCGAGTGTCAAAACTGCGCATCATTCCTGAGGCTTTCCCTGATGAACGAACTACAAGACTTGCTTGATAACAACGAACGCTGGGCGGATGCGATCAAACAGGAAGATCCCGAATTCTTCGCCAAGCTCGCCCGCCAGCAAACCCCGGAATACCTGTGGATCGGCTGTTCCGACGCCCGCGTGCCGGCCAACGAGATCGTTGGCATGCTGCCCGGCGACCTGTTTGTGCACCGCAACGTGGCCAACGTGGTATTGCACACCGACCTCAATTGCCTGTCGGTGATCCAGTACGCAGTCGACGTGCTCAAGGTCAAACACATCCTGGTGACCGGCCACTATGGCTGCGGTGGCGTACGCGCCTCGATGCAGGACAACCAGTTGGGCCTGATCGACGGCTGGCTGCGCACCATCCGTGACCTGTACTACGAAAACCGCGACGTGCTGGCCCAGTTGCCCACGGAAGAGGAACGCGTAGACCGCCTGTGCGAACTGAACGTGATCCAGCAGGTGGCCAACGTCGGCCACACCAGCATCGTGCAGAACGCCTGGCACCGCGGGCAGAGCCTGTCGGTTCATGGCTGCATTTACGGGATCAAGGACGGCCGCTGGAAAAGCCTGAACACCACCATCAGTGGCTTCGAGCAACTGCCGCCGCAATACCGCCTGCGCCCGCTGGGTGCGGTCTAAGGGCTTTTGCGTTCGCGCCACTGCTCCATGAATTGCTGACCCTCGGGATTCAACGGCTCCTTCATGCCGGTGATCCAGCCCCGACAGTTGAGCTCGCCGCACTGGCAGCGAAACTGTCGGAACAATACGTCCTCCGTGTGGGCGTAATCCATGGTCAGCAGGGCGCCAGCGGGAATGGGCTGAACGGACCACAGTTCCAGGTATGTCATGTCGAGAAACGCGTTCGGGTTGCATGAATGCGAAAGCAGGCCGCTGAACCAAGGGTCGTACAAGTGGATACGCGAGGACATCTGCACCGTATGCAGGCGCCGCTCATTCAATGCGTAGCCGGACACCCTGGCGATACACAGGCGGCTGTCAAAGGCGACGCGGGTCTTGATCCCGTCGCCTGAACCGTCTCGGGTACGCACCACTTCATAGTCGCGAGCGCGGGGGTAGCCGTGTTCGGCGAGGGCGGTCGCGAACGGGTAAAGACACTTGCTCACAGCGGTTTTAGCCTTGTCCATGGCTTGAGTTTTCATGACTCTCCAGGAGGGGCTGCATCGACCTGCCGGTGGTGTCTTGACTGCCAGTCTTGCAGCGGATGGGCGCGGCTCAAGACTCGCTTAAGTGGGAACCAATTTCTACTGTCAAATCTGACAGTAGAAATTGGCTATCTTTTATGTAGGAAAATGCCCTTCTTGCAGCCTGCTTCAGAGCGCCGGTGCTTCAATCGCCGGTTCTGGCACGGCGCTTTTCAATTGCCTCAGCTGGGTTTTGATCGCCGGCTGGGCACACTTGGCGTTCGCTTGATCGGGCGTCAGCTCGCGGATAGAGGTGTAGAACAGTTCGCAGGTCTGCTCCTTGCGCGTTACCTGCCAAGTGTTCATGCAGCCTTTGAGCTGTACATTCGGATCGCTGGCGGGCTTCTGGCCCATCGAGGCCTGCCAGCAGGCGGCGCTCAAGTCCTGGCCCATCACCTTCAAACCGGCCTCGTCGGCCTTTTGCTCGTCACCGTCATAGGTGTCGGGGTTGGCGGCATACCAGATGTAGCTCGGGTGATTGGCGCCCAGTACGGCGACCTGGCTCCCGACGGCCGGGCTGATTTGCGCCAGGCCCAGTACGGCAACGGTTTGCCCGTATTGCTGCTTGATCCAGCTGCGCACCGGCGCGCCGAAGGCCACCATCGGCAACGCGCCGCCCGCGTGCTGGCTCAGCTCCTTGACCATCCGGGTCTGGTAGTCGGTGAAGTAACCGTAGACGCCTTCCAGGTCCTTGCCCGCCGTGGCTGGGGCGGCGATCGGGGCGATGTCGATGATGGTCTGGTATTCCGGCGTCTGGGTCGCCGGGATGCCGTTGGCCGTGAGCAAGGTCGCCCAGCGGTCGGTGGTGGCCGACTCCAGGTAGTCCTGGAAGTGGGTCAGGGAATAATCCGGCGGGAAGTGCAGCAGCTCGATGCTCTTGCGGTTTTCCAGGGCCATGCCCAGCGGCAGGAACAGGTACCAGTTGAACTGCCATTTGCCATCACCATTGAGTTTGCTGGCGCCCTGGTAAGCCAGGTCGGCGGTATCGAGCAAGGTGGTCAACGGCTGGCCATAACCGTCTGGCACACCGCTGAACGTGGCCAGCACCTGGTCATGCTCGGTCTTGACGCTGACTTTGGCCCGGCTGTAACCGTCGCGTTGCAGGCTCTGGTTCAGGTAGTGCTCGACGGTCTGTTCCAGCGTCCAGGGACGAAAACAGATGACGCTGCAATTGTTCGGGTACGCGAACAACTGGGTGACCCGTTGCGGGGTACCCAGCGGTACGGTGATATCAGCCTGTACGACCGCACTCAAGGTCAGTGCGGCCAGGGTGAAGGACAACCTGGTGAGTTTGAACATGGATGGTTCCCTGTCAGCGAAAGCCCGTCTGCGCGGGGTGAATGCCCACCCTCACACAGTAGCGGTTGACCGGGAAAAGCGCGTAGAAAAACTGCGCGCTTGTCGCTTTTGAGCAAGTGCGTCTACACCTTGAAGTGCAGGGCGTTGGTCAGGTCACCCATGGGCTTCTGGCCGCGCGCGGTCATGGCGTCGTCACGCTGCTTTAGCCCATCGAGGGTTTCCAGCTGGAACACCCGGGTGATCAGACGCAGGATCGACGCGGTGTCGTAGACGGTATGGTCCACCGTGCCCTTGCGCGCGAACGGCGAGACCACCAGTGCCGGAATCCGCGTGCCCGGGCCCCAACGATCGCCTTTTGGCGGTGCAACGTGGTCCCACCAGCCGCCGTTTTCATCGACGGTGACGATCACCACCATGTTCTTCCACTGCGGGCTTTCCTGCAGCACCTTCAAGGCGCGGGTGATATGCCGGTCGCCCGAAGCGACGTCGGCGTAACCGGCGTGCATATTCAGGTTGCCCTGGGGTTTGTAGAAGGTCACCGCAGGCAGCTTGCCGGCCTGGGCATCGGCGAAGAACCTGTTGGTGCTGGCGTCATCCCCCAGGCCGCCATCGCGCAGGCGTTTATTGCGCTCAGCCGGGTTTTCCGGGCCTTGCTGCTTGAAGTAGTTGAAGGGTTGGTGGTGGTACTGGAAGTTCGGAATCTTCGGAATGCCGCCCGAGTCCTTGAACTGATCCAGCGTTGCTTGCCACGCACCGGCGTACCAGGCCCAGTCGACGTTCTTTTTCGACAGTTTGTCGCCGATGTGCTCGTGGGTTTGTGGCACCAGCACGTTAGGCAAGTCGGGCTTGGAGTAATCCGGGCGCTCGGGGTCGCGAATCCAGGTAGGCCAGTAAGGCGGGGCCAGGGTGTTCACGCCGAAACCGTCCGGGGTCAGTGCGCTGGGGCCGAATTGCGGCGGGCCGGTCATGGCGCTGGCCGGGGATTTGTCCAGCGGCTTGAGGCGCGGGTCGGTCGGGTCGTCGCTTTGCAGCGTGGCGATCTGTGCCTTGGCCACCGATTGCGCAGCGTTTGGGTACACCGGCGGGGTGGCGCTGATCAGGTATTGGTGGTTGAGGAACGAGCCGCCAAACGCGCCCTGGAAGAAGTTATCGCAGAGCACAAACTCCTTTGCCACGTCCCACAAGCGCAGGGCGTAACGGCTCTGGGCGTAGTGGCCCATCAGCAGGCCGCCGGAGTCGCCCCAGGCGACGAACGCATCGTTTTTACCGCCATTGATCTGCATCTGGTTCTGATAGAACACGTGCCACAAATCCCGGGTGACCAGGCTCAGGGGCTGGTCTTCACCGTTCGGGCCCTTCAGGGCGTAGGGGGCGTTGGGCAGGTTTTCCTGGTATTGCACTTCGCTGGGGTAGGTCACGCCATCGACGGTCTGCGGGCCGATTTGCAACACGCCGCCCCAGGTCGGGGGCAGCGTGCTCAGCAGGCTGCCGTCGCGGTCGCGTTGTTGATACTCAGCGGCGGTCAGGGCCGACAGGGGTTTCTCGACGCCGGGGAAATCAGCAAACAGGTTGTTGAAACTGCGGTTTTCGGCGTAGATCACCACCACGGTTTTAACCTGTTCGTGCAGAGCCTTGTCCAGCTCTTGCGGCGTCAGCGGACGCTCCACCGGCTTGCCGGGTGCCTCGCTGGTATTGCCGCAGGCACTCAGGGTCGCACCCACGCCCAGCACGGCCGCGCCTCCCAGGAAGCGCCGCCGGCTGGTGTCGACTGGCGGTTTGGCTTCAATGTCTTGGGAAGGGCGGTCTTCGTGCTCGTCGCTCATTGCTGGGAGTTCCTGCTGGTTGAATGTTGCAAGATA
Organism: Pseudomonas sp. E6002; assembly: GCF_013385565.1. Classification (NCBI taxonomy): domain Bacteria; kingdom Pseudomonadati; phylum Pseudomonadota; class Gammaproteobacteria; order Pseudomonadales; family Pseudomonadaceae; genus Pseudomonas; species Pseudomonas sp. E6002. The sequence goes on along the minus strand of NZ_JACAPT010000044.1, from coordinate 120,782 downwards.
TTTCGCAGGACGGTAGCAATGCAATGTGACGGAACGAAGACAGTGCCTTGAACGCTACAGGCCACTCATAACAAGCGCAGTGCCAATTGGCTGCCGGCGCGCAAGTACTCTACCTGGGACGCCAGCGCATCCTTGACGATGGCTTCGCCCGTGTCAGTCAGCTTGGCTTTCTTGGCATCGATGACGCAGGACTGCAGCAGTTGCATGGCCACATCCATGGCTTTCTGGAACGCCGTCACGTTGTTGTGCAGGCCAAACTCCTTGATAACAGTGGCCATGCGGCAATCGGCATTGTCGCGCAGGCCCTGGTACTCAACGAACGACACGTTGCCGTCCTTGTAAATAGCATTGATCAACTCTTCCAGCGATTTGGATAGGGGCGTCATCGGATTTTCCTTGGGGGGTGTGAGGCGTTATCCGAATCAGGTTAATCAAAGGCGTTGGCGGCAGAAATCAGGGGTTGCCACCGTAGTGAGTGGGACAACCCCGACGCGTTTGATCAGAAAGGTTACTGGCAGCTGCCCTATGGCATCACCGGCGGCAAATATTTAAGCGTCGTGCCCAACGCCCACAGCAGGAACAACACCAGCGGCGTATGCACCAGCAGCTGCACAAACGAAAAACCGATCAAGTCCCGCGCCTTCAACCCCAGCACGCCCAGCAGCGGCAGCATATAGAACGGGTTGATCAGGTTCGGCAGCGCTTCGGCGGCGTTGTAGATCTGCACCGCCCAGCCCAGGTGATATTCCAGGTCATTGGCGACCTGCATCACGTACGGCGCCTCGATGATCCACTTGCCGCCGCCCGACGGGATGAAGAAGCCCAGCACCGCCGAGTACACGCCCATCAACAGCGCGTAGGTGTCGTGGGACGCGATCGAGGTGAAGAAGGTCGAGATATGGTGCGCCAGGGTCGCGCCGTCACTGCCTTTCACCACGGTCATCAGCGCGGCAATCGAGCCATATAGCGGGAACTGGATCAGCACCCCGGTGGTGGTGGGTACCGCACGGGCCACCGCATCGAGAAAACTGCGCGGACGCCAGTGCAGTAGGGCACCGACCATCAGGAACAGGAAGTTGTAGGTGTTCAGCCCCGAGATCGCGCTGATCGCCGGCTTGGTCGAGAATTCATGGAACAACCAACCGGCGGCCAGCAACGCCAGCAGGATGGTCAGCAACGGGCTGTGCTCCAGCCACTCGCCCGGACGGGTCGGCGGTTGCGGCTTGGGCATGTTGAAGGCCGGGTCGATACCGCAAGCCTTGGCGTCACGGGCGGAGTTCGGCCCGGGCGCGGTGGCGTAGGCGATGATCAGCGACACCACGATCAGCGCCAGCAACAGCACGCCGGACTGCCACAGAAAGATGGTGTCGGTGAACGGGATCATCCCGGTGATCGACAGGATCGACGGCGGCAAACTGGCCGGGTTGGCCTGCAATTGCGCCGCTGACGACGACAGCCCCAGCGCCCAAACGGCACCCAGGCCGAGGTAGGCCGCAGCACCGGCCGCGCGGTAATCCATGCGCAAATCCGTACGCCGGGCCAGCGCACGCACCAGCAAACCACCGAACACCAGGGACAGGCCCCAGTTGAGCAACGAGGCGACCATCGAAATCAGCGCCACCCAGGCCACGGCAGAACGGCCGTTCTTCGGGATGCGCGCCAGGCGGTCGATCAACTTTACGGCGGGCGGGGAGCTGGCGACCACGTAACCGCCAATCACCACAAAGGCCATTTGCATGGTGAACGGGATCAAGCTCCAGAAACCGTCACCAAAGGCCTTGGCGGCCTCGGTCGGCGCGGCGCCCATGCCCAGGGTCGCCACCGCGACAATGATCACGGCGAGGGCGGCAAACACCCAGGAGTCCGGAAACCAGCGCTCGGCGAAGTTTGAACAACGCAGGGCGAATCGGGCGTAGCGGCTGTCTTCGATAGCATCGGCCACGTTCAGTACCTCTATTTGTATTTATTATGGGGGGCGGCAGTTTTGCTGCATGTTCCTCTACGGCTATTCATTTGGGAATGTAGTTATCTTCATTGATCAATGAGTAAAGCAAATATATCCAGCGTGATTGCCATCACTCGGCCCAGCTCATAACCTGCAGTCCATTTCGTTTGTCTGCCGAGCTTTTCCATGACTGCCACCTCTTATCCACAGACGCAGCGTTTCTCCCGCTCCGACTACAAAACCCTGGGCCTGGCCGCCCTGGGCGGGGCCCTGGAAATCTACGACTTCATCATCTTCGTATTTTTCGCGCTCACCCTCAGCCAGCTGTTTTTCCCGCCGGAAATGCCCGAGTGGCTGCGTCTGCTGCAAAGCTTCGGCATCTTTGTCACCGGCTACCTCGCGCGCCCGCTGGGCGGAATCCTGATGGCACACTTCGCCGATCACCTGGGGCGCAAACGGGTGTTCAGCCTGAGCATCCTGATGATGGCGCTGCCGTGCCTGCTGATCGGCATCATGCCCACCTACGCACACATCGGTTATTTCGCACCGTTGATCCTGCTGGCGCTGCGCATCCTCCAGGGTGCGGCAGTGGGCGGGGAAGTGCCCAGCGCCTGGGTGTTTGTCGCCGAACACGCTCCGGACAACCATCGTGGTTATGCCCTGGGCTTCCTCCAGGCCGGGCTGACCTTCGGCTACCTGCTCGGCGCGCTGACGGCGACGCTGCTGGCGCAAGTCTTCACCCCGGCCGAAATCCTCGACTACGCCTGGCGCTTCCCGTTCCTGCTCGGCGGCGTGTTCGGCGTGATCGGTGTCTGGCTGCGGCGCTGGCTCAGCGAAACCCCGGTGTTCCTGCAAATGCAGGCCCGTCGCCAGGCCGGCGCCGAACTGCCGCTGCGTACCGTCCTGCGGGAACATCGCAGCGCGCTGCTGCCGGCGATGATCCTCACCTGCGTGCTCACCTCGGCCGTCGTCGTACTGGTGGTGATCACCCCGACCATGATGCAGAAAACCTTCGGCATGAGCCCCAGCCACACCTTCGCCCTGAGCGCGTTGGGCATCGTGTTCCTGAATATCGGTTGCGTGTTGGCCGGGCTGCTGGTGGACCGCATCGGCGCCTGGCGTGCGGTGTTGGTCTATAGCCTGCTGCTGCCGGTGGGGATTGCCGTGCTCTATGCGAGCCTGATTGCCGGTGGCGTGTGGCTGGGCGCAGCGTATGCAATTGCCGGCTTGAGTTGCGGGGTGGTGGGCGCGGTGCCGTCGGTGATGGTCAACCTGTTCCCGGCGCAGGTGCGGGTGTCGGGGATTTCCTTCACCTACAACATTGCCTATGCGCTGTGGGCGAGTACCACGCCGCTGATGTTGATCGCGTTGATGCCGACCAGCCCGTGGATCTGCGTGGGGTATTGCGTGGCGATGGGCGCGGTGGGCGCAGTGAGTGCGGCGCATTTTGGCAAGCGCCAACCTACCTGATCGTTCCCACGCTCTGCGTGGGAACGACTCCCTGGACGCTCCGCGTCCGCTTGTGTGACGCGGAGCGTCACGGGATGCATTCCCACGCGGAGCGTGGGAACGATCATTACGTCAGGAAGTGCCACATCAGCAATGTGCCCACCAGGCCCACCACCGACACAATGGTCTGCAACACCGACCACACCCAGATCGTCTGCTTCAGTTGCAAGCCGAAGTATTCGCGCACCATCCAGAAGCCGGCATCGTTGACGTGGCAGAAGAACACCGAGCCGGCACCAATCGCCAGGGCGACCAGTGAGCTTTGCGTCGCAGCCAACCCCGCCATCATCGGCGCGAGGATGCCCGCCGTTGTCGTGGTGGCGACGGTCGCCGACCCCGTGGCCTGACGCAGCGCCACCGCAATCAACCAGGCCAGCAACAGGTACGGCATGTGCGCGCCTTCGGCCACCTTGCTGATGGTCTGGCTCACGCCGGCATCCAGCAGGGTTTGCTTCAACCCGCCACCGGCGCCGATGGTCAGCAGCAGCACCGCGATCGGCGCCAGCGCCTTGCGCAGGGTGTTGCCGACATCGGCCCGCGGCATGCCGCTGGCCCAGCCCAGGCAGATCACCGCGGCAATCACCGCCAGGCCCAGCGCGATCAACGGCTCACCGAGGAACTTCAAGGTCAGTGCCACCGGGCTTTCCGGCGACATGGCAACCTTGGCCAGGGTGCTGCCGAGCATCAGGATCACCGGCAACAGGATGATCAGCAGCGACACACCAAAACTCGGCTGGCGCGGCGCCTTGGGCGGAGCACTGAACAGCGCGCCAATGTCGGCCGGCTCATCCACGTGCATGCGCTTGGACAGCCAGTTGCCGTACAACGGGCCGGCCAGAATCACGGCCGGCACTGCCAGGCAAAAGCCCAGCAACATGGTCAGGCCCAGGTCGGCGTGCAACGCGCTGACCGCAATCAGCGGCCCCGGATGCGGTGGCATCAAGGCGTGCAGGGTGGTCATCCCCGCCAGCGCCGGAATTGCGATTTTCAGCAGCGGCTGGTTCGAACGCTTGGCCATCACGAAGATGATCGGCACCATCATCACCAGGCCCACTTCGAAGAACAGCGGCAGGCCAATCACCATCGCCACCAGCGCCATCACCCACGGCAATGACTTGCCTTTGCCCAACCCCAGCAGGGTGGTGGCGATACGATCGGCAGCGCCGGATTCGGCCATCAACGCGCCGAGCATCGAGCCCAGGGCAATGATGATCCCGGCTTCACCGAGAATCGCCCCGGCGCCTTTGCTGAAGGCCTTGGCCACTTCTTCCGGCGGCAAGCCCGCGCCGACACCGGCGATAAACGTACCGATCAGGATCGACAGGAAGGGCGGCAGCTTGGTCGCGCTGATCAACACAATGATGCTGGCGATGGCCAGTAATACGCAGAACATGAGGCGGGTGTCGTGAACCATCCACGCGGCAGTCGATAACTCCAAAACGGGACTCCTTATCGAACAGGTTGGCTAATATGTTTCTTTTTGTTTCCTGCTCGAAAAGCATACCTGATACAACGGTTCCAGAGCGTTCATGTTCAATTTTGGTGCGTATGGCTTAACGCCCAGCTGACGGCGAGATGACAATTTTGCAACTCGTGCCGGTGGTGTTGGCCTATAGCTCTATGATCAACCGGAAGACCACCCACGAGGATATTTCATGAGCGCAGGACACAGCCACGCCCAGGTACGCGCCGGCCACGAACGGCTGTTATGGATCGCATTGGCACTGACCGGCAGCTTTATGATCGCCGAGGTGATCGGCGCCTTTATCACCGGCAGCCTGGCGCTGTTGTCCGATGCCGCGCACATGATGACCGACGCCCTGGCGCTAGGGATTTCCCTGGTGGCGATCCAGGTCGCCAAGCGCGCCGCCGACCGCAAGCGCACCTTCGGCTATGCGCGTTTCGAGATCCTGGCGGCAGCGTTTAATGCGCTGCTGCTGTTCGGCGTGGCGTTCTACATTCTTTATGAGGCGTATCAACGCTTGCAGGCGCCCGCCGAGATCCAGTCCACCGGCATGCTGGTGATCGCGGTGCTGGGGCTGATCGTCAACCTGATTTCCATGCGCTTGCTGAGTGCGGCCAGCGGCGAAAGCCTGAATGTGAAGGGCGCTTACCTGGAGGTCTGGAGCGACATGCTCGGCTCCATCGGCGTGATCATCGCGGCGCTGGTGATCATGTACACCGGCTGGGGCTGGGTGGATTCGGTGGTGGCGGCGGCGATTGGCTTCTGGGTATTGCCCCGCACCTGGACGCTGCTCAAGGAAAGTATGAACGTGCTGCTGCAAGGTGTGCCGGACGGCATCGATATCGACAAGGTGGAACAGGCAATTCGCGGCGTTCCCGGCGTCAAGGACGTGCACGACCTGCATATCTGGGCCCTCACCAGCGGCAAAAATGTGCTGAGTACTCATCTGGTGGCGGATTCTGCCCAAGGCACCGAGCAACAGATCCTCAGCCAGGTGACGGAGTTACTGCATGAGCAATTCGATATTTCCCACGCCACGATCCAGATCGAGGGCGAAGGTTTTCAGCATGACGAGCATGACGAGGTGCATGCCTGACCGTCACTCACGGTCTTCCAGCACATAACCCACGCCGCGCAAGGTATGGATCAACTTGCGCTCGAACGGGTCATCAATCTTTGCCCGCAGGCGGCGGATCGACACTTCCACCACATTGGTGTCGCAATCAAAGTTCATGTCCCACACGAACGAGATAATTTGCGTGCGCGACAGCACCACGCCGCTCTGGCGCATCAGCAGGTGCAGCAGGGCGAACTCCTTGGTGGTCAGGTCGATGCGCTGCAAACCGCGAAACGCCCGGTGGCGGCCCTGATCCAATTCCAGGTCGGCCACCCGCAACACATCCGGCACCGGCGAATGCACGCTGCGGCGCATCAAGTTGCGCACCCGCGCGAGTAATTCGGGGAACTCAAACGGCTTGACCAGGTAATCATCGGCGCCCAGGTCCAGGCCCTTGATCCGGTCGGCGAGGCGGCCCTGGGCGGTCAGCATCATGATGCGGGTGCTGCTGTTCTGGCGGATGCGTTGCAGCACGTCCCAGCCATCCATCAACGGCAAATTCACGTCGAGCATCACCAGGTCGTAGGCGTGCTGGCGAGACAAATGCAGGCCGTCGGCGCCGGTGGCGGCACAGTCGACGATATAGCCACTTTCGCTCAATCCCTGATGTAGATAATCGGCGGTTTTAGGTTCGTCTTCGATAACCAGAATACGCATGTCGAGGATCCCGCTGGGCAGTGGAAAAGTTGCCCGGAGCTTAAAGCAAAAGCCCGCGCCAGAGCCGTTGCTAACGGATTTGTAATGTTCTGGCCACTCCTCTGATAAGTACCGAAAGTTACATTGCCCACCTGTTAATTCATGTGCATGGAACTCTTGTTATGCCAACTTTTGTCCGCACGTTTATCGGCGCTTCGGTGCTGTTGCTGATGACGGTCCAGGGCGCAAACGCGCAAACCCTGACCCTCGAATCGGCCCTGCAAACCGCCTTCGCCAACAACCCCGACATGGCCGCTGCGCAGTGGGAAATCGACATCGCCCAAGGCGGTCGCCAGCAGGCCGGTTTGATCCCGAATCCGGTGGCCTCCTGGGACGCCGAAGACACCCGCCGCAACTCGCGCACCACCACCGTGAAACTGAGCCAAACCCTGGAACTGGGTGGCAAGCGCGGCGCCCGGATTGATGTCGCCACCCGTGCCCAGGAGGCGGCCGCACTCACCCTGGAACAGCGCCGCAACGGTCTGCGAGCGGAGGTCATCGACGGTTACTACGGTGCACTTCGCGCCCAGGAACGCCTCGACCTGGCCCAGCGCTCATTGGCATTGGCCGAGCGCGGCCTGGTGGTGGCCAATGGTCGCGTCACCGCCGGCAAAACGTCCCCGGTGGAAGCCACCCGCGCCCAGGTGCAACTCTCGGAAATCCGCCTGGAATTCAACCGCGCGCAGATGGGCCTGAGCGATGCCTACCGGCGCCTCGCCGCCAGTACTGGCGCGGCCAGCACCGATTTCCAGGCCGTCGCCACCCAAGCCCAGGCCGCCCCGGCATTACCGTCGCCAGCGCAGCTGCTGGCGCGCCTGGAACAGACCGCCGAACTGCGCCTGGCCGAGCTGCAAATCGTCCAGGGCGAAGCGGCCCTCGGCTTGGAAAAAGCCCAGCGCATTCCCGACCTCGACGTGTCCATCGGCAGCCAATACGACGCCAGCGCGCGCGAGCGGGTCAACGTGGTGGGCGTGTCGATGCCGATCCCGCTGTTCAACCGTAACCAGGGCAACGTGCTGGCCGCGAGTCGCCGTGCCGACCAGGCCCGCGACCTGCGCAACGCTACCGAACTGCGCCTGCGCACCGAAACCCGCCAGGCCCTGGACCTTTGGCAAACCGCGAATACCGAAGTGCGCTCGTTCAACCAACAGATCCTGCCCGCCGCCCAAAGCGCGGTGGACAGCGCCACCCGCGGTTTCGAGATGGGCAAGTTCAACTTCCTCGACGTACTCGACGCCCAGCGCACCTTGATTGCGGCCCGCACCCAATACCTCGCGGCGACCGCCCAGGCCACCGAAGCCTGGGTGCGCATCGAACGGATTTACGGCGACCTTGCCCGGTTTTGATTTTTTCAGGAGCGTTCCATGAACAACAAACACAGGATGGCGCTGGCCGTTGCACTGATGCTGGCGTGGCCGGCCATCAGCGGTGCGGCAGAGACGGAAGAGGAAGGCAAGATCGAGCTGACCGAACAGCAGATCCAGGCCGCCGGTATTCAACTGGCCCCGGCGCAATCCCGGCAGATCAGCACTGTGCTTTCGCTGCCGGGCGAGGTGCGTTTCGACGAAGACCGCACCTCCCACATCGTGCCGCGTGCTGCCGGCGTGGTGGAGTCGGTGCAGGTCAACCTCGGCCAATCGGTGAAGAAGGGCGAGCTGCTCGCGGTGATCGCCAGCCAGCAGATTTCCGATCAGCGCAGTGAACTGGCGGCCAGTGAGCGCCGGGTGGTACTGGCCCGCACCACCTTCCAGCGCGAGCGCCAGTTGTGGCAGGACAAGATCTCCGCCGAACAGGATTACCTGCTGGCGCGCCAGGCGCTGCAAGAGGCCGAAATCGCCCTGAACAATGCCCGGCAAAAGATGAACGCCCTGAGCGGCAGCGCCGTATTGGTCGGCGGCAATCGCTACGAACTGCGGGCGCCGTTCGACGGCGTAGTAGTGGAAAAACACCTGGGTGTCGGCGAGGTGGTGAGCGAGACCAGCAACGCCTTCACCCTGTCGGACCTGTCCCAGGTGTGGGTCACCTTCGGCGTGTTCCCCAAGGATTTGAACAAGGTCCGGGTCGGCAAGCCGGTGAAGGTCACCTCCTCGGAAATGGGCACCGAAGTGCTCGGCACCGTTGCCTATGTCGGCAACTTGCTGGGGGAGCAGACCCGCACGGCCACCGTGCGCGTCACGGTGCCGAACCCTGATGCTTCGTGGCGTCCAGGGCTGTTCGTTTCCGTGCAGGTCGCCACCGACACCTACCCGGCCAAGGTCACCGTCCCCCAGGAGGCGATCCAGACCGTCGAGGACAAACCCTCGGTGTTCGTGCGCACCAGCGACGGCTTCATGACCCGGCATATCGAACTGGGCGTCAGCGAAAACGGCTTCGTCGAAGTGCGCCAGGGCCTCGACGCCGGCGCGCAGGTGGCCACCGCCGGCAGCTTCATCCTCAAGTCCGAGTTGGGCAAGGCCTCGGCCGAGCACGCCCATTGATCCTGCGAGTGATTTCCCATGTTTGAGCGCCTTATCCAATTCGCCATCGAGCAGCGCATCATCGTGCTGTTGGCGGTGCTGTTGATGGCCGGTGTCGGTATCGCCAGCTATCAGAAATTGCCCATCGACGCCGTGCCGGATATCACCAACGTCCAGGTGCAGATCAACTCGGCGGCGGCGGGTTTTTCGCCGCTGGAAACCGAGCAGCGCATCACCTTTCCCATCGAGACCGCCATGGCCGGGCTGCCGGGCTTGCAGCAGACCCGCTCGCTGTCGCGCTCGGGCTTGTCTCAGGTCACGGTGATTTTCAAGGACGGCACCGACCTGTTCTTCGCCCGCCAGTTGGTCAACGAACGCTTGCAGGTGGCTCGCGAGCAACTCCCCGATGGTATCGAAAGCATGATGGGGCCGATCTCCACCGGGCTCGGGGAAATCTTCCTGTGGACCGTGGAGGCGAAAGACGGCGCGCGCAAGGAGGACGGCTCAGCCTATACGCCGACCGACCTGCGGGTGATCCAGGACTGGATCATCAAGCCGCAACTGCGCAACGTGCCGGGGGTGGCCGAGATCAACACCATCGGCGGCTTTGCCAAGGAATACCAGATCGCCCCGGACCCCAAGCGCCTGGCGGCCTACAACCTGACCTTGGGCGACCTGGTCACGGCGCTGGAGCGCAACAACGCCAACGTCGGCGCCGGCTACATCGAGCGCAGCGGCGAGCAATTGCTGATCCGTGCGCCGGGGCAAGTCGCGTCCATCGACGACATTGCCAACATCGTCATCACTACCTCCGACGGTACGCCGATTCGGGTGCGCAACGTCGCCCAGGTCGACATTGGCCGCGAGCTGCGTACCGGTGCCGCCACGGAAAATGGCCGCGAAGTGGTGCTGGGCACGGTGTTCATGTTGATCGGCGAAAACAGCCGCACGGTGTCCCTGGCGGTCGCGAAAAAACTCGAAGAGATCAACCGTTCGCTGCCTGAAGGTGTGGTGGCCGTCACCGTCTACGACCGCACCAACCTGGTGGAAAAAGCCATCAGTACCGTGAAGAAAAACCTCTTCGAAGGGGCGCTGCTGGTGGTGGCAGTGCTGTTCCTGTTCCTCGGCAATATCCGAGCGGCGCTGATCACCGCGATGGTGATTCCCCTGGCCATGTTGTTCACCTTTACCGGGATGTTTACCAACAAGGTCAGCGCCAACCTGATGAGCCTCGGCGCGCTGGATTTCGGGATTATCGTGGATGGCGCGGTGGTGATCGTCGAAAACGCCATCCGCCGCCTGGCCCACACCCAGCAGCGCCACGGGCGATTGCTGACCCGCAGCGAGCGCCTGCATGAAGTGTTTGCGGCGGCCAAGGAAGCGCGGCGCGCGCTGATCTTCGGGCAACTGATCATCATGGTGGTGTACCTGCCGATCTTCGCCCTCACCGGGGTGGCCGGGAAGATGTTCCACCCGATGGCGTTCACCGTGGTGATCGCGCTGCTGGGGGCAATGATTCTGTCCGTAACCTTCGTGCCGGCGGCCATTGCGCTGTTCGTCACCGGCAAGGTCAAGGAAGAGGAAAACCTGGTGATGCGCAGCGCACGCCGTGTCTACGCGCCGGTGCTGGATTGGGTGATGGCGCGCCGGCCGCTGGTGTTCGGCCTGGCGGTGCTGGCCATCGTTGCGTCGGGCCTGGTGGCCAGTCGCATGGGCAGCGAATTTATCCCCAGCCTCAGCGAGGGTGATTTCGCCCAACAAGCGTTGCGGGTGCCGGGCACCAGCCTGACGCAGTCGGTACAGATGCAGCAGCAACTGGAAAAGACCTTGATGGCCGAGGTGCCGGAAATCGAGCGGGTATTCGCCCGCACCGGCACCGCGGAAATCGCCTCCGACCCGATGCCGCCGAACATCTCCGACAGCTACGTGATGCTCAAGCCCAAGGACCAGTGGCCCGACCCGAAGAAGTCCCGCGAGGCAATCATCGCCGACATCCAGCGCGCCAGTGCGATTGTGCCGGGCAGCGTGTATGAACTGTCGCAACCGATCCAGCTGCGCTTCAACGAACTGATTTCCGGCGTGCGCAGTGACGTGGCGGTGAAGGTGTTTGGTGACGACATGGCGGTGCTCAACAAGACCGCCGGGGAAATCGCCGAGACCTTGCAAACCCTCAAGGGCGCCTCTGAAGTGAAGGTGGAACAGACCTCCGGCCTGCCGGTGCTGACCATCAATATCGACCGCGACAAGGCCGCGCGTTTCGGCCTGAACGTGGGCGATGTGCAAGACACGATTGCCGTCGCCGTGGGTGGGCGCCAGGCCGGGACGATGTACGAAGGCGACCGGCGTTTTGATATGGTCGTGCGTTTGTCTGATGCGCTGCGCACCGATATCGAAGGCCTGTCGCGGCTGTTGATTCCGATCCCGGCGCTGGCGAATAACGCGGCGGGGCAGTTGGGTTTTATCGCGCTGTCGGAAGTCGCCAGCCTGGACCTGGTGCTCGGCCCCAACCAGATCAGCCGTGAAAACGGCAAGCGCCTGGTGATCGTCAGCGCCAACGTGCGTGGGCGGGATATCGGCTCGTTTGTCGAGGAAGCCGGGACGGCCATCGACACTCAGGTGAAAATCCCCGCGGGCTACTGGACCACCTGGGGCGGCCAGTTCGAGCAGTTGAAGGAAGCTTCCGAGCGCTTGCGCATCGTGGTGCCGGTGGCATTGCTGCTGGTGTTCGGCTTGCTGTTCATGATGTTCAACAACCTCAAGGACGGGCTGCTGGTGTTCACCGGGATTCCCTTCGCGTTGACCGGCGGGATCATGGCGCTGTGGCTGCGGGACATTCCGTTGTCGATCTCGGCGGGCGTGGGTTTTATCGCGCTGTCGGGGGTGGCGGTGCTGAACGGGTTGGTGATGATTGCGTTCATTCGCAACCTGCGGGAAGAGGGGCGCTCATTGTCGGTGGCCATCAACGAAGGCGCCCTGACGCGCTTGCGCCCGGTGTTGATGACGGCGTTGGTGGCGTCGCTGGGGTTTATCCCCATGGCCCTGGCCACCGGCACCGGCGCCGAAGTGCAGCGCCCGTTGGCGACGGTGGTGATTGGCGGGATTATCTCGTCGACGCTGCTGACCCTGCTGGTATTGCCGGCGCTGTATCACTGGGCGCACCGGCGTGAAGAACAGGAAGACCGCCCGATGCCTGGCCAATAACCTGTGGTGAGGGAGCAAGCTCCCTCACCACAATGGTTTATTGGCAGATAGCGTTGGTATGAAGGGGAAACACCAACCGAAACACAGTGAAATCTCCGGGCTCGCTGCTGACTTCTGCCAGGCCTTGATGCAGGGTCATGATTGACCGCACGATGGCCAGCCCCAGCCCGGTCCCCCCTTCGGAGCGGGCGCGGCTGCTGTCGACGCGGTAGAAACGCTCGAACAGGTTCGGCAGGTGGTGTGCTTCAATCCCCGGGCCCGGGTTGCCCACCGACAGCGAGACTTGCTGCCCGTGGGTTTCCACCTGCAACGACACCGTGGAAGCGTGCGGGGTATGCCGGATGGCATTGGACAACAAGTTGGAAATCGCCCGCTGAATCATCAGGCGGTCGCCATGCACCGAGGCATCACCGTGAAGGCTCAGGCTCAGTTGCTTGTCTTCGGCACTCAACGCAAACAGCTCCATCACCCGGCGCGCTTCATCGGCCAGGGACACGGGTGCAAACGAAACCCGCGCCGCCGGGTGGCTGACCTGTGCCAGGAACAGCATGTCGGAAACGATCCGCGCCAGCCGCTCCATTTCTTCGGTGCTGGATTCCAGCACCGCCTTGTACTCCTCGGGCGGGCGCTCTCGGGACAACGTCACCTGGGCCTTGCCCATCAAGTTGGTCAGTGGCGCGCGCAGTTCATGGGCCAGGTCATCGGAGAACTGCGACAGCTGCTGCACACCGCCATCCAGGCGCTGCAGCATGAAGTTGATGCCCTGCGCCAACTCGCCTAACTCGTTGGGCAAGTTATCCACAGCCAGGCGGTGGGTCAGATCCTGTGTGGTGACCTTGGCCGCGACGCGGCTGAACTGTTGCAGCGGTGCGAGCCCGCGTTGCACCACCCACCACGCGCCGATGCCGATCAGCAGCAACAGCAGCGGCAGGGCGATCACCGTGGAACGCAGGTAAGCACTGAGCAATGCCTGATCGTCCATGCGGTCCAGGGACAGCAGCACCCGCACGCGTTCGCCGCTGGACAGGCGCATCAGGCTGGAGGCGCTGAGCACCTGGTTGCCGTTGCTGTCGTCCCAGTTCAGGTAACCGAGGGTCTGGCGTGGTGCGAAGTCGGTCAGCAACGGTTCCTGTGGCTTGGCACCGACGCTCAGCAGCACCGCTTCATCGGGTGCGGTGCCGACGATGGTCAGGTAGAAATTGTCATGCCCCATCACCAGGTCCATCAGCGAATGCGGGCGGGCCTTTATGTCGCGGGTGTCCAGGCCGAGGGCGATGCTGTGCTGGATCTGCTCCATCTTGCTTTCCAGGCCCTTGCGCGCCAGTTTCTCAAGCTCGTGGGTCAGCGCCAGGTAGGCCAGTGTCGCGAGCAGCACCACCAGGCCCGCGCCCATCAGGCTCACCGTCAGCCCGAGGCGCATCGACAGGCTGCTGGCTTTCATTGGCGGGCCTCCAGCACATAGCCCACGCCGCGAATGGTATGGATCAGCTTGACGTCACTCTGGTCATCGACCTTGGCCCGCAGGCGGCTGATGGAGACCTCCACCACGTTGGTGTCGCAGTCGAAATTCATGTCCCACACCAGGGAAATAATCTGCGTGCGGGTCAGCACTTCGCCGGACTGACGCATCAGCACATGCAGCAGCGCGAACTCCTTGGTGGTCAGGTCAATGCGCCGGGTGCCGCGATAGGCGCGGTGGCGGCGCGGGTCCAGTTCAAGGTCCGACACGCGGAAGACTTCCGGCACCGGTATGTGCTCGCTGCGGCGCAACAGCGTGCGCACCCGGGCCAGCAATTCGGGGAATTCGAAGGGTTTGACCAGGTAATCATCGGCGCCCATGTCCAGGCCCTTGATCTTGTCAGTCAGCCGGCCACGGGCTGTGAGCATCATCACCCGTTGGTTGCTGTCGCGGCGCAGTTGCTCAAGCACTTCCCAGCCGTCCTTGGCCGGCAGGTTTACATCGAGAATCACCAGTTCATAAGCGTGTTGCCCGGCCAGGTGCAGGCCGTCCACGCCGCTGGCGGCGCAGTCGACCACGTAACCGCTTTCGGTCAGGCCCTGCTGCAGGTAGGCGGCGGTTTTTTGCTCGTCCTCAACCACAAGGATACGCATGGGGATTTACCTTTTACTGATAGAGAGAGACTGAAATTCGAATTTTCCGAAGCCTGAAGGCTGAAGTAGCTACAGGGTCAATCAGCCAGTTTGTGACTGGTTGTTGCGTTGCAGAACGGGCGGGCAAAAAAAACGCCCCATCCGGGGCGTTAAAAATTCATCTCTTTCCAAAGGAGCTACACAAAAGCTTCAGAGATGAATGTGCTCGGTGTGCGCCGTTCAGATCGACTGCTTCTGTGCGTCGGCGGGCGCGGTCTCGGCCACGGACTGTTCACCGTGGACCTGTTGCTGTTGCTGGCGGAACTCGGCGAGGAACTGCCGGGAACGGTCGGCGCCGTCGTCGGCGAATGCGAGGGTGGAAGTGGCGCCGAGAAAACTGATCAATAACAGGTGGGATGGCTTCATGACGTGTCTCCAAATAAGGCGTGTGCCGTTAGTTGTGACCAGTATATGAAGCGCAACTTAACGAGAAGGTGAGGCGCATATTACAGTTCTGACAGGCTTCAATTTGTGAACAGATGTTAGTCAACGGCAAATGAATGTAAGCATTTGCCGTTGTGTTCATTTACAGAATTGCCAATGGGTATTCGACAATCAACCGAACTTCCTCCAAGTCCGACTCAAAGGCACTTGAGCGAACGGTCGCCTGGCGCAAACGCAGCGACAGGTCTTTCAAGTTACCGCCCTGCACCACGTACTTCGCCTCGATATCCCGCTCCCAGCGGCGTTGATCGGTCAGCGGGTCGCCGGCCGCGTCACGGCGCATGTACACGCTGTTGGCGTTGCTGTAGTCGGCGCCGGTACCTTTGCCATAGCGGGTCATGAAGGTCAGGCCAGGAATGCCGAAGGCCTGCATGTCGAGGTTATAGGCGAGCATCCACGAGCGTTCCCTGGGCGAGTTGAAGTCGCTGTACTGGATCGAGTTGTTGAGGAAGATCGAGTCCGACATGCGCAGATAGTCAAAGTCGTCATCGCCGTTGTTGCGCTGGTGCGACAGGGCCAGGCTGTGGGCGCCGACCTTGACCCCGAGCCTGGCGCTCCAGATGTTGTTATCGAACTCGCCAAGGCGTTTCTTGCCCTCGTCCACGGCCTTGTAGTAGTTGAAGTCGCCAAACAGCGACACGTCATCGTTCAGCGGGTAGCTGGCGGCGCTGCCGAAGTAGTACTGGTCCCAGGCATCCTTCAGGCGGCTGGTGTACAGGCTGACGCTGAGGTGTTTGTTCACCTGGTAGTCGCCGCCGGCATAGCCGATCCAGGGTGAATCCACCTTGCCCGCATAAAACGTCGCGAAGCCTTTATCCATGCCGCTTTGGGTGGGCTGGCTCATGCCGCTCAAGTGCCCGGCCTGCAAGCTCAAGCCGTCAATGCTGGTGTTTTGCGCGGTGACGCCACGGAAGCTTTCCGGCAACACCCGCGAGTCGCCGTAGGCCACCACCGGGGTCAGCGGGAACACGTCACCGGCCTTGATCACGGTATCCAGCAGGCGCACTTTTACCGCGCCGCCGAGCTTGCTGTAGCCGTCCTCGGGGTGGTTGTCGCTGTCTACCGGCAGTACGCCGAACGAGCCCTTGCCGCCGCTGCGACCGGTGCCGGAGTCGAGTTTCAGGCCATACATCGCAAACGCATCGAGGCCGAAACCCACCGGACCCTGAGTGAATCCGGATTCGAACTTGCCGATAAAACCCTGGGCCCAGGCTTCGGAATAGCCATTGCCGGTGGGGCTCGACTGGCCCTTGCGGTCATCGCGGTTGAAGTAGAAGTTGCGGGCCAGCACGTTCAAGGTGCTGCCTTCGATAAACCCTTCGGGGTTTTCTTCCACGGCCATGCCTGACAGCGGGGTGAGCCCCGCCAGGGCGGCAATCATGGAGAGTGAAAATGTGCGGTTAGTGCTCATGTAGCGCTCCTCGGTAGTGGCAGCTATCAGCTTCTTATCGATGGGGCATTCTTGTTGTGATGGTGCCCGGGCAGATAGTTGCAAACACGAGATAACGGCGAGGTGGCGCACAGATTACAATTTTGGAATTTCAATAAAACATAACGGATAAGTAATCTTTCGGTGAACTTTGCGACAGGCTTGGTTAGTTATTCTTGCTCTGAACTTTTAATTCAATAAGTCAGACGAGGACGCCCTCATGAATACCCTGAAAACCACTGTCGCTGCATTGGCCCTGATCGTTTCCGCCGGCGCGATGGCCGAAGGTGGAGGCGACCGCACCTTCGCCCAATTGATGCAAAACAATGAGCAAGCCATGGCCGCCTACGCCGCCAGAAAGGGCAAGCCTGCGCCCGAGGTGCTGGTGTATCGCTACGGCATGAAGCTGGACATTGCCAGGGTGGTGAATGTCACGCCGCCGATCCGCTCGTGCAGTGCGGTGCCGTCACGCATGACCTACGAAGACTCCACCGGCAAGCTCAACACGCTCCACTACCAAGTGATGGGCATCTGCCGTAACAACGGCAGTTGAGGGGCTGAAAAAATATAGTTGGGCAATGGGCTAAAGCTCTCTTAAGAAAATGCCGGCAGCGCCGATGCAGGTCAGATCCCGCCCTCATTTGCCCACCGGTGCCTCCATGTTCAACACCCGTCTCAAGCAGGAGCTGTCTGCTCTTCGCGAAGAATTATCCAGTTTGCAGCAGGTCAAGGAGAGCCTGGAAATCGAAATGATGGCCCTGACCCTGGATCCCGAAGGGCGCATCGAGTCCGTCAATGCCATCTTCCTTCAAGAGATGGCTTACCAGGCAAGCCAGCTGCAAGGCCGCCTGATCGAGGATCTGGTGCCGGCGCACGTCAAGCACGACACCTTTCAACTGCGCTTCACGAACGCCCTGGTGCGTGGCGAACACTTCGCCGGTTCCGTACGCCTGATGCGCGGCAACGGCAATGAGGCGTGGCTGCGCTCCATCGTGCAACCGGTGCGTGGCAGTGACGGGCGTATCAAGCATATTTCGATGTACTCCAGCGACCTGACCCGCACCATCGAGGCGTCCCGCGAGCACGAAAACCTGATCACCGCGCTGGTGCGTTCCACGGCAGTGATCGAGTTCGACCTCAACGGTAATGTGCTGACGGCCAACGACCGTTTCCTCAACGGCATGGGTTACAGCCTGGCGCAGATCCAGGGCAAACATCACCGGATATTCTGTGAGCCGCAGGATGCCGGCAGCGTCGAGTACCAGCAGTTCTGGAAGCGCCTGAACGCCGGTGAATTCGTCGCGGGGCGCTTCAAGCGGGTGGACAGCCACGGGCGTGTAGTGTGGCTGGAGGCTTCGTATAACCCGGTGCTTGACGCCAACGAGCGGCTGTACAAAGTGGTCAAGTTCGCCACGGTGATCACCGACCAGGTCAACCAGGAACAGGCCGTGGCCGACGCGGCCAACATCGCCTACAGCACCTCGCTGCACACCGACAGCAGCGCCCAGCGCGGCACCACCGTGGTCACCCAGGCGGTGGAGGTGATGCGCGACCTGGCCAAGCACATGGAGCAGGCGGGTGAGGGCATTGAAGCGCTGAACGCCCAGTCCCAGGTGATTGGCAGCATCGTCAAGACCATCAGCGGCATCGCCGAGCAGACCAACCTGCTGGCACTCAACGCCGCCATCGAAGCCGCCCGTGCCGGTGAGCAAGGCCGTGGTTTTGCGGTGGTGGCCGATGAGGTTCGGCAACTGGCGTCGCGTACCAGCAAGGCCACCGAGGAAATCGTCGGCGTGGTGCGCCAGAACCAGGACATGGCCCGCGATGCAGTGGCGCTGATGACCGATGGCCGCCTGCAGGCCGAGCAAGGGCTGGCATTGGCGGCCGAGGCGGGCACGGTGATCGTCGAGATCCAGGACGGCGCCCAGAAAGTGGTCAGCGCTGTAGGGCAATTCGCCAATCAACTGAGCAGCTAGTCACCCGGGCTCATGCTTGAGGTATCGTAGGTTTTTTTTCCGAGCCTTTCGTCCATGAGCCCTAACCATCGCCGTCCCGTCCCGCTGTCCAAGGCCTACCGCTTGCTCAACCACGGCCCGACCGTACTGGTCAGCGCCGCGCACAACGGCCAGCGCAACATCATGGCCGCGGCATGGGCGATGCCGCTGGATTTCGAGCCGCCCAAAGTCGCCGTCGTGCTGGATAAGGCCACCTGGACCCGGCAACTGCTCGAAGGCGCCGGCACTTTCGTGCTCAACGTACCGTGTGCGGCCCAGGCCGATATCGTGCAGACCGTGGGCAACACCACCGGCAGCGAGACCGACAAGTTCGCCGCATATGACTTGCAGACGTTCAGCGGCGAACACACCGAAGCGCCGATGCTTGAAGGCTGCGTGGCGTGGCTGGAATGCCGCTTGCTGCCGGAACCGCATAACCAGCAGACCTACGATCTGTTCCTCGCCGAAGTGGTGGCCGCCCAGGCTGATGAGCGCGTATTCAGCGACGGTCGCTGGCATTTCGAAGGGCAGGATGCGCTGCGTACCTTGCACCATGTGGCGGGCGGGCATTTCCTGACGATTGGTGAGCCGATTGATGGGCGACAGCTTTAAGCCCAGTGCCAATTCTTCCGGTACAGCCTGGTTTTGTGGCGAGGGAGCTTGCTCCCGCTGGAGCGCGAAGCGGTCCCATTGTTTCCTGCCAATACACTTGGTCGGTAGATATACGACTGCTGCGCAGCCGAGCGGGAGCAAGCTCCCTCGCCACAAAGGTTGTGTTACCACTGGGCTTTGCTGAGTGCCTCGGCAAACGCCATCAACTTCGGCGAGTACTGCCGCGATGGCGGATACACCAGCGATATCGCCCGACTGCGCCCGGCAAATTCCTCCAGCAAGGGCACAAGGCGCCCGGCCGCCAGATCTTCCCGCACCGCAAAGTCCATCACCTGGGCGATGCCGAATCCGCCCAGCGCGCCGTCCACCAGCGCATCGCCGATATCAAAGATCAACCGCCCCTCGACACTCACGTCCTGCACCCTGCCATCGAGCATGAACTGCCAGTCCACCAGCCGGCTGGTACGCAGGTTACGCACGGTCAGGCAATTGTGGTCCTGGAGTTCATCGACGGTCTGCGGCGTACCAAAACGCGCGAGATAAGCCGGGGCGGCGACGGTGACCCAGCGCAGCGGTGGCAGTGCCCGGGCGATCAGGCGTTGGTCCTGGATGTCGCCGGTGCGCAGCAAGGCGTCAAAGCCTTCGTCGACGATGTCCACCAGGCGGTCGGTCATTACCGCTTCAATGCGCAGATCGGGGTATTGCAGGGTCAGCTCGCCGATCACCGGCATCACCACCTTGCGGCCAAACAACGAGGGCGTGCTGATCTTCAGCAAACCGGACGGTGAGGCACGGCGGTCGAGCATTTGCCGCTCGGCTTCGGCCAGTTCAGCCAGCAGCGGCGCGCTGCGTTCATACAGCATCTGCCCGTCGGGCGTGAGGCTGACGCTGCGGGTGTTGCGTTGCAGCAGGCGCACACCCAGCTGGTTTTCCAGCCGGGAAATGGCCCGGGACAAGCCCGATTGGGTCAGCCCCAGGTCTCCGGCGGCGCGAGTGAAACTGCGGGTTTCGGCGACGCGCACCAGCAGGCGAACAGCATTCAGATCCATGATTAAAGTCATTACTGAAAGAGTGATAGGGGTATTTATCATCTGTTGGGCATGAAAGAAACTGGCGCCTCTCATTTTCAGGCAGGACACTGTGATGTCTTCTTCTCGACCCTCTGGCTGGATGCTGTTGCTGCTGGCAACCGCGCAACTGATCATCGCCCTCGACGCGACCATCGTGTTTGTCGCGCTGCCGCAAATCGGCAGCCACCTGGGTTTTTCTGCCCAGCAATTGCAGTGGGTGGTCAGTGCCTACAGCGTGGCGTTTGGTGGCTTCCTGTTGCTGGGCGGTCGGGCGGCGGACCTGTTGGGCAAGCGGCGCTTGTACATGCTTGGCCAGTCGCTGTATGCGCTGTCTTCCCTGGCGGCGGTGCTCGGTGGCAGCGCCTTGCTGCTGGTGCTGGCGCGGGCGGTGCAGGGTGTGGGTGGGGCGCTGTTGTTCCCGGCCACGCTGGCGCTGATCAACACCCACTACGCCGAAGGGCCCGCGCGTAATCGGGCGTTTGCCGTGTGGAGCGCGGCGTCTGCGGCGGGCCTGGCATTGGGCGCGTTGCTCGGCGGCGTGCTGACCCAGGCCTGGGGCTGGGAAGCGGTGTTCCTGGTGAACGTGCCGTTGGCCGGCGCCTGCGCCCTGGCGGCGCGCTACTGGATTCCCGCCGATGGCGAGCGGGCCCGCGGGCGCAACTTTGATATCAGCGGTGCGTTGACCGTGACGCTGGGCGGCACCTTGCTGGTGTTCTCCCTGGTGCAGGGGCCGGAGTGGGGTTGGGCGGCACCGTCGACCCTGGGCTGCATGGCCCTGGCGCTGGCGCTGCTCGGATTGTTTGGGTGGATCGAACACCGGGGCCGTGATCCCCTGATGCCGCTACGCTTGTTGGGCTATCGCGAGTTGCGCATGGCCATGGTGTTGACGGCGGTGTTCATGAGCAGCTTTGGCGTGCAGTACTACTTTTTGGCGGTGTATTACCAGCAGGTCTACGGCTATAGCGTGTTGCAGGCGGGGTTGGCGTTTTTGCCGGCGACGCTGGTGTGCACCGCGGGTATCTGGCTGGCGGAGCGTTCATTGGCGCGGCTGGGGTTGCGCAACACCCTGGTCAGCGGCCAGTTGGCGGGCGCGGTGGGTATCGCTTTGGTATGTGTGGCGTTGCCGACGGGGGCGGGGTTCTGGTCGTTGCTGCCGGGGATTTTCATCCTGAGTATTGGCCAGGGCATGACCTGGACGGTGATGTGGGTGGCCGCCGGGCTGGGCATCCGGCCGGGCGAGCAGGGTGTGGCGGCAGGCATGGCGTCCACCAGCCAGCAGATTGGCGGTGCGTTGGGGCTGGCGTTGCTGGTGTCGTTGGCGAACGCCGGTGGGTCGACGGGCGCGGCGCAGGCGGGCGGGATTGAGCTGGCGTTGTGGTGGAGCGCGGCGATTGCCCTGGCGGGGGCAGTGCTGGCGTTAGCACTTAAAGAGCGAGCCCCAGCGTCGAATACGATTTCGGCAGCGACATAGTTCAACTGTAGGAGCTGGCTTGCCTGCGATAGCGGAGTGTCAGCCAACAATTTATTAACTGATCCACCGCTATCGCAGGCAAGCCAGCTCCTACAGGTTGATCGCATTTCAAGGCGGGATTTCAGCGCCCGAGCATCTTCACCCAGCGCGACGGCGGCATGCCGAAAGTGCTGCGGAACTGGCGGGTCATGTGGCTCTGGTCGGTGAAACCGGCGGTCAGTGCCGCATCCACCAGTGACTGGCCCTGGCCCAGCAAACTGCGCACCAGGTCCAGGCGACGCATGGTCAGGTAGCGATAGGGGCTGGTGCCAAACAACAACCGAAAATCCCGCGACAACGCCCAGCGGTCGCGGTTGGCGTATTCCGCCATTTCATCGAGGGTGATCGGCCGGCCCAAGGCGCTGTGGATAAATTCCCGCGCGCGTTCGGCGGCGCGGTAGTCGAAGGTCTTGCGATTCACCGTGATGCCCGACGCGTTATTCAGCGCCTGGGCCAGGTCAAACATCGCGTCCTGTTCCTGCAACGGATCGATCGGGCAATCCAGGCTTTGCAGCAACACTTCACTGGCGCGGTACAGCCACGGGTCGCTGGACAGTCCGCCGGGGATGAACGGCAACGGCTTGCCGCCCAGCACCTGCTGGATCAGCGCCGGCTCCACGTAAATCATCCGGTATTTGAAACCTTCCTCGCTGCCGGCCCAGCCGTCATGCACTTCATCGGGATGGATCACCATGGTCCGCCCCGGCAGGCTGTGGGTCATGCCGCCGCGATAGTGAAAGCTCTGCACACCGAACAGGGTACGGCCGATGGCATAGGTGTCGTGGCGATGGGGGTCGAAGCCAAACCCGGCAAAATACGCCTCGATGCGCTCCAGGCCACTGGCGTGGGGCGCGCGGTGCAGCCAGTCGATATTGGTCGCCATGATGAGTTGTCGCGCAAAGAGATGGAAATACGGTAACCCAGTCTGAATCCGCTGTCTGCCGGGGTCTTGTACGATTGTGCAGGGCGGGTACCGGGCATATGATCCTTATTCCTGCACTGCCCTCGGCGGAATCCCAAATGGAATTGTTCAATCCGGCCTACGCGGCTCCTCTGGTCTCGCTGGCCCTGCTCTGGACCGTCGCGGTCGTCACGCCCGGCCCGAACTTCTTCAACACCGCGCAACTGGCCGCCAGTTGTTCACGCCGCCATGGCGTGGTGGCGTCGGCTGGCGTGGCCACCGGCACCGTGATGTGGGGTCTGGCAGGCGGTTTGGGGATCAAGTCGCTGTTCACCGCAGCGCCCATGTTGTACCTGGCATTCAAAATCATCGGCGGCTGCTACCTGATCTACCTGGGGTTGAAACTGTTCCGGCGCTCGACACCATCGATGGCCCAGAACCTGCTGCCCGACGAACCTCGGCGTTCACTGTTCTCCGCCTGGCGCCTGGGTTTGCTGGGCAACCTGTCCAACCCCAAGGCGGCGCTGTTCGTCGCGACGATCTTTGCATCCACCATGCCCCAATCACCCTCGCCGACGCTGCTGACCCTGGCCGTGATCACCATGGCGACCTTGTCATTCAGTTGGTACTCCTGCGTGGCACTGGTGTTTTCCAGTGAGCGGATGGCCAACGTCTATGCCCGCTCGCGCAAGTGGCTGGACCGGTTTGCCGGCGGTTGTTACGTACTGTTCGGGGCCACGCTGGTAGCGAATCGCTGACGGCTCATGGTAAGAAGCCTTACTTTCAAACGTGAGGCCGATCATGAGCAAGCTGCGGGTAGGGATTATTTTTGGTGGCCGTTCGGCCGAGCACGAAGTGTCGCTGCAATCGGCGCGCAACATCGTCGATGCACTGGACCGTTCGCGCTTTGAGCCGATCCTGATCGGCATCGACAAGGCCGGCCACTGGCACCTCAACGACACCTCGGGCTTTCTGCTCAACGAAGAAAACCCGGCGCTGATCGCCCTCAATCAATCCAATCGTGAACTGGCCGTGGTGCCGGGCAAGGCCAGCCAGCAACTGGTGGAAACCGCCAGCCAGGCCTCGCTGGAACATGTCGATGTGATCTTCCCGATCGTCCACGGCACCCTCGGCGAAGACGGCTGCCTGCAAGGCCTGCTGCGCATGGCCGACTTGCCGTTTGTCGGCTCCGACGTGCTGGGCTCGGCGGTGTGCATGGACAAGGACATCAGCAAACGCCTGCTGCGCGATGCCGGGATTGCCGTGACGCCGTTCATTACCCTCAACCGTCGCACGGCGGCGCGAACCACCTTCGAACAAGCCCGGCAGAAACTCGGAGTGCCGATGTTCGTGAAACCGGCGAACCAGGGTTCGTCCGTGGGTGTGAGCAAGGTGGGCAGCGAGGCTGAATATCATGCCGCCGTAGAACTGGCCCTCGGGTTTGATGAAAAGGTGCTGGTGGAGTCGGCGGTCAAAGGCCGGGAAATCGAATGCGCCGTGTTGGGCAACGAGAATCCCATCGCCAGTGGTTGCGGCGAGATCGTGGTACGGGACGGTTTCTACTCCTACGACAGCAAATACATCGATGACCAGGCGGCCCAGGTGGTGGTGCCGGCGGATATCAGCGTTGAAGCCAGCGAGCGCATTCGTGCGTTGGCTATCGAAGCGTTCGAAACCCTGGGCTGTGCCGGGCTGGCGCGGGTGGATGTGTTTCTGACGGATGAGGGGGAGGTGCTGATCAACGAGATCAACTCGTTGCCGGGCTTTACGCGCATCAGCATGTATCCGAAATTATGGCAGGCGGCTGGCATGAGCTACAGCGAGCTGGTGAGCCGGTTGATCGAGCTGGCGCTGGAGCGGCATGCGGGGCGCAAGGGGTTGAAGATCAGCCGGTGATTTTTACGGCGTTAGACTTGGGAGCGCCGATTACTTTTTCATGAGCGCGACTCCATTGTGGCGAGGGAGCTTGCTCCCGTTGGGCTGCGCAGCAGCCCTGAAACTGAGTTTGGTGCTCTTGCTGAAAAAACGCATCAGCTCATTCTGGGGGCGCTTCGCACCCCAACGGGAGCAAGCTCCCTCGCCACAAATATGGTGTTGCCGGGGAGGTTGTATTCGGCCGCTTTATCGTTGCGTTTTTCGCGAAATCCACGAATACAACAACGTCTTGCGCTCCGTACTGTCATGGGTCCTTCGGCGGTAACTCGCAAATGCAGGCGAGGTGCAATACGTACACACCTCGCTCACTTCAACCTGCTCAGGTTTTATCCCTGCCGCCTCCAGCAAGATCAGCGCATACCGGCCCAAATCAAACCACGCACTCAACGCCTGCCTGGGTTCTGGCGGCTGAATCTCCGGTGCCAACAACGGCCCCGGCTGCTCAAACGTCCACGGCGCATTTCCATCCCGCCACAAATGCCCCTGACTCGCCTGCAACTGCGCCACAAACTCGCCACTCACCTCATAACAACACGGCTTGATCGACGGCCCGATCGCAATCCGCAACTGGTCCAACGCCACTCCCTCGGCGGTAAACCGTTGCATGGCATTGGCGATGATCCCGCCTTGCAGCCCCTTCCAGCCGCCATGAATCGCCGCGACAAAATCCCCGCTCTCCGAGGCCATCAGCAACGGTAGGCAATCGGCGGTGATCACCGCAATCGGCTGCACATCCCGGCTGAAAACCCCGTCAGCCTCCACCGTGTTGGGCGTAAGCTCCGGGTGCCATTCAATGGTCGTGGCGCTGTGCACCTGCTTGCAGATGAACACCTCGTCGGGCCGCAATGGATCGTCAATCGTACAAAACCCATGGTCGACGCCAGCCAGGGCGCCGAGGTTATTTGCCTTGTGCACGCGCAGCTCTCCAGTGAGTCAATTCAATCCCCCAGCGCTTCGCCTTCACGGCGTGGATCAGCCCCGCCGACCAACGACGCCTTGCCTTGCGCATCGCGCACCCGGACGATCGCCTGGGCGCCGCTGGTCATGTCGATTTCGCTCAGGGCGTGGCCCTTGTCCTTCAGTGCCTGTTTCAGCTGAGCACTGAACAACCCGGCTTCCAGCTCGGTCGCGCCGTTGCGGCTGCCGAAGTTGGGCAGGCCGACGGCCGCTTGCGGGTCGAGGTTCCAGTCGAGCATGGCCACCAGGGATTTGCTCACATATTCGATGATCTGCGAACCGCCCGGCGAACCCACCGTGGCCACCCACTCACCGCTCTGGCGATCAAACACCAGGGTCGGTGCCATCGACGAACGCGGGCGCTTGCCCGGCTCGATCCGGTTGGCCACCGGCTGGCCGTTCTCTTCGGGGATGAAGGAGAAGTCGGTCATCTGGTTATTCAGCAAAAAGCCCTGGACCATTACATGGGAACCGAATGCGGACTCCACCGTGGTGGTCATCGACACCGCGCCACCCACGTCATCCACTGCCACCACTTGCGAGGTGGAAATGCGCAACGGCGAGCGATCCGGCGCGTAGGCCACTTCAATTCCCGCAGGCTTGCCCGGCTTGGCGACGCCCATGCTGCGCTCACCAATCAATGCGGCACGGCCGGCCAGATAGTCCGGCGCGACCAGCCCGGCCACCGGCACCGGCACGTAGTCGGAATCCGCCACGTACTGGGCGCGGTCGGCATAGGCCAGGCGGTCGGCCTCGGCGATCAGATGCACCGCTTCAGGCACCGGTTCCAGGCCGGCCGGGGAGTCGTTCTTCACCGGCTTCAACAGCCCAAGCGTCATACGCGGGTCGCGGGTTTCCAGGGCCTGCAACGTGCCGAGGATCTGCGCAATGGCGATCCCGCCCGACGACGGCGGCGGCATGCCGCAGACTTTCCAGCGTTTGTAGTCGGTGCACAACGGCGCCCGCTCAACTGCGCTGTAGCCCTTGAGGTCGGTCAGCGTCAGGCTGCCGGCGTTGCTGTTGCCTTGTACCTTGCGGGTGATTTCGTCGGCAATCGGGCCGTAGTACAGCGCGTCCGGCCCTTCCTTGGCGATGCGCTTGAACACGTTGGCCAGCGCCGGGTTTTTCAGCAGCGTACCGGTGGCCTTCGGGCTGCCGTCGGCATTCAGGAAGTACGCGGTCATTTCCGGCGAGCGGCTGATGTAGCGGTCAGCGGCAATCAGGCTGTGCAGGCGCGCAGAGATCGGGAAACCCTCTTCGGCCAGGCGAATGGCCGGCTCAAACAGTTTGGCCCATTGCAGGTGGCCGGTCTTTTTATGGGCCATTTCCAGGGCACGCAACACCCCCGGGGTGGCCACCGAACGCCCGCCAATCTGCGCCTGCGGGAACGACATCGGCGTGCCATCGGCGTTGAGGAACAACCGCTCGGTAGCGCCCGCCGGTGCGGTTTCGCGACCGTCGTAGGCGTGCACCTGCTTGCCGTCCCACAGCATGATGAACGCGCCGCCGCCGATCCCGGAGGACTGCGGCTCCACCAGGGTCAGCACGGCCTGCATGGCAATCGCGGCGTCGATGGCCGAGCCGCCCTTGCGCAATATCTCGCGCCCGGCTTCGGCGGCCAGCGGGTTGGCGGCGGCGGCCATGTGGCGCTCGGCGTGGCGGGGGCTCATGTCGGTGCGATAGCCCGAGCCGAGCTCCGGGGCGGGCGGCAGTTCCGGCGCGGTGGCGCTGTGGCAGGCGGCGAGGGTGAGGGCGGCGGTGATCAGCGAGAGGGTGGTAAGGCGTTGGCGGCGAAAAATCGAAAACACGCGATGACTCCGTTCATTTGAGAATGATCTGTTGTCCGTGGGGAGGGAATGTACCTCAGTGGTTTGCAGGTTGGGAGATTGATCTGTATTTGGTTGTGCGGTACAACTATGTCCCTCATCATTCGGGCAAGAGGTTTCCCCCCGTGAACCGTTCCAAGCCAGACCTTATCGATCAGATCCGCTGTGCCTCGCGTCTTATGGTGCGAGAGCTGGGCTTCATGCAGCCGAAGTTGGCGGCCAGCAGTTACCCACCGTCATCGGTGCACACGATTGTTGAAATCGGCGAGCGTGGCGCGCTGACAGCGGTTGAACTGGTCATGTTGCTGGGGCTGGAAAAGTCGTCGGTGAGCCGCATGGTGCGCAAGCTGGTCGAGGCGGGCGAGCTGGAAGAGTTTGCCAACGAGGACGATGCCCGTTCGAAAAAGTTGCGGCTCACCACACGAGGCCAGAAGACGTTACGCGACATCGAAACGTTTGCCCGGCGCCAGGTGGGCGAGGCGATTGGCGACTTGTCCAGCGAACAGCAACAGGCCGTCAGCCGTGGGCTCGATCAATACGCCGCAGCCCTGCAAACCCAACGTACTGGCGCCCGGCAGCCGAGGCACTACCGCATTGCCCATGGCTACCGGCCAGGCATCATCGGGCGTATCGCGCAGATGCACGCCGAGTACTACGCCCAGCATGCGAATTTTGGCCAGCCGTTTGAAAGCCTGGTGGCGGCGGACATGGCCGAGTTGATGGGGCGCCTGGCCAACCCGCGCAACCAAGTCTGGGCAGTGCTGGACGCAGAGCAGATCGTCGGTTCGATCGCGATTGATGGCGAGGGCGAAAACGGCGAGGCGACCCTGCGCTGCTTCATCCTCGACCCGTCTGCCCACGGCCAGGGCTTGGGTAAACGGTTGTTGAAAGAGGCGCTGGATTTCTGTGACGGGCACCGGTTCCCGGCGGTGCGGCTGTGGACGTTCAAGGGCCTGGATGTGGCGCGCAAGCTCTATGAAAACGCGGGCTTTGTGCTGGAGTCGGAACAGGAGGGGCAGCAGTGGGGCAAATCGGTGGTGGAGCAGTGTTTTGTGCGGCACGCTGTTTGACGCAACAGCGCCCCACGTCACGGGGCGCTGGCGCCTGGCCGGTTAGAAGTCCCAGCGCGTGGTGAGCATCACGTTGCGCGGGGTGCCGTAATAGGCCGTGTTATAGAAGCCGATGTTGGTGTAGTACTGCTTGTCGAACAGGTTGTTGACGTTCAGCGTCGCGGAAAGATGTTCGCTGACCTGATACTTGGCCATCGCGTCCACCACCCAATACGCTTCCTGCGAGAACTCTTCGTTTTGCGCCTTGGGCCGGTTGTACACCACTTGCCAGCTTCTGCTCTGCCAGCGCGCGCCGCCGCCGACGGTCAGGCGGTCCAGCGGACCCTTGAGTTTGTACGAGGTGAAGAAACTGAGCTGGTCCTCCGGCTCCCAGGTCGAAGCCTTGTCGCCATGCTCATCCCGCAGGATCTTGTGGGTGTAGCCGGCCTGGGCCTGCCAGCCCGGCGCCAGCTCGCCGGACATCTCGGCCTCGAAACCCTTGGTTTTGGCCTTGATGCCTTTCTCGGCATACCCGAGGGATGGGTTGGTCGGCGCGGCGTTGTATTCGGCGTCCGGCTCCGCACGGTTGGTTTCGTGCACTTCGAAGTAGGCCATGCTGGTGTTGAGCCGGCCCTCGAAGAACTCACCCTTGAGGCCGGTCTCGTAGTTCTTGCCTTCATCCGGTTCCAGCAATTTGTTGTTGCGGTCGCGGCTGTAGGTCGTCGGCATGAAGATGTCGGTGTAGCTGGCATACGCGGTGAAGTTGTCGTTCAGGTCGTAGGTGACCCCGGCGTAGGGCACCAGCTTGCCGGTCTCGGTGGAGTCGTCTTCGCCACGC
The DNA here is from genome assembly GCF_013385565.1 of Pseudomonas sp. E6002. Lineage (NCBI taxonomy): Bacteria > Pseudomonadati > Pseudomonadota > Gammaproteobacteria > Pseudomonadales > Pseudomonadaceae > Pseudomonas > Pseudomonas sp. E6002. Next base: position 91,677 of record NZ_JACAPT010000044.1, on the reverse strand, counting down.
AATTTGTAGTTGGCCACGCGGCTGCCGAGGAACAGGTTCAGGTCATCCATGAGGTTGAAACGTGCGGCCATATAGCCTGCGGATTGTCGGGTCGTGGCATCGATGATCCGTGTCGGTTCACCCCAGTTCGGCTCCGGAGCGTTGCCATCGAAGTTCCAGAAATCGATCTCGTTGTTGCCCACATAAGTGGGGGCGCCGTAGTCCTTTCCGGTCCAGTGGGAGTTCGAGGCCGACGCGCCAATCACCAATTCATGGGTACGGCCCAGCAGGCTGAACGGACCGCTGGCGTAGACATCGCCCGAGTCGGCGCGGGTGTTGCCGGTGAACTTGTTCGCGTACAGGGACGACAGTCCGGTGGCGGGGAACGGGCCACTCATGATCGAGCCCAGGGGCGCGTCGTAGCCCATGAGTTGGTGGGTGTATTGGCCCTTGATCACCCAGCCATTGTCGAAGTTGTGTTCCAGGGTGGAGAACACGCTGCGGGAGTACTGCTCCCAGCGGCTCCACTTGGCGCCGTTGTTGTAGGAGCGTTTTACATCGATGCGGTTGCCGTTGCGATCGAACAGCGCACGGCTGCCGGACCAGCCCGAGCCTTGCGGGTCGCTGTCCAGGTAATCGAAACCGACGGTGAGCAGGGTGTCGTCGGTCAGGTCGGCTTCCAGCGTGCCGAAATACACATTGGTGCTGCGCTGGTAGTGGTCCATGAACGAGTGCTTGTCCTGGTACGCCGCCACCGCACGCCCGCGCACGTTGCCGCTGTCGGTCAGCGGGCCACTCACGTCGATCTGGGAACGATAGTTGTCCCAGCTGCCGGCGCCGAGTTCGACGCTGGCCTTGAAGTCCCGCGTGGGCTTTTTGCGGATCAGGTTGATCGTCGCGCCAGGGGCGCCGGCGCCGGTCAGCAGTCCGGTGGCACCCTTGAGGATTTCCACGCGGTCATAGATCGCCATGTCGCTGAGGGTCTGGCTGGACGAGTAGGCGGAGTTGCGCAGGGTCGGGATGCCGTCGTACTGGAAGTTTTCCACCGAGAAGCCGCGGGCGTAGTAATTGTTACGCTCGCTGTCGAAGGTCGACACGGTGATGCCCGGTGTATGGCGCATCACGTCGTCGATCGAAGTGAGCGCGAAGTCATCCATATGCTGGCGCGTGATCACGGTGATCGACTGCGGGGTTTCCCGTGGGGTCAGCACCATGCGCGTGGCGGTGGCGATGGTGCCCGGGGTGTAGGAACCGCTGCCCTCAGTGATGGTGCCCAACTGATTCGCGGTGATCTCTGTGGCACCCAGCGACAGCGCGCCGCCGGCCACCGGCAGGCTTTCCAGCTGGTAGCCATCGGCATTGCCGCGTGCTGCGAAGCCGGTGCCGGCCAGCACCTGCGCGAACCCGTCCTCCACGTTGTAGCTGCCGCGCACGCCGGGGCTGTCCAACCCGGCCACTTGTTGCGACAGGAACGAGATCGGCACGCCGGCGGCCTGGGCGTAACGCGTCAGCACGTCACCGAGTTTTCCGGGGGCGATGTCGAACGCCTGTACCTGCTGCTGCGCGTAGGCCAGGCCCGGCACCGCCAGGGGCAGGCAGCCAAGCAACAGTCGACTGGCCAGCAACAGGCCGCCGCGTGTGGGGGTTGAAGACATGTTATCGGTGCTCCTTTGGATGTTGGCCAAGGAAAGGACGCGGCAAAACCGAAAACACGCAACGGTGCGTAAGAATTATCCGGCGGGGGATTTCAGGCGCACACGTGTGAGCCACGGGGTGTAGGTGCTGACTTCAATCGGCAGGGTGCGTGTGAGCAGGCGCAATGCGCGGTCGCTGTCGTCCGTCGGCAGCATCACCGTCACCCGAATGCCTTGCAGCGCCTGGCGATCGAACATCAGCACACCCGGGCGATGCCGCGCCAGGCGCTCAAGTACATCCGCCAGCGGCTCGTCGTTGGCCAGCAACTGGTGGGCCGTCCAGGCTTGCTGCTGCGCTTGCACATCAACGCTTTTCGGCGTGCCGGGCCCGCTTGCATCCAGGCGCACCTGCTCGCCGGGGCCGAGGGTAATCGTATGCCCGGCACTGTCGATGCGGGTCGAGGATTCGAGCATCTTGACCACGGTGGCGGTGTCGCTGAGTTCGACGATAAAACGCGTGCCCAGGGCGCGAATGCTGCCCTGCGGGGTGTCGACATAAAACGGGCGCTGGGTGTCCTTGGCCACTGTTACCAGAATCTCACCATGCAGCAGTTGCACGCGGCGCTGGCTGGCGTCCAGGTGCAGGTTCACCGCAGAGCTGCCTTCCAGTTGCAGATCGCTGCCGTCGGCCAGCAGCGTCTGGCGCCATTGGCCACGGTCGGTGCTCAGGTCGGCGAACAGATAGCCACGTTGCTCGTACTGGTACGCCGGCACCCCCGCGAGCAGCAGGGCCAGGGCGAGACACTTGACCAGCGTTGCCCCTTGGCGAGGCTGCCGGGCCCGGCGCAATGCGGCACGGGCCGGGGCTTGTTTGAGAGGCAGCAAGTGGCCCTGAAGGCGGGCAATGGCTTGCGGGTGCTGCGGGTCGGCGGCCAGCCAGGCGCGAAACGCCTGTTCGTTGGCGGCATTGCCTTCGTGATCCAGCCGCACCAGCCATTCGGCGGCCTGGCGCAGCACAGCGTGGGGCAGAGGCTGGTTCATGGCTGGGCGCACGCATCGCACGCCAGCAAGGCTTCCACCAGATCGTTCTGTACTGTGCGCACCGAGACACCCAGGCGCTGGGCGATTTGCGCCTGGTCCAGGCCTTCGAGGTAACGCAGGATGAAGGTGTCGCGGATCCGCTTGTGCATGCGTGCCAAGGCCCGGTCGATCGCCTCAAGCATTTGCGCGGCTTGCAGGATCTGCTCCGGTGAAGGCGCCTGTTCAAGGTACGCGGCGCAGCGTTCGAGCTCTTCGCGGTAGGCCTGTTCCAGGCGTCGGCGGCGGCCATTGTCCATCAGCAACCGGCGCGCGATGGTGGCCAGATAAGCCCGTGGCTCACCCGGCGCCACGTAAGTACCCGATGCCAACAAGCGTACGAAAGTGTCTTGCGCCACGTCGGCCGCCTGATGGGAGCAATGCACACGACGCCGCAACCAGGTCAACAACCAGCCGTGGTAGCCGCGGTACAGCGCATCGAGCGTAGGAGCGTCGGTGGGCGAAGACAGCTTCATGAGAGAGAATCGTAAGTGAGAATTAATCCCATTCTAGTGGTTTAAAACTTCGGGCTGCAATAGACGGTCGCTTGCCGGATTGATCAGTGCCGTTAACACATGGTCCGCCCAGACCCCGTTGATCCTCAGATACGCCCGCGCCTCGCCCTCTTTTTCAAACCCCAGCCGTGCCAGCAGGCGCGCACTGCGCTCATTCTCTGGCCGGTAGTTGGCCATGATTCGGTGCAGCTGCATTTCATCGAATACATGGGCAATCGCCGCCGTCAGCGCTTCGTGCATCAAGCCTTGGCCTTGGGCGGATTCATCCAGGGCATAACCCAAGTGACAGGCCTGAAACGCACCGCGCACGATGTTGCTGAAGTTGCAGGCGCCGATGATTTGGTCCTGGCTGAATATCAGCAGGTGCAACGCTTCGCCGCTGGCGGTTTTGTCGGCCATGGCGTGGAGGCGTTCGGTGATGGCGTCCAGTTCAAAAAAGGCGTCGTCACGCGAAGGCTCCCAAGGCTGCAGAAAGGCGCGATTTTGCAGCAGGTACATTTGCAGGGCGCGAGCGTTGGAAGGGTGGGCGCCCAGCAGTAAGAGGCGGTCAGTGCTGATGCCGGTAGCGGGGAATGTCATGCGTCACCTTCTTGTGGTTTGCCAGCCGGGCTATCCTGCCGCTTCAGTCGTACAGAATCCAGCCAGGCTGGCATTCACATAATTCTTACCCGGGCACGGCTATGATGCTCGTCCTTATGCAATAAGCCTGACAGGGCGGCCCATTATGAATGTGAGCGTTCTCTACGCGTTGGCGGCGGCGGCGTTGTTCGGCGCCAGCACTCCGCTTGCCAAGCTCCTGGGGGTGGATACGCCGCCCATCCTGTTGGCCGGACTGCTCTATCTGGGCAGCGGCCTGGGCCTGGCCATCGTTCGGTTTGCTCGCGACCACGGCTGGAAACGGCCCGGCCTTGCAGCCGGAGAGTGGCCCTGGTTGATGGGCGCCATCGTCTTTGGGGGCGTGCTTGCGCCAGTGGCGCTCATGTATGGCCTCACCCGTACCGCGGGCGCCACCGCATCGCTGATGCTCAATCTTGAGTCGGTGCTCACGGCCGTGCTGGCGTGGGTCGTGTTCAAAGAGAACGCAGATCGCCGCATCGTGATCGGCATGATCGCTATTGTTCTGGGCGGGATCGTTTTGTCATGGCCGCAGGGGACGGCGACGGCTCATGATTGGACGGGGCCGCTGGCCGTGGCTTTCGCCTGTTTTTGTTGGGCCATCGACAATAACCTGACCCGTAAGGTCTCTGCCTCGGATGCGCTGTTTATCGCCGGCAGCAAAGGCTTGGCGGCGGGTGTGGTCAATTGCTGTTTGGCGTTGGCCATCGGGTCGCAACTGCCAGCGGTGGCCACGCTCGGGTCAACCATGGTGGTTGGGCTGCTTGGGTATGGCGTGAGTCTGGTGCTGTTTGTGCTCGCTCTGCGCGGGCTTGGCAGTGCGCGCACCGGCGCCTATTTTTCCACGGCTCCCTTCCTGGGCGCGGTCATCTCGATTTTGATCCTGGGCGAGTCGGTTTCGCTGATGTTCTTGCTCGCGGCCGCCTTGATGGCCATCGGGGTGTGGATTCATCTGATGGAACATCATGCGCACGAGCATCAGCACGATCCCCTCACACACGGTCATCGCCATACACACGATGAGCACCACCAGCATGTGCATAACTTTGCGTGGGACGGTACCGAGCCACATAGTCATGCCCATGAGCACGCACCGATCCAGCACAGTCATGCACATTTTCCCGATGTGCACCATCGGCATAAACACTGACGTCTGTGGGGCAATAGGGCGGTTTACTTTTCTTCAGGCATAAAAAAACGGCCTACCTTTCGGTAAGCCGTTTTTAGTACTTGGTGGTACACAGTCATTTGAACCACAACCCTAACTTTTTGTATTTTATATATTTATTTTCTTTTCGATCAGTTAGGCATACACATAGGCATACACGCCGTTGGGGGGATGTACGTTCTTCCCTCATATCTGAGCTTGGCATGATGCCACCCGTCTTGACGCAACGAGATCGCGACCTCGGAGACTGATCCATTAAAAACGGCCAATCTGGATTGGACGTTTTAACCGTTTGCCGCCTTTTACAAGTGAGTCCCTTTACATGGGAATGCGGAGCCTTCCCATGTACAGGGACTTGGCCTGAAGAGCGCAGACAAGTAGGGGCAAGTGCGGCAGTTGCTACTCTGTTGCCATGCTGCATGGATTATGCGTTTTATCGTAATCCAATAAGCCGGCGACCTATTGGCCGCCAAACCCTCCGATCAAGCGATCTTTGATCGCGCCGATCGGAGGGTTCACTCGCTTTTTCTCGAAGCCACCTCGTTCCACTTCCCAATTTTCAAATTTGATTAGCGCCACGCTCGCTTTCACCCTCCAGTAACTTCCCGCGATTTCTATAGCGGGCAGCGTCATTTCAGCGTAAGTTCGGATCTTTTCGTTGGGCATGTATGCAGTTGTGTCGACAGCGGCGACGCCGGCGACAACCCACGTGGAACGTGGTCTGGAGCATGGCGACAAAAGTGGCGACAGTCGCCACTTTTTGAGCGCTTTGGTAGTGATGCTTGACCGCCATTTCGAGTGGGTATAAAAATTGGCGCACGGACCGCTGTCGTTGACAGCACCAGCCCAGGTAGCCAGAACCTTCAAGGCTACGCCACTTGCGTGGTGGTTCTCCCAAAGTGCGATTAGCATCCGGCGGCTCGCACGATCACTCCCCAAGAGTGATGGACGCCTACTCGACTTATCTGTCCACTGCGACAGACGATGGACCTTCCTCGCTGCATTGCAGCAACCTCACCTCTCGGCACAATTCGCTGCGCCAGACCGCGCCCGTCTCTTTCTCCTGGAAAGATGCGGGCGCTCTTAACACTGCTGCAAGCCACGTCGTACTAGGCATTGCCGCAACTCTCCTCGTGACAATCGGCATGACAAATCCGATTTATCGCTATCCGCAACGACACAGATAGCCATCTTCGAGAATCACCGTACCGCTTGATGTGGTGCGCTGACCCATGCTAGTCCAATCATCTAAGATTTTTAAACCTAGCGGCCTTGCTCCACGAATGCTAGTTGCGGATTCCCGGTTTCATCGATGACTAATACTCCAAGCCAATGGGCAAACATAGATCCTGTGCAGTAGCTTTTACGACCATTGATGACTAAGCCGCTGGAACCTGCATGCAGAGTAGTTCGAACATCTTGTACGTGCTCACCAGAGCTCTCTGAAATTGCATTGGCGAAGCGGTTGCCTTTTAAAACTAATTTGTAATAAAACTCCTTTTGAGCTTCTGTGCCATGACGCCGTAAATCCTCCAGCAAACAGAAATGGTTCTGTGGAAGTTGCCCAATTGACGAGTCAGATGCGGAGAGCATAGCAATAACTTCCACCACTGTCGCATAGGAAACATCTGCGCCGCCATACTCCCTCGGCACCGTAATTCCCCAAAGACCACTATGAGAAAAAAATCAATCACTTCATTGGGTGCACTTCGGCTCTGACCACGAGCTGAGTCATTACAGATCAGAGCTGCGGCCACCTTGCCTGCAACATCAATAGCATCAGCGTCGTCGCGAATGATATAGGCGTTTGTGCTTTGGTTAGAGAAAGTTGAAAACAGATCTGACATAGCAAAATCTCCTCGATTAATAGCCATCAGAGGCCAGCAGGACTCGTGCCAGAAGAAATCAATGGATGGAGCTAACAAAATCGTCTCAACTGTTGAAAACCAAACATACTGTTAGCCCCCTGTTGCCCAGCCAACACCAAGGCACAATAAATGAATAAAAAATAAGAAAATCACCAGTTATAGAGTTATGAAAATAAAATATAACGATAGCCCACTTTTCTGGATTACATTCTGGTCACAGACAGCGTCGCCATGTTGGCACCCGAACACAAGTAGTGAGGTTGAAGCCTTGGTCTCAGATCTGCCGCGGTTGTAATCAGAACAGGCTACTGCGCTGACAAACCGTTAATGATCACAATATGACACGGCGTAGATAACTCTATCGCTCAATAGTATATAAGGTCGTATGACCTATAACGCGGTAAACATCAATATGGAGATTTACATGAAGAAAAGCGACAAGAGCCAACCGTTGAAAGCTGCGCGCCAATCAGCCTCAAAGCTGCCCAAAGGGAGGAATTTTGATTTTACTATCGAGAAAGGAGATGCCAAGCCAATCTATATTGTTGAAACGCTGGATGAAGACATGGGAGGTTGGACTGCGGCTCGCTGCATGTAAATAAAACAGAGTGCGCAGGCGATTCGTATGAACTATATAGAGCTGTATGGACACTCGTCTCGCCTGCTGCACGAATTACAGCATTGGGGATGGCGAAGAGCAGAGATTCAACAGTATTTCCTAGCGAGACTGCCACCCCAAACAGCTTTAAAGATAGAGTCCGATCTGGTTGAGGGCGATCCTGCACAGTCCAACGAAGTCAGAGGTATCACTTGTCGAGAGTTTGCCACGTCCCCTATTAACATCTCGAGACTGTCAGAACTATTGAAAAATTCAGTAGGCACTTTGAGCGAGCCCAAATATGCAAGAGCTGGCGGAGTAACCGCGCTAAGATTTAGCGTTTATGCAATTAGCTCGATAAACAGTGGCTACGACAGCTATAAGTACGATGCGGTTAATGGAAAACTTGTCGAGGCAGGGAGGCGTTATCGCTCAATCTTACACTTTGTAGACTCCCAAGATGTAAACTTCACTCCAGCACTTATCGTGGCATCAATGCGCCACCAAGATCGAAACCAATACCGCAACACCTATGATCTCGCGCTGATTGAAGCAGGGCAGGCATATCAACGGATTGAAGAGGCTGCATTAAAGGCCGAGCTGCGAGTGTGTGCGATGGGAGGTGTGCGCGCCGTGAGAGGCATCGCTGGGGAAGGTAACTTTCCACTTTTAGGGATAATCATCGGAGAGAGGAAGTCGCTATGATCGTTACATACCTTGGGCATCAGGGCTGGGCATTTGACACTAGCGTCGGGACCGTATTTCTGGATCCTATTTTTAAGACAATAGGTAACGCTGGCGTCCAGCTCCCGGTATGGCCAGACCGAGAAATAGATACTAAGTCTCTGCCGCGCATCGGTGGCCTAATTATCTCACATGAACATTCAGACCACTTTGACATAGATACGCTATTGAGAATGCCTTGGAGAGGTACTGTCTACATTAGCGATCGTAGTAGCCAGGCGATTTTCGAACTGCTCGTGGATCTTGGCTACACGCCTGTTCGGCTAGGAGCATATGACGAAATCCAATTCGGAGACGTGAACTTCAGGCTATTACCACTTGCATGGTCACTTCTAGAACCGGACGCATACGGCTACTTGGTTCGATCAGACGATGATACGAGCTTTTTCACTAGCGTTGACGGCATGCCTCACCAAGAAACAATACAGTGGCTTAAGAAACATTGCCCATTGCGAACCGTAGACAATTTTACAAACAACTACCTTGAGCCTTTGCCGGAGTTAACAACTGGCGACGGGGCTGACAAACAAGCAGTAGGAATGATGGTTTCCAATCTAATATCAAGTGTGAATTTGCTTGCGCCTCGCCGCGTGGTTATGTCAGGTCAAGGATGGTCATATCCACCCAAATACTCTGAATTGAACCATCGTTTCTTCAGCGTCACTCATCAAGCTTTACTGCCAATAATGCAAGACATCTACCCCGATATTAGGTGGCAAGCTCCCGAGCCTGGAACTTACATCGGCCTTGCTGGTGAGGAATGCGATGGAAGTACTGCGTCTTATGTGATAGCGCGCTCACCGACTAATCGTGACTATCATGACTATACGAGAGCTCTTTCAGGGGAACCATGGTCACGGAACCGCTCGCTGGGAAAGAGGGCCCTGGATAAGGTACTAGATTTTATTCAAATCGAATTTGCTCGAAAGATTGATACGTATGGCCACAGACTTATCAGACGACTTTACGAGCTATCACTTAATCCTACGACAGATCTGATGCCAACTATAGCTTTACGTATTTTGAATGGTGACGACGCTTATCATTTCATTATGGATCAAGGCTGGCTGCGATTTGTATCAGCTACCGATGACCTAGACATACGGTCCGATGTGGCAGCAGGAATCGAGATCTGGGCATCTGATTTAGAGCTGCTTATAAACGGCAATGAAGAGCCCTATCTCGTGTATGAAACCGCAGTTAGGCGTTGGTGCAATGTTTCGTCTTTGATATCTTCCTCTGTGCATGTTCATATTTTTTTAGCATTCGGCCCTCGCAACCAACCTGAAGAGTACTTGGAAGGCTATCGAGCTAGACTTCGTAAACTTCGACAAACTGAATCTAGCGCTAAAGAGTTGAGGTGCAGAGTTGAAAACATTACTTCCCCTTAGAGAACAGCCATCATTTAAAATATATTTGCCGCAGGTACTGGGCCTTGCGCCAAACGTCACACTGGAAGAGATATCTGACGGGGTTGAGGTGAAAAGGCACGCATCGTGTCTATCCATTAACATTCCAAGCGCTGCAAAGGAAAGCTTAATACATAACTTGAAGGAGGGATGGTGCACCGATAATTTGTCAGCATCATGGCGCCAGCTTTTAGAACACCTCTTAGGTGCGGGCATGATTATGGCGCGTGGCGAGGCGCCTGCGGGCAGCGTCCACGCAGCCGATGCATTTGCAACAATTTCGCGGGCGATAGACTGCGCATCTAGCCAGGCGTTCCCTCCAAATCATGCCCTCAATGATTTGATAAAAGGAGAATGCTCTCTTCAAACAGTGAAACGGTGGATCATCGAGAATTATCATTTCACAGCGGCTGCTCGTCACCACATTGCCCCTGTGCTTGACCATGATATGTCATTCCTAGAAAGGGAGATGTGGTTACGCCTTCTAAAAGACGAGTCATGGCACTGGCGAATTTATCGTAAAGTGTTCACGCAACTCGGTTTAACATTTCAAAACGTAGACGCTATGACACCCGATCCGACAACCACGGCGCTTGTCTCAGCATTAACGGAAGCGGCAATAGCAGGACCAGTTGAATATGCGGCAGCACTTGTATTTATCGAGCGCCCCCCCATGGTTGCTTGCATAGAAGAGGATCCCTTGTATGGCGCGCTCCTTCTCAAATACGGTCTTGAAAGAAAATCTGTACAACCATTGTGGTGGCACGCGCTCGAAAATCGTCACTCCGGTCATTCCTCCCTGCCAGCAGTAATAATTTCCAACAGACTCCATATCGCCAGAGAAGTTGTAGGCGATGCGTGTACTCGTGCTACCCAGGTGGTGGCGGTCGTTGGACGGTGGCAGCAATCGATTCTAAGCAGAACGCCGCACGAGGCTTAACCTAGTGAAATCATCCCATCGAATTGTGCCGACCCCACTTGAAGGTTTTTCCTCGTGGTCGGGCCTGCCGCTCGTGACATATGGCCAAGGAACATTCTGGGCTGCTGGTCGAGGAAGGACGCTTAACAGCAGGTTGAATAGTTCCCAAGGTGAGTCGGTCGAACGAGCAACTATTGCTAATCGCACCTCTGGTCGACTAGCCCCTAGAAAAGCGCTCAGAGGCGCTGTAATCGAACCATATGAGCTTGGTCTAGATCTAGATTGGGAAAGACCTTTCGGAGTAGTCCCTTTCGATAAAAATACCAACGTTCGCTGGGAAGAATATATTTCCATTCATGATCAAAAGATAGCTTGGGTACATGAGCCTTTAGAAAAAGAGCTCGCATTTTATCGACTAACTAGCAATGGCGCCGCAGTTGGTCGATCAGCCGAGCATGCCGTACGTTCAGCTATTAATGAGCTGATTGAGCGAGATGCGTTTATGGCTTGGTGGTATGGCCTGTCGGGCGCAGTGAATATCGATGTATCGGTTGCTCAGCTCTCCAAAGGCTATGATCTGTTAGAAGACGTCCAATGGGAATACGATGCTATCCGGTTGAACTCTCGACCAGGCTATTGTGTCGTTATGGTTTGCGTATTCATAGAAACCCGGAGCAGTCCCTCCGGGGTGGTTGTGGGTTGTGCTGCCGAGCCGGAAGAAAAAGGAATTGTGCTGCCTACGCTAAGGGCATTTGATGAGTGCGTTCAGGCTGTGGACATAATGAGGCTTAATCAATCCGTCACCGGATCAGCACCACCTGGCGTACTGGGGAAATATTATTGCAGTCCCGCACGCGCAATACGCATCAGGGATCATTTGAAAAAATCCCGCCTAAATAACACTATAAATATTCTGGCACAAACGGCTGACATCTTTTTTAGATTATCTCGCAGCGCTGATACTGACTACTGGTTTGCACGAGCTGTATCACCACACACAATTCCCTTTAATCTATCACCCAAGGGTGCTAGACGTCAGCATTTTATGCTCAGAAATATGAAGCTCCGAAGCCCGTCTAAACTCCCCGTCGAGGAGCATCCTCTTGGTTAACAATGATCATCAGAACATTTGGCATGGTAAATTCATTATATTATTTACAGCATATACTATTTCTTCAGTCGGTGATCGGCTGAGCTTTGTCGTACTTCCATTTCTAATCCTGGCAGCAGGTGGCGGCGCAACAACAGTTGCGCTAGCTCTAGGCTCCCGATCGGTAGGGTTCGCCATCAGCGTTCTTGCCGGAGGAATTTTAGCGGACTCGTTAGGCCCCCGGCGAGCACTATTAATCAGCGAAATTTTGCGTTCTATAGTTCAACTAGGAGTAGTGCTAGTTTTCCTCTCACCCTCATTTTCAGCTACTATTCTCTGTTTACTAGCGGGCATCTATGGTTTGGCGGAAGGCATTGCGACACCATCATCACGCGCCCTATTGCCGCGCGTGGTCGCTGACCGTGATCTCGAACAAGCTAACGGCTACATGTCAGTATCCTACACAAGTGGCCATCTAATCGGTCCTGTCATAGCTGGGGTTTTAGTGGCCTCAGATCTCGGAGTTTTGGCTATCGCGATTGACGCAGTTTCGTTTGTTATTGGCGCTGCATTAATCTTTACGTTAGAGGATAAGTCAAGTGGAGTAGCCGCTAATAGTCGTCATTCGGCTCTAAGGCTATTTAATGAAGGAGTAGAAACAGTCTTCGCAAGGCGCTGGCTAATATGGTTGTTTTTGGCGAGCTTGGTATTGCATCTTACGAGCTTGCCTGCGGTTTATGCGCTTGGGCCAGTCTGGTCCGATACCTCCCTCGGCGGGGCGACAGCTTGGGGTACTCTGGTTACTGTGTTTGGTATAGGTGGAGTACTGGGCGGTTTGGTGGCTACTAAGCTACGTTCAAATAGGCCCATCTGCTGGTATTTTATTAGCCTAATTCCTATAGCCGCTCAGCCGATTTTCATTGGGTCAGGATACCCACTATGGGCGATCGCCGCTCTGCAATGCATTGCAGGATTTTCGCTGTCCATTCTCAGTGTAATGGAAGATGTCAGCATCCAGAGGGGCGTGCCTTCAGCTTTAGTAGCAAGAGTTGGCTCCTTAGCGACGTTTGTCTCAACGGTGACGTTGCCAATTGGATACGCACTAGTTGCCTGCATCGCTGATTATCTCGGTATTCAAATGGCGATGATTGGTATGGGGGTTGTTTGCTTTATTTTTGCTGTGTTTAGCTTAGCATTTCCCGGCGTCCGCGAAGTTTTACATCCTCAGCAGCCTGAAGACACACCCCTATCGCGGCCCCCTTCAGGAGTTACCCTTAAATGAATTGGCATTGTGAATATTGCTCGTATGCGTCGCATACTAATAACATCTACATTCGCGAGACGCCATGGAGCATTATTAAAAAGCTGTCCAATGACAGATGGGTAAAAAGAAATGCGGATATTCGACAAAGCCATTTAGAACTGGCCATTCTCTGTGAGCTTTCCAAAAAATTTTCTTGCCACGTCCCGCGAGTTACAGGTAGCTGCATGAAATGCGGCGCGATTGAGCTTGAAAATATTAATTTTGTTGATTCCCAAATTGACGGAAAGGAGGCCGCAACCCTCTGCGCGAAGATGTGTAAACTTATAGCGTATTCGAACGTTGAGGCCGCACTCCCCAATGTAACCCCTGGTTTTCTATTACAAAAACTAGCGACCTTTAAAAATAGACACTCCAATATTTCACCCAAACAATACAAGCAGATAAGTCTCATCACTAAGAAGCTGACGGCGATTTATAAGATGTCTAGATCGACATCTTGGGAGTCCAAAGTTATTCATGGCGACTTTCACCAAGGTAACGTTGGTGTTTCTATTGACGGATATATAGTGATACTTGACTGGGCTGACTGTGCAAAAATATTACTACCTGTAGGGCCACAGTCTTCGTCGGCTCTTATTTCCAGCCTATTGGTTAAGACGAAGAGCTTGATAGATCTTATATCCACTACAGCCAAACTTGAGCGAGGAGAAAACCAAGAGTTATTAACACGCCAAGACCGAGCCATTTTTGTGGTAAGCCGAGAGTGGCTAAATTTAAGACTACCCCCTTCGGCATCTAAATTTCGTGACGAAACAATCTCATCAGGATTAATTTAAAAGTGAAAGACAACGTCGATGTGCTGAATGTTTTAGATCAGGAATCAAACTCACTTAGCCGCAAACTACTCCGCCCGCCAGGCCTAGGTTTTTCATCTGCGTCAACTGGGCAAAGCCCGCTCGCTAGGCGGCTTCACCTCCTAATGTATGGTTCTGACAATGTTAAAGATGTATGGAAAAAATGGGCACAATCGCTAGAAAGCGTCGAGCACCCAAACTGCTTTATTTTAGGTGTTCCCGCGGACACCGGAAGCGGATCTGTTCGGGGAGCCGCTTATGGGCCCATAGGCGTTCGGGAGGCTCTGTATTCGAAAGGTGCAATCGACGGTGTCGATGCTGGTGATGTCTTCAGCGTACCTCATCTGCTTCATGATGACATGCTTAACCAAAAAACGCTTAACTCGATTCGTAATGCAGTGTATGGCACTGAAATAAATTTGCCAGTTAGTCCATTGTCTATAGCCGAGTATGTCTCACATTCTCTAATGAAGCATTACGACGCACCTTCTCTATTTACGATAGGAGGAGACCACAGTACCTCTGGAGCCATATTACCTCAGCTCATCACTGCGCATTCTGAGCCTATAGCTCTTATCGTTATTGACGGACATACAGACTTGGAAGAATCTCGTTATGGTCTCCCCTTAACATATTCAAGCTGGATAAAATATGCGGACAGCAGAGCACGATTACCCGCTGTGGTATTGATAGGGTCACCCTCCGTGCCCGACGTGGTAGAACGTTCTAATCGGCTGTTGTTGGTCGGCCTAAGCGAAACGAAGGCGGTTAAGAACATGCTTCATAAAGTCGAATCATGGCTCGATGAGCGCAACATAAAATCCATCTATCTTTCAATTGATATAGATGCGACGTCTCCCGACTCGGCGCCTGCGACAGGTCTACCGGCCGCCGATGGAGTTTCGGTTAAAAATATAATTACCATAATTTCAGCGCTTAAAGCACGGTATAAAGTTCGTGGTGGTGACGTGACCGAAGTGGCCCCGCCTCTCGGCACAGTTGATGTCTGGGCTCAAGAAAAAACATGTCAGACCGCCGCCCTGTATTTAAGAGCAATGATAGAAGGCTGACGACTTTGGTTCGGACCTGTTCGAAGCCTCCATGCATCTACTGTGCCTAACGTTCAGTAGCGATGCTTGAGGCAGACCGAGACGCGGTAATTTCAGGAGATGATGGCATTAAGCTTCCGCAGGAATCATCGTCCAAACGATATGGTCCGTGGCATTCGTCAGAGCCTATTCGCCATCTTCGCATTCTGTGTGGGTGAGTTGCGTTCTTAACACGGGGAACGGTGCAAAAAACACCCTCAACACACGATACGTCGTTCGATTTTCGATAAATAGCGGTGCGTTTCTACTCGATTACAACTTACCATCATTGAGCGGCAACTTGATTGGAACATCTCGAGAAAAATCATGCCTGTCACCAACTACGCGGGCAACGCCGAGCCCCTAGAGAGCGTACCAACGGTGCGCAACCTTCAATAAGCTCAGCCCTTTTCACGGTAAGCGGCCGGCGAACACACCTTCAAAATCCCAGAATTAAGGGTGATGGTGTCCGCGTATTTTGATCTGACCCCGAAATGTTGGACATCAACATCCAGGGGTGTCATGAAAAAGTACACAGAGCAGGCGAAATTGTCGGTTGTTGAGGATTACTGTTCGGGGAGCGCAGGTCACAGAGAGGTCGCGCATCGTCACGGGGTCAATGCCTCTTCGCTTCGAAAATGGATTGCGGCATATCAGGCGCTTGGTGCCTCGGGCCTCAAAAGTAAGAGAAAGAAGAACTACAGCCCTGAGTTCAAGCTGAATGTATTGCAGCGTATGCGAGAGGAAGAGCTGTCCTATCGCCAAGTCGCTGCCCTGTTTGATATCCGGAAATCCGACATCATTGGCGAATGGGAGCGCAGGTATGATGAAGGCGGTTTGGAGGCCTTGTCCCGGCAGCCAGGAAGCGGACTTCACAAAAAAATGACAAACCCCATCCCGTCCATTCAGCTTGAATCTTCGGACGATGAAGCTCGTACGCGTGATGATTTGCTGGCGACGCACGCAAACCGCATCGACGTAGGGAGCGTCTACGTTGGAGGTCGGCGATGACGTCCGAGTTCGATATAGCCTTGTTTCTGCACCCCATGCTCAAAGATACACATGCCACGCCGCAGCGACACATCAGGCAAGCAGAAAGGATGAACGAGGTGATTCGTGAGCACTTGGGTTGCGCGACTCCCTGGTCCTGGAGAGAAAATCACGTGAGATGGTTTATGGAGCACTATCTGCTTTGCTCTGCGCCCGCGACCGTCTATTGCTATGAATTAATAGCAGGATTAAATCGTAGGTGGCGTGAAAGTATTAAAGGTGGCAGTCAGCTCGATTTGGATAAGTGCTCACCAAACCGTGGCATCACGCATCTAAATGGTCGATTTCAAGCTAAGCCTATCAGAACGCTCTGCGGACGATCTTCGCTGGGCAAGAAGCTGAGAGGCCGTAGTTTTATACGGCTTCGATATTTCCTGTTTCTAGCCCGTCAAGATGATCGGCGTACCACTGCATCATTGTTGTACGTTGCTCCAGATAGTGAGCCTTGTTATAGATCCCTCGGACACCTGGCGGCTTGTGACTGAGCTGGGCTTCAATGTGGTCCGCTGGAAAACCGTGCTCGTTGAGTACGGTGCTTGCAATATGACGGAAGCCATGTCCAGTCTGTCGTCCTTCGTAACCAAGGCGCCTTAGTGCCATCAGAAAAACGGTATCGCTGCGAGGCTTGGTTCGATCACTTCGACCAGGGAATAGCAATGGGTACGCTCCCGTGATTTTCCGTAGCTCATTAAGAGCGCTTAATGCCTGCTTGCAGAGTGGTACAAGGTGTTCACGCCCTTTTTTACGGCCTTTGCGTTCAACGGGGACGGTCCAAAGCCGTTTGTCGAAGTCGAACTCAGTCCAGTATGCCTCTCGGAGCTCGCTGGGGCGGACAGCCATGAGGGTAAGCAGCTGGAGGCCAAGCTGAACATCTTTGGCGTGAGGGTATGATCGTATTGCTCTGAGCAGCGCAGGAAGTTCTTCAAGAGAGACATGGGCGTAGTTCTCGGCTTTTCCCGATGACAGAAACTTATGAACCCCCTCTAAGGGATTGTTCATCGCCCTGCCGGTTACGCGAGCCAGGTCATAGATGTCTTTGCAGTAAGCCCTTACACGACTCATCTGCTCCAGGATTCCCTTACGTTCGAGTCCTCTCAAAAGCTCCATCCATTCCATCGACATGATAGAGACATACGGACGTTTTCCGACAAGGGGAAACACATGGCGTTCCAGGGCTCCAAGTACTCTCTTCGCTGTGCCGACATCCCAGCCACCCAAGCGAGAGGTATGCCATTCACGAGCCAAGGCTTCAAAG
Organism: Pseudomonas sp. E6002; assembly: GCF_013385565.1. Taxonomy (NCBI): domain Bacteria; kingdom Pseudomonadati; phylum Pseudomonadota; class Gammaproteobacteria; order Pseudomonadales; family Pseudomonadaceae; genus Pseudomonas; species Pseudomonas sp. E6002. The sequence continues at coordinate 74,550 of NZ_JACAPT010000044.1, read as the reverse complement.
GTTTCGTTTGTTGCTGCTACCTCCGCAGCTTTTCTAGCTTTCTTGGCGGCTATCGGATTTTTGCCTTCTGCTGCATCCGATCTCAATTCGGCAGCCTTTTGCCGGGCAAGGGCGCCGCTGACTTCTGGGTAACCGCCAAGCCCAAGCCACGACCATTTGCCGTCTGGCTTCTTATAGCGTAACTCCCACGATTTCTGGCCGTTAGGCTTTACTCTGAAATACAGTCCCGAGCCGTCTAGCTCGCGGTAGGCACCCGTTTCAGGAGCAAGGTTGACTAGTGCGGTATCGGAGAGAGGACGGCGTTTAATATCGCTGCGCTTCATCCGTGTATGCCTCCAGTTCAATTTTTATTGAAGCATACATGGGGGCATACAGGATGTGAAGGATGCGGGTAGATTAGCTTGGCCGTCCAGAAACAAGAAAGCCCGCACAGGGCGGGCTTCTTGAGGTGATTCATAGACTACTGTAGACATCTATGGATCGGTACTTGGTGGCTACACAGGGACTTGAACCCCGGACCCCAGCATTATGAATGCTATGCTCTAACCAACTGAGCTATGTAGCCAAGTGGCGCGCATTATTCGCGGAGAACGGGAATGCGTCAAGCGCTTTTTTTGAAAATTTATCTACGCTATCAACTGTTTAACGGGAAACACCGGGTTTGGTGACGAGCGGTTGGGGTTTGCGCAGGTCCCAAGGCAGCGAAGATCAAAAGGTGGGAGCGGGCTTGCTCGCGAATGCGGTGTGTCAGTCAGCAGAGGTATTGGCTGGTCCACCGCCTTCGCGAGCAAGCCCGCTCCCACATTTGATCTGCGGTGTTCTGGCGTTCGCGCGTCAGGTTTTGCGCGGGTGCAGGCACTCTATCGAGCGGTCGACCATGGCCTTGGCGATTTCCAGCAGGTGCCATACGGCGAGGACTTTGGCACGCTCGGGGCTTTGCAGTTGTTCGCCACAGTCGAGCGCGGTGGCCGAGGCGCTGTGCAGCAGGTCGGCAGTGAAGAGCAGGGAGTCTTCGAAGCTGATTTCGTCGCTGATGGCGTAGAAGCTGGTCGAGGGTTGCGGCGGGTCGGTGGGCAGGTAGTGGTCGAGCGCTCGGGTGAAGGCGGCGCGGTCTTTGGCCTGGTCACGGGGTGGATCGGGGACAATTTTAAACATGGCATAGCTCCTGATTAACTTGGAGCCGTACCGCTCGCGACTAAACGAAGGGTGGCGGCTGTACGCAGGTTAGTCGACCGGCTAATCAGGAAAACCCGGCGCACCCGAAGGTGCCCTGCGCACAGCCACCATGAAACCTCATGGGAGCATGCGCCTGATATAAGTCCGGGCGACTAAACCCGATCACTGAAAACCAGCGACGGACCGAAGACTAGCCACCGACTCCCCCAGGCACAAGGCCGAAAGATTCTCTAGGAAACGTCCCGCAAATTAAAGGGATTCATCTTGCTGGCCCTTTACAAACCATGACCGCTGCATCGATTCATCTACTCGTTAGCCTGCTAACGGGATAGCCTTCCTGCACCCAAAAGTGGCACATTGTCGCACCTGCACCTGTGCATCCATCTGCTGTACGGAAAACCTCCCATGGCTCTGAGCAATTCCCAGCCCTCCGTGGCTACGACGCCTGCCGCCGGGCAAACCAGCCCGTTGGTGATGCGTGTAATCGGCGCGGTGGCGCTGGCGCATTTGATCAATGACTTGATCCAGTCGGTACTGCCCTCGATCTACCCGATGCTCAAGGCCAATTACGGCCTGACGTTCACCCAGGTCGGCCTGATCACCCTCACGTTCCAGCTCACCGCGTCCCTGCTGCAGCCGTGGGTGGGTTATTACACCGATCGCCATCCCAAGCCGTACCTGTTGCCCTGCGGGATGATTTGTACGCTGGTGGGCATTTTGATGATGTCCCAGGTGGGCAGCTTCCCCCTGATCCTGCTGGCGGCGGGGCTGATCGGCATCGGCTCGTCCACCTTCCACCCGGAAGCCTCCCGCGTGGCGCGCCTGGCCTCGGGCGGGCGTTATGGTTTGGCGCAGTCGACGTTCCAGGTGGGCGGTAATGCCGGCTCGGCCTTCGGCCCGTTGCTGGCGGCGGCGATCATCATTCCGTTCGGCCAGGGCAATGTGGCCTGGTTCGGCCTGTTCGCGGTGTTTGCGTTGTTTGTGCTGTATGCGATCAGCCGCTGGTACGCGCACCACTTGAACCTGTTCAAGCTCAAACAAGGCCAGGCGGCCACTCACGGCCTGTCCAAGGGCCGGGTGCTGAGCGCGCTGGTGGTGCTGGGGCTGCTGGTGTTTTCCAAGTACTTCTACATGGCCAGTTTCACCAGTTACTTCACCTTCTACCTGATCGAGAAGTTCGACCTGTCGGTGGCCAGTTCCCAGCTGCATCTGTTCCTGTTCCTCGGCGCGGTGGCGGCGGGCACGTTCTTTGGCGGGCCGATTGGCGACAAGATCGGCCGTAAGGCGGTGATCTGGTTTTCGATCCTCGGGGTGGCGCCGTTCACCTTGCTGCTGCCTCATGTGGACCTGTTCTGGACCAGCATTCTGAGCGTGGTGATCGGCTTTATCCTGGCCTCGGCGTTCTCGGCAATTGTGGTGTATGCGCAAGAGTTGGTGCCGGGCAATGTGGGGATGATCGCCGGGGTGTTCTTCGGTTTGATGTTCGGTTTTGGCGGGATCGGTGCGGCGCTGCTGGGGCACCTGGCAGACATCCACGGCATCGAGTACGTGTACACGCTGTGCTCGTTCCTGCCGCTGTTCGGGGTGTTGGCGATTCTGTTGCCGCGTACCAAAAAGGCCTGATACCAGGTCAATCGAGTCGGGCAGATATCCCTGCTGCCCAACGCTTGCGTCAAACGGGTAAATCAACTGCTCCTGCAAAGGGTGTCGGCGTTGCGCCGGTGCCCTGATTTACGCCTACAGCGGGTTGTAGGTGGCCCGCTTCAGGTGTTCGCGCGCCCGGGACAAACGTGAGCGCACGGTGCCAATGGGGATGTCCATGGCGTCGGCGGTGTCCTGGTAGCTGCCGTCGGTCTCCAGTGAGGCGTACAGCGTTTTACGCATTTCCAGCGGCAAATCCGTGATCGCCCGCAGGGTTCTTTCGAGCTTGCGGTTGACCTCGAACTGCCAGTCCAGGTTGTTGTTGTCTTCCTGCCCATGCCACAGCGCCTCATCGAACTCGCAATGCACCGGCTTGGCATACATGCGCCGAAAGTGATTGCGGATCAGGTTCTGGGCAATCCCGCACATCCACGTGCTGACGGTGGCCTGGCCGCTGAAGCGGTCTCGGCTGCGCCAGGCCTCCAGGTACGTCAGTTGCAGAATATCGTCTGCATCTTCCGGGTTGAGTACGCGTTTATGAATGAAGCGCCGGAGTTTCTTGTGGTGGTCTTCCGACAGGTTCTGGATGGAGCGGTGCGGGTCAGGTGTAAGGTGAACTAAAACATCGATAGGGATATCCATGATTTTTTCCTCAGGGTAGACACGGTCGAAATGATTTCGACGGGAACCCTCTTAGCACTGCCTGTGCCAAGGGAAAAAAATTCACAACTAATTGATTTATATAAATAAATATCTTGTTTCCAGGCTTTTTTGTGCAAGGTTTTGCACAAGTGGCTGCGGGCGCGTGCCGATCTTTTCACATGCCCGGTATCGTCGATAAACATGGAACCGTAACGGGATTGCCAGCCACACAAGGAAACGAAACTTCCTGTCCAGGCATCTCCATGAAACTTGATCCTTCTATTGATGTGCAAAAAAACCAGAGCCTGGATCAGCCTGTTCCAGCGAGTATTGATAACCCGCCAGTTCGCCAGGCACCCGCCGGGACGGCGGTCGACAATTTCGAGGCGCTGTTCGGCCTGGAGGTTGAACTCAACAGCAAGGCCTTGAGCCGGCGTATGTTGGGGCTGGGCGTGACGCCTGTGGCGCAGTTGACACAACTCTATGAGCAACTGGGCCATCCCGCTCAGGCAACACTGGCGACCATTGCGCGCTCCATCAGGGTTCAACTGTTGCTCAAGCCCAGCCTCGAGAAGTTGCTGGAGCTGACAGGAAACGACCCGGCCCGTACGTTTGTCGTACTCAAGCAGGTGGCTGCGCAGGCACAAGCTGAAGCGCGTACCTCCGAGGCGGCGCTGGCCAGCGATGCCCTGGCGCGGCTGGAGGTCCGCTTCAAGCCGCAGATCCAGGCCGGCTTGAACATCGCGCAGGCTTTGCAGGCAAGCAGTGACGACCCGAGTTTGCGGCAGGCGGTACGCAGTGTGTATTACGCCAGCGTGGTCGCCCGGCAATCGCTCGCCAGCATGATGCAGGCGCTGTTGGGGTTGTTCGGTGGCGATGAGTTTGGCCGCGGGTTGAAATTGATGCGTCGGGCCCTGGCAGACGACATTGCGGCGTATTGCCCTTCGCTCCCCACCGCCCAGCTGCGCACCTTGCTGTTGGGGTTGAGCAGTTGTGGTCAACTGGGCAGTGTGCTGGCCAGCTGCCGTGACTTGATCGATCTGCTGGCCGTATTGCACCCCGAAATTGATCGGGACACCGTAGCGCTGCTGCAGCGCATTCTCGGTTACGCGGGCACGGGCATCGCGTCTGCCGAAGTCCAGCGCCTGGCCTGCGAGTTGGGTGGGCCGGCATCATCCGTCCAGATTGTTTCGCTCAATGCCCTTTACCCCGTGCTCGGGAGCCTGCCCCTGGCGTTGTGGCGCGACAGCAAGGGCCGCCAGGAAGCGTTGCACAATTTCATGGTGGTAATGGATGAGTACGCTCGCATCGAACGAGGCTCCCGGCATGTCGGCGCGCTGCCGATAAACCACTCATGAGTGCGCTGCGGGCAGTCAACGCGATACTGCTCAAGGTTGCACAACGCGCCGAGGTGCTGGGTGCGGTCGTGATCCTGGGCATTGTGTTCATCTTTATCGTGCCGTTGCCGACCTGGCTGGTGGATATCCTGATTGCCGTCAACATTTGCATTTCGTGCCTGTTGATCGTGCTGGCGCTGTACCTGCCCGGGCCGCTTGCGTTTTCCTCGTTTCCGTCGATCCTGCTGTTGACCACCATGTTCCGCCTGGCGTTGTCGATTGCGACCACGCGCCTGATCCTGCTGGAGCAGGACGCCGGTGACATTGTGGAGGCCTTCGGCAACTTCGTGGTGGGGGGCAACCTGGCGGTGGGGTTGGTGATCTTCATGATCCTGACCATCGTCAACTTCCTGGTGATCACCAAGGGTTCGGAGCGTGTCGCCGAAGTGGCGGCGCGCTTCAGCCTGGATGCCATGCCCGGCAAGCAGATGTCCATCGACAGCGACTTGCGTGCCGGCCTGATCGATGGTGGACAGGCGCGCGACAAACGCGAGCAGTTGTCCCGTGAGAGCCAGCTGTTCGGGGCGATGGACGGGGCCATGAAGTTCGTCAAGGGCGATGCCGTGGCCGGGCTGATTATCGTGGTGATCAACTTGCTGGGCGGGTTCAGCACCGGCATGTTCCAGCATGGCATGAGCGCCGCCGACTCCATGGCGCTGTATTCGGTACTGACGATTGGCGATGGCCTGATTGCGCAGATTCCCGCACTGCTGATCTCCCTGACCGCCGGCATGATCATTACCCGTGTAGCACCGGCCGGGGCGAATAAAGGGGCCAATAACATGGGCGCCGAAATCGCCCGGCAAATGACCAGTGAGCCCAAGAGCTGGATCATTGCTTCGATCGGCATGCTGGCTTTTGCAGCGCTTCCGGGCATGCCGACGGTGGTCTTTATCCTCATTTCGCTGATGACGGGCTCGCTGGGTTATTACCTTATGCGTCAGCGTCAAAAGCAGGACGCGCCCGCAGATGCGGCGGCTGACGCCGTCCCGGCGGAGATCAACGGTGACGAAGACTTGCGCGCCTTTGATCCATCCCGGCCTTACTTGCTGCAGTTTTCATCGGGCCTGCAGGGCTCTGACCGAACAGCGCAAGTGGTTCATGGCATTCGCCAGGCCCGAAACCGCCTGGTTGCCCATATCGGCCTGACACTGCCGCCCTTTAACGTCGAGTTTATTCCCGCCTTATCCGACGATGAGTTTCGCTTTTGCGTGCACGAAGTCCCTGTGATCAAAGCTACCTTCGGTGATCGGGTAGCGGTGGAATCGGCGGCGCTGGGCGTCGAGCCACAAGCAGGTACCCAGGGTCTGGCGGAGCGAGACGAGCAAGACTGGTTATGGTTGGCGCCCGATGATCCGCTGCTCGACGATGCACAGCTTGAACGCCATACCGCCCATGACTTGATCATCGAGCGCATGACACGCGCGATGCTGCTCAGCGGGCCGCAGTTTCTCGGTATCCAGGAGTGCAAGTCGATTCTCAGCTGGCTCGAGTTCAACCAGCCGGAGCTGGTTCAGGAGCTGCAGCGGATCATGCCGCTTTCGCGCTTCTCTGCCGTGTTGCAGCGCCTGGCCAGCGAGGGCGTTCCGCTGCGCGCGGTGCGGTTGATTGTCGAGTCGTTGATCGAGTACGGCCAGCATGAGCGTGAAGCGGATGCCCTGGCCGACTATGCGCGAATCGCCCTCAAGTCGCAGATTCTGCACCAGTACAGCGAAGCTGATGGCCTGCACGCCTGGTTGTTGTCACCGCATACCGAGAATGTCCTGCGCGAGGCGCTGCGCCAGACCCAGACCGGGGTGTTCTTTTCCCTCGACAACGACAGCAGTGCGACGCTGGTGAGCTTGCTCAAGCAAGCCTTTACCGTGCGGGCCAAGAGCAAAAGTGTGCTGCTGGTTGCGCAAGACTTGCGCAGCCCCTTGCGGACATTGCTTGTGGAAGAGTTCAACCATGTGCCGGTGTTGTCGTTTGCCGAGTTGGGCAGTTCGTCGAAGGTCAAGGTGCTGGGGCGGTTTGACCTGAGTCAGGACGATCTGCTGCGTGGGGCCGTGGCATGAGTACTGTTTTGGCGATTGCGCATTGCCTTGAAACGGACGGTGCTGCGTGGGGCCGGTTGGTCCGTGCGGCCATGAGGGCCTGACAATGTTTGAGCTACGAGTACTCGATGGTATGCACCAGGGGGCGGCGCTGCCGTTGTTCGGCGAGCAGTGGAGCATTGGTGCGCACCCTGACGCTGACCTGGCGCTATACGACCCGGGCATTGCCGAGCGTCATGTGCGATTGCAGTGTGTTGACCAGCGCTGGTCGGTGCAGGCCGAGGGAGGGGTGATGCAGGATGCCGCCGGCCTGATCCTGGCGCAGATTGCCGACCTGGCACTCAACACGACATTTTCGATTGGCAACGTTCGGCTCTGCGTCACCCGCGCCGACCAGCCCTGGCCTCAGCCGACGGTGACTGCCGAACAGGCGCCCACGCCTGCGGCAGAGCCCCTCGTGCCGCTGAAGCTTTCTTCAATTTCGAGCACGCAGCAGAAACGCTTGATCAGCCTGGTCGTCGTCGTTGCGGTCATCATCACCGCGCTGGGCATGACCACTAGCGGTGACCGCGAAGCCCAGGCGTCGTTGATGTCACCGGTGATCCGCAAGAACGAGCTGGCCTCACCTTTCGAGGTGCGCCAGCAGTTGCTCAGGATGCTCAGCGAGCGCGAATTGATCAACCGTATAAGCATCCAGTTGGTCAATGACCAGGTGCTGCTCGACGGCGATGTACTCCAGGAAGACATGGAGTTGGTATCGCGCATGCTCAGCCGTTTTGGCGAACAGTTCGATACCGCGGTGCCGGTGATGAGCCGGGTCAGGACTCGCGACGGAACGTTCCCTTTCAAGATTTTGCAGATTGTCGGCGGCCCCAACGGTCACGTGGTTCTGGAACAGGGGAACCGACTGTTTGTGGGGGATGAAGTGGACGGCTTGCGACTGGTGCTGATCGATAACACCAAAGTGGTGTTCGACGGTAAGCAACGCTTCGAGGTGCGCTGGTGAGCCGTGACCTGCAAGCCCGTCTTGAGGCCTGGGAGCAACGCCAGTCGAGTGCGCTGGCCAGCTTCGCGCCGGTGTCGGTGCGCGGTCGTATCCAGCGGGTGAACGGCATGTTGTTGCAATGCCGGCTGCCCCAGGCGCGCATCGGTGATTTGTGCCAGGTCGAAAAGTCCATCGGTGAATACATGCTGGCGGAGATCATCGGTTTCGACCAGCAGGATGCAGTGCTGAGTGCGTTGGGCAATCTTGAAGGCGTGCGCGTGGGTGCCAGTGTGCAACGCCTGGGGGTGCCGCACCGGGTACGGGTCGGCGACGATTTGCTCGGCCAGGTGCTCGATGGGTTTGGCCGGCCGATTGCGGGCGATGGCCCCAGCGCCTTTGTGGAGGCCGACATCGCAGAGGCGAGCACGGTGTTGTGCGAGGCGCCGTTGCCTACCGAACGCCCGAGGATCAGCCGGGCGTTGTCCACCGGCGTACGCTCGATTGATGGATTGATCACGCTGGGAGAAGGCCAGCGCGTCGGCCTGTTCGCCGGTGCGGGGTGCGGCAAGACCACCTTGTTGGCCGAGATCGCCCGAAACGTCGAGTGCGATGTGATCGTGTTCGGGTTGATTGGTGAGCGCGGACGCGAGCTGCGGGAATTTCTCGACCATGAGCTGGATGATCAACTGCGCGCCAAGGCGGTGCTGGTGTGTGCCACCTCCGACCGCTCAAGCATGGAGCGCGCCCGCGCGGCGTTCACTGCGACAGCGCTGGCCGAAGGGTTCCGGCGCAAGGGCCAGCGGGTACTGCTGCTGATTGACTCCCTGACCCGATTTGCCCGGGCCCAGCGTGAAATCGGCCTGGCCGCGGGCGAGCCCCTGGGCCGCGGCGGCTTGCCACCGTCGGTATACAGCCTGATGCCGCGCCTGGTGGAGCGGGCCGGGCTGACCCGTGACGGAGTGATTACCGCCATCTACACCGTGCTGATCGAGCAGGACTCGATGAACGATCCGGTAGCGGATGAAGTGCGCTCCCTGCTCGACGGCCACATCGTGTTGTCACGCAAGCTGGCCGAGCGTGGCCACTACCCGGCGGTGGATGTGCTGGGCAGCCTTTCGCGGATCTTGAGCAACGTCGCCACGCCCGAGCATATAAGAGCGGGCACCGCCTTGCGCCGCTTGTTGTCGGCGTACCAGCAGATCGAACTGATGCTCAAGTTGGGCGAGTACCAACCCAGCAGTGATGCCCTGACCGACCTGGCGGTGGACAGCCGCCAGGCCGTCGATGGCTTTCTGCGCCAGGACCTGCGTGAGCCGGCCGCGATGGCGATGACGCTGGACCAATTGATGGAGTTGACCACCGATGTCCCTTTCTGAAATCGATACCTTGCGGCGTTTGCGCAAGCACCGGGCTGACCGGGCGGAGCGCGCGCTGCGTGCCGCCAAAAGGCAACAGCAAGCGCTGCTGTTGCAGATCCGGCAGGCGGCGGATGCCCTTGAACAGACCCGGCTAGACGAAGCCCGGAAAACCGCTGAGTTGCTGAGCAAGCATCAAGGGCAAGTGATCTCGTTCCAGGACATCAAGTCCTGGAATGCCCAGGAGCGCACGTTGTCCGCCGACACCCGCCGCGAAGAAGGGCAGTTACATGAGCTGCACGGCCAGCGCGATGAGCAGTTGATCCACATCGACAGCGCGCAGAAGCAGGTTACCCAGTGCTTGCGCGAGGTTGAAAAACTCCAGGAACTGTCCCTTTTGTTGGGGCAGGAAGAAGCCGTGCAGGAAGAAACATGACGCAAGTTCCAGTGAACAGTCCTGAGCGCCCGCGTCCGGACGAGCCTCGGGATGAACGTGAACCCGGCCCGGGGGCGATAGTGCCATGGGAGCACGGACGGTTATTTGCCCAGCTGTTTGGCAACGATGATGAAGGGGGCGGTTTCGGTTCCGCCCTACCGGGAACCCCTGCATCAAGTCATGCCGCGATGATCGCGGCCATGACCGAGCAGTTGGTACCGCGGATTCACGTCGCTGTTCAGTGGCCTTTGCACGCTGTGCTTTACCTGCCGAGCCTGGGGCGGATCAACGCCAGCGTGCGCCGCGAGCAAGGTACCTGGAACGTTGAGCTGGAGGCGCAGGAAGAGCGCACCGCGCGCTGGCTGCCTGGGGTGCGCCAGCACCTTGAGGACGGGCTGGCCGGCGCGTTGGCGCAGCCTGTCACCGTACACCTGGCACCTGTGGACCCGGCATGATCATGCCGTTTTTAACCTTGCCGGTGGTCAGCGGCGCCAATGTCGCGGCGCGGCGCAGGCTGGGGCGCGGCTTGCGCATGGCGTTTCAGGTCGCGGGGCAGAACGGGGAACTGTTGATGGAACCGGGCCGTGCCCCCGCAGGCGTCAAGCCGCTGTTTTTCGAGAGCGCCTGCGGGGTGCTGGCTTTCGCCGAACCAGGGCCGCTGTTCAGCCTGCTGGGGGAGTGCCCGGTGACGCTGGCAGAGGCCGACAACGATCCAGACTCGTGGTTCTGGGAACTGTTCCAGCACCACCTGAGCCCGCAGGTGCGGGGGCTGTTTGGCTTCCTGCGGTTGCTGCCGGCGCCCAGGAAATTGAACTTCGGTTGTCGCTTCACGGTGACGCTGGGGAAGTCCAGGGTCGTGGGTTACCTGTGGCTGACTCCTGAGCGCTTGCTGGCACTGTGCGAGGCCGGTCCGTGGCAGTCGATAGCGGGGCCATTGCCGGCGTCGTTCCAGTTGGCAGTGTCGATGACCCTGGGCCGCTTGAAGCTATCCATCACGCAATTGAGCGGTGTCCGTGCCGGTGACGTGGTGATGCTTGAGCAACCCTTTTTCGATGTGCAGGGCAATGGTCACCTGTATGTCGGCAAGCACCGGCTGCAAGGGTGCATTGATGATGAATCCGGGCCGTTGTGCCTGACGCTTGTTTCGATCGAGGAAACGTCCGTGGACGAGGATTTTGCAACATCGCAGTACCCGGGGGATGAGCTGGATGAACCGGTAGTGGATGTCTTTGGCCACGAGCCTTTCGATGAGTTGAACATGGCCCTGACGGTACGTTGTGGCACCCTGAACCTGACCCTGGGCGAACTGCGCAATCTCGCCCCCGGTGCGGTGTTGGGCATTGCCGGGTACGCGCCGGGCATGGCCGGGCTTTATTACGGCGACAGGCCGATAGGGCAAGGGCAGTTGGTGGAAGTAGATGGGCGCCTTGGTTTGCAGTTGTCCCGCGTGATTTTTTCGCGATGACATTTCAGGGGGTCGACCCTCTTGTCCTGGCGCTGTTTTTAGGTTCGTTGTCGCTGATGCCAATGCTGCTGATCATCTGCACATCGTTCTTGAAGATCGTGATTGTGCTGATGATCACCCGTAACGCCATCGGCGTGCAGCAGGTACCGCCGAGCATGGCCATCAACGGAATAGCGCTGGCTGCGACACTGTTCATCATGGCGCCCGTGGGGTACCAGATTGCCGAGAACGTCAAGGCCTCGCCCGTGGACACGAGTAGCGTGCAAAGCCTTCTGGAAACCGGGCAGGCGGCCATACAGCCGTTGCGTGCGTTCATGCTGCGCAACACCGATGCCGATGTGTTGACTCACCTGCTGGAAAACAGTGCGCGCATGTGGCCGCCTGAAATGGCGCAGAGCACCCAGCGCGAAGACTTGATCCTGCTGGTCCCGGCCTTCGTGCTGTCGCAACTGCAGGCGGGGTTCGAGATCGGCTTTCTGATCTACATCCCGTTCATCGTCATCGATTTGATTGTGTCCAACCTGCTGTTGGCCCTCGGTATGCAGATGGTCTCGCCCATGACCATTTCGCTGCCGCTCAAACTGCTGTTGTTCGTCATGGTTTCCGGTTGGTCGCGGCTGCTCGACAGCCTGTTCCTTTCTTACCTCTGAGTGCCCTATGGAACCGATCGTGCTGTTCAAGCAGGGCATGTTGCTGGTGGTGGTGCTGTCGGCGCCGCCGCTGATCGTGGCGGTGGTCGTCGGTGTGTTGACGTCGCTGGTGCAGGCCCTGATGCAGATACAGGACCAGACGCTGCCCTTTGGCATCAAGCTGGTTGCGGTGGGTATCACGCTGATTTTGACCGGTCGCTGGATTGGCGTGGAGCTGATCCAACTGATCAACCTGATGTTCGACATGATTGCCCGCTCGGCATTGAACTGAGGGCCTGCGTGTGCTGCTTTATCTTGAATTCCTGCCCAGCCTGCTCGTGGCCATGGCGCGCATTTATCCCTGTGCATTTCTGGTGCCTGCGTTTTGTTTCCAACATATACGCGGTATGCCCCGCCACATCATCGTGATGGTCATGGCGTTGATTCCGGCGCCCGGCATTCATGCCGTCCTGGCTGCCAAGGATTACTCCGCGCTGATGATCAGCGGGTTGGTACTCAAGGAAGCTGCCCTGGGGTTTTTGCTGGGGATTCTGTTGGCCATGCCGTTCTGGATGTTCGAGTCAGTAGGCGCACTGCTGGATAACCAGCGGGGGGCTTTGGCGGGTGGCCAACTCAACCCCTCGCTGGGGCCGGATGCGACGCCGATCGGGCACCTGTTCAAACAGTTGGTGATTTATTTGCTGATTGCCGTCCTGGGCTTGAGCGTGCTGACCCAAGTGATCTGGGACAGCTACCTGATCTGGCCGCCAACCGCCTGGTTGCCGCTGCCGGCGGTCAATGGGTTCAGTGTATTCATCGGGCTGCTGGGCGATACTTTTACCCACATGATGCTGTATGCCGCACCGTTTATTGCCGTGCTGCTGTTCCTGGAGTTCGGCTTCGCCTTGTTGGGCCTGTACAGCCCGCAATTGCAAGTCTCTACCCTGGCAACGCCGGTCAAGAGCCTGGCGGGGCTGGTTATCCTGCTGCTGTACTTCCCGCTGTTGCAGGACTTGATCGTCGGGCGGATGGCGCAGTTGGGAGACCTCAAGCATTCCCTCGGCCTGATGTTCAGGGGCTCGGGACATGAGTGATTCGGGTGAGAAAAAACACGCGGCCACGCCCAAGAAACTCAAGGATCAGCGCCAGAAAGGCCAGGTCGCCCAAAGCCAGGACGTCGGTAAGCTACTGGTGTTGACCGCCCTCAGCGAAATCGCGTTGTTCACCGCCGAAACCAGCATGCAGCGCTTCCAGCAGTTGCTGGTGATGCCCATGTCACGTTTCGGGCAGCCCTTTGTGCGGGCGCTGGAGGAAGTGCTGACGGAAGGCTTGATCGTGTTTTTTTCCTTCGCCTTGCTGATGGCCGGATTGGCGATCGCGGTGAAGTTGATCAGCGGCTGGATTCAGTTCGGTTTCCTGTTTGCGCCGGAAAGCCTGAAGCTGAATTTCAGCCGTCTCAACCCACTCAGCCAGGTCAAGCAGATGTTCTCTGCCAAGTCAGTGACGAACCTGTTGATGGGGTTGGCCAAGGCGCTACTGCTTGCGCTGATTTTGTACGTGGTGATCAGTCCGTCACTAGGGGCCTTGATCAATCTGGCCACCAGCGACCTGCAGAGTTACATCCTCGCGCTGATCATCCTGTTTCGCCATCTGCTGCACGCTTGCCTGGGATTGCTGCTGGTCCTGGCATTGATCGACATGGCGCTGCAGAAGCACTTCTTTGCCAAGAGCATGCGCATGACTCAGGTCGAGGTGGTCAAGGAATACAAGGACATGGAGGGCGACCCTCACGTCAAGGGGCAGCGTCGCGCCCTGGCCCAACAGCTGGCCCAGGAGGAGCCGAAGGTCAAGTTGCCCAAGCTGGAGGAGGCCGACATGTTGGTGGTCAACCCGACGCACTTTGCTGTCGCGCTGTACTACCGGCCGGGCAAAACGCCGCTGCCGCTGCTGGTGGATAAAGGCACGGATGCCGAGGCCCGGAAACTGATAGACCAGGCCAAGGCGGCCGACGTGCCGGTGATCCAGTGTGTATGGCTCGCGCGCACGCTGTACGAGAAGAAGCTTGGGGCGAACATTCCCCGGGAGACGTTGCAGGCGGTAGCGTTCCTCTACCGCACCCTGCGTGAGCTCAATGACGAGGCCAAGCGTGAAACGCTGGAGTTTCCGGAGCTTAAGCAACGTTAACGGTAGCGGTGCACGTCCAGCATATCGAGGCAGCCCAGCGAAAGCAGCTTGCCGATGATCTCATCTGCCTCCTCTGCACCTGCCGGCAGCGCGTGCCAGATCACCAGTGCATCCTTGGCATCGAGACAGGCAAAGCAGCCGTCAAACGCCACCGCCTGTTCAAAAAGCCGCTCCAGTACCCGTTCCAACTGTCCGGCTTCCAGCGCTCCACGGTCGACCAGCAACGCAAGCCCGGGTTTACCACCGGCCTTTAACCGGCACATGCTTATGCCCGGGCCGAGGGACAGGTGGGCGTCCTTGCCGCCCACCAGGTTATCCAGGAATACCTGGCGAGACGACGTATCGTTCGGCCCCATGGAACTTACCGTTCCAGTGAGATCGTTTGATAGTCGGAACGCTCGCCGGCAGGGCCCGATTCGACGCGCATCTGCGGCGGCCACCAGACCACCAGCTTATCGGCGCCCGATTGCGGGCGTGAACAGGAGTCGCCCTTGCACGTCGGCGTACAACCAACGATAAGCAGGGCCAGGCCGAGGAGGGTGAGTAGGCGTTTCATGGCGCGTTCTTCCGGGTGGGGGTGATCAGGGAGGGGCGGGACACACCGATGTGTTCATCTTTGACCACGGGCCGCATGGCGATAAATACCTCCGCTTCTTCTCCCGGCTTGAGCCAGGCACGTGGCCAGACGCTGACGGCCAGGGTCTGGGAGTTGCTGCATTCTCTTTCATCGATGCGCACGTTACGGTTGAACTGATTGCGTACCACCACCACGGCCACATTGAACTGCGGGCCTGCATACCATTGGCTGCGTTCGGTGTTCAGGGCCAATAGCTCGCGGGTGCTGCACAAGGTGTCCAGGCCCAGTGGCATGGGCGCGGCCTTGAAGGCCGTGGGTACTTGCCCGCTGACGAGGTGAGCCAGGGTGCTGGTGATGTCGCTGCGCTTGATCACCGGTTGATGCTCGGCATACCGCCGGGCCAATGGCTTGAGTGCGGCCTGCAGTTCGGCTTGATCCTCCTGGGGCAAGTAGCGTGAAGGATCAGCCTGATCGCCGATCACGCGCGGCGTCAGGATAAACAGGCGTTCGCGCCGGTTGTTCTGGCGCTCGGAGGAAGAAAACAGGGCCTTGCCCAGCAGCGGAATGTCTCCCAGAAGAGGGATCTTGCTTTGTTTGTCGGTGCGTTCAGTGACATGGAAGCCACCGACCACCAGCGAACGTTTTTCCGCCATGACCGCCTGGGTGCTGACTTTGCCGCGGCGTACATCGGGGCTGGTGCGCGCGGGGTTGGACTCGTCGAAGTTACCGTCCTCGATATCCACCACCAGGTGGATCTGGTGATTGCCGCGGGTAGTGATCACCCTCGGTACCACCTGGAAGCTGGTGCCGACCGTGATGGGCAGGATGGTTGCAGTCTCGGTGCCGGCGGTGAGGTATTGGGTGCGGTTGAAATCGATCACCGCCGGCTGGTTTTCCAAAGTAAGCACCGACGGGTTGGACACCATGGTCGCCAGGCCACGTTGCTCCAATGCGCGAATATCGGCGTTGAAACGATCACGGTGCTCGATCGACAGCTGTGATGAAGACCCGGGCGCCATGTTCACGCCACCCCGGAAACGGCTGTTTTGAAAACCCCATCTAATCCCGAATTCCCGCAGTTGAGTGCGCTCGATATCAAGGATGATCGCATCGATTTCCACCAGCTTGCGGGCTACGTCGAGCTGGCTGATCAGCTCACGGTACATCGCCTGGCGCTCCGGCAGGTCGTAGATCAGGATGGCGTTGTTGCGCACATCGGCTTCGACTCGGATTTTGCTGGTGGAGACCGGTGCCCGAGGGGTGAGTGACATGCCGGTGTCTGCCGGCCCCGGGTTCATCGTCTGACCGAGCATTTGCCCCAGCATCGGGTTACTCAGGCGCGGAAATACCGGGGTTATGGGTGAGGGTTGGGCGGCAGAGGGAGGGCGTGGGCTCATGCCTGAAAGCGTCGAGGCCGTGCGAGGTTCCAGCAGCCCCCGCAGCATGCTGGCAACGCCTGGGATGGTCAGTTTCTCGCCGCGATAATCAATCTGGCGGTCCGCCGCATTGGCGAACTTCAGCGGGTAGCTGAGGACGCTCTGCTTTTCATCCGGGGACTTGCGCTGGCTGCTGAACTGCTTGATCTGTTCGATATAGCGCTTGGGCCCGGAGACCAGTACGACGCCGTCCTCAGGCAATTCGCCCCAGCCGAAGCGGCTATCGAGCAAGCCTATATCGGTGAGGGCCTGCTTGAGGTCGGCGATGGTCTCGGAGGAGACCTCCAAGCGTGCAGATTCCTGTTGGTCCAGGGTGCTGACGTACAGCGTGTTGTTGTACAGGTACCACTGGAAGCGGTGCTCTACGCCGAGCCTGTCGAGAAGCGATTGTGGGGTATTGGCGCGTATTTTGCCGTTGACGTTGCCTTCGAGGAGGCCGTCGATTTGCAGTTGGGTGCCGAAGGTCTGGGCGAAGTCTTCCAGCACATCCCGCAGGGGCTTGTGTTCGGCCTCATAGGCATAGGCGGTGTTTTTCCATTCGCTGGGGACGGCGGCCAGGGTGCTTTCCAGGGGCGCCAACAACCAGGGCATGAGGATCAGGTAGCGCCAACGGGCAGGCTTTACGGCGGCGGCAGGCGAATTGACGCGCAAGCGGATGTGCTTGTCGATCTTGTTAGGCATTGAGAATTCTCTGTTTTAGTGACGCAGCGACCGAAGCGAAGTAGGCCTAAGTTTCCGGGCTGGGCTGGCAAGGTGCGCAACAATGCCCCGCCAGGTATCACGCTGGTTCAGCAGGGTTTCGAGTTTGCCAAGCAGGTGGGGCAGGGCACAGTCGCCAGGGAGTTTTTGAAGCAGCCAAAGATGACCAGTCATTGCTTCCTGCGCCAAGGCACCCTGGAAATGCCTCAGACTTTCCAGTCCGAGGCGCATCCACGCCTCCAAGGCTCTTTTGTCGACCCGATGGTGGGTCAGTTGAACACTGATCAAAAAAGCTTGTTGGTCGCGCCGCACCTTGATTTCGTCATTATCTTCAAACAACGTGATCAGCGGTTCGCTGCTACTCAACCAACGACCGAGTAACGCTTCCACTCACTGTATGCCTTCGATAACGGTCTTGGCTGTTTCGCTCATGTAATTGGTGTAGGTGGAACTGGCTGATAACGTGGCCGCGAGGAAGACTTTTTCGTCATTCATTGCCGCCAGGGCTTCGTCGTTGTTCAATCCATCGCGTTCTATCTTTTCAAAGCGCTTTTGCGAATTTTCCAGTTGCCTGTAGAGATTCGCTTGCAGGCGATAATCAAAGCTCATTGGTTTTGCTCCAGAGGATGTTACGTTCTGTGTGGCTCGACGCGTGATTCCAGTTCCACGGGTATTTCGTTAAACGTCAGCGCTCGTTGAACCGCAGCCCCTGCGTGTTATTGGGTTGAACCCGACGTGCCGGAATTCCATAGGGTTTCCACCATCGAATCCCAGTCGATCCGAAATCCACCTTCGGGCGTTTCCAGAATGAGCATTTGAGGTGCGATGTTCTCCTCGGTGCGCAGTGTCCAGGGAAGGTCTGTGTGCCTGCTCAGCCACTGGTCTACGTTTTTACGGTCCAATGGATTGCAGAGCAAAGTGGCTTCGATTCGCGGGACCTGGGTGGCCAGTAATTGCTTTAGCAGGACGCTCAGGCGTTGGGGGGAGACTGTTTCCTCCAGCAGGTTACGAATGGCCAGGCTGGTGATGGAGGCGGCAATGGGTTCAATGTTGTCGTAGATAGCCTGGCGTTCAATCTCCCAGCGTTGCAACTGAGTGTTGGCGCGTTCCCAGAACTCACGGCAAGCATTTGCGTAAAGTATTTCGCGCTGCTCTTCGGCCTGGCGTAGTAGTTCGCGCGCTTCGGCTTTGGCGCGAACAAGTAATGTGCCCGCCTGAGCACAGTCGATAAGCATCTCTCGGGCAATCAGGGTTTGTGGCAGGTCCTGGCCTTTATTCAGCTCAATTTTACGTCGGCATAACATGCAGGTTGGTTGCTCCTGATCAGGGCCACGCGTGATCATTCGTGATGGCGGTAGCTCGCCAGATGACGGCTCGCCACAGAGTATCCAGCCGACCATGACGGTCGGGCAGGTTGGAATATTTCTCCAGGTCGACTACCCGTTGATTCGCAAAGCCAAGTCGTAGGCGTTGCCATACCGCAGGCTCAACCCAGGCGCGCAGGTACTGCAGAGGATCGTCTGTGTTCAGTACCCGTGAGTCCGCAGGGAGCGCTTTGGCAAGGCGCTGACACCAGAGGTATTCATCCTCCTCCAGCAAGTGGTCGCGTACAGGCTGGCAGACACTGCCGATCAGCGTCAGCATGCGATCGCGTTGTGGTGGGGAGGCTTGCACCAGGTGCAGCAAGGCAGGGGAGGGTGAGGGTGGCAGGCAGGGGGTGATGGCCAGTGCGGTGCTCACTCGTTCATGCCGGCTGCGACATAGATCGGTCGAGGCGATATATGGTCTGAGGACCTCCCAGTCACACGCTGGCGTTTCCCATGGGCGGGCCCACCATCGAACCCACGCCAGCTGATTACTCATGAACAGACGGGTTTAGTGATGCATGAGCCGGTACGACAGATGAGTCGTGTTGTTGATTCACCCCCCGTTTGCGCCAGATAAACGCGCCAGCCCCCGCAAGCGTCAATATGATGAGCAATACGATAAGACTCATGCGCCAGAAACCGAGATCGTTATCCTGAACCAGGAACGGACCAAAATAGGTCAGACGTTGCTGCTCCAGATACGCCGCGGCGGGGACAAACACTACGGTTAATTTTTGAGTGTTTTCTACAGCGGCTGCCATGCCGGGGATACTGCTGGCCACCATCCTGCGTACTCGGGGGCGGATATTATCAGGCTCAAGTCGTGGATCATGTTTGATGAACACCGAGGCTGATGCCGGTTGTACGGGTTCACCCGGGGCAATCCGTTCGGGGAGCACGACATGGACTCGAGCGACGATGACCCCGTCGATGTTCGACAAGGTTGCCTCCAGCTCCTGAGACAATGCATAGATATAGCGGGCACGTTCTTCCAGCGGTGTTGAGATAACGCCTTCTTTACGGAAGATATCGCCCAGGGTCGACCGGGCCAGTTTGGGCAGGCCAGCGGCCTCGAGCGTCCGGACCGCCCTGCTGATGTCCGACGCGTTGACGCGCACAACAACGCCGTCTTTGGCTGGCACTTTTTGGGCCCGGATTTGTTTATCCGCGAGTTCTGCAACAACCTCATTAGCCTCC
This sequence comes from Pseudomonas sp. E6002, assembly GCF_013385565.1. Lineage (NCBI taxonomy): Bacteria > Pseudomonadati > Pseudomonadota > Gammaproteobacteria > Pseudomonadales > Pseudomonadaceae > Pseudomonas > Pseudomonas sp. E6002. Next base: position 55,331 of record NZ_JACAPT010000044.1, on the reverse strand, counting down.
TGTTCGGAAAGTCGGCTATGGAGTTCTACTTTTTCACCGCAACCGGCCAGCAGCAATGCCAATGATAAAACTAATGGGGTGGTGATCCAGCGGAGCATGACTTACCTACTGAAGGTTGGTTATTTTCTCGCAACATTGCACGGTTTTGCTGATGACCTTGACTGACATGGACAGCTCCCGATGGGCGTCTGAAAGTGACTTGGCAATTTGATGCATTTCCGTTGATTTTTTATTAAGGCTCAGGTCACGCAAACCTTTGGTCGCACGTTTTGATAGCCTCGTTAAATGAGAAGACTGTTCGGATAGTGCGTTCGTACCGACCATTGAATTTTGGCTACCCGGGGAAGACGCGCGATCAACCAGGCTGGCTTGGAAAAAATTCATGTCGGAAGCAGAGGTATCAATACCTCGTGATTCAACCGTTCGTGAAACCGGGCGTTCTGTGAAGTCGTCAGCGAGCACGCGCATGTAAACCTCCGGCAAGACGCTAGGAACGTTCTTGTTGGTTTGGGAGTAATGTTGGTTTTTTTCGACGGTTCAGCATGAGCCATGCTAGCAAACGGGTTGCTTCCTCTATGTTTAATAGAGGAAGCAAAGGTTTAAAACCTTAGTTTGCCTATGTTTTCGAGTTCTTTTGTCAGTATTTCGTTTTTAACCTCCTGTATTTTTAGTCGACGCATTTCAGCTTTTTTTGCCGCTTCGATATCGGCATTGTCTCCGCCACCAAGACTGCCGGCAGTAACCCGCTTGTTAACATCGATTTCACTCATAACATCACCTCTGAGTTGCTTGATTTAAATTTTTTGTTTGTTTGTGCGTTGATGCTTAACCACGAACGTAGACCCATCATTGCCCGTCAGGCATATGAACCAAGCACATGGCTGGCCCGATCGGCGAAGTTGCTGATCATGTAGATGGCCTTTCCTTGAGTGGTTAAATGAAGATTTCAGTTCCAGAAAAAACTGCTGGTCCTGGGTTTAACCTGTTCCGCCGAGTGATATATCCAGTTGTTTCATCCTGTAGTACAGCGTGCGCTTGGCAACCCCCAGTTCCCCGGCTACTACATCCACGTTGCCGCCGTGACGGCGCAGCGACTCTTCAATCAGCGATTTCTCGATTTGCTGTAGCCGCGCCTTGAGGTTCATCTCTATGTCCTGATGGTCCCTCATCGACTCTGAAAGCGGCGGAAGATCCAACACAAAGCGCTTGGCTGTCGAGCGCAGTTCGCGGACGTTGCCCGGCCAGGAATGGCATAGCAATTGTTGCAGCAGCGAGCTGGATGCCAGGGGTATCGGGTATTTAAAGTACTCGGCTTCCTGGCGCACGATGTTCAGGAACAAGGGGATAATCTGCTCGCGACGTTCGCGCAGGGGAGGGAGGCTGATGCTGATTACGTTCAGGCGAAAATACAGGTCGCGCCTGAACAATCCTTGCTCGACCATTTCGTGCAGCGAATGCTGGGCGGACGCGATAACGCGCATGTCCACCGGGATAAAGCGGGTAGAACCCAATCGCTCAACGCCCCGGGACTCCAGTACCCGCAGCAGTTTGGCTTGCAGGGTGAGGGGCATGCTGTCTATTTCGTCGAGGTACAAGGTACCCAAGTGTGCGGCTTCGACAAAGCCTGCCCGTGATTGCATCGCACCGGTGTAGGCGCCGCTGTTGACCCCGAACAGTTGGCTTTCCGCCAGGCTTTCGGGAATTGCAGCACAGTTGACGGCGACGAAGTTGCCGCGCCGGCCCGATAAGCGATGGATGCGTTGGGCCAGGGTATCTTTACCGGTGCCGGTTTCCCCCAGCAAAAGTATGTCGATGTTTAAAGCCGCAGTATTGTTGATAGTGGCTTCAATGGTTGGGCATTCAGTAAATGGATCATCCGTTTCAAACGTGCTTTGATAGGAGGCCGACATATCGCTGTTGCTCCTATTGTGTCTCATTGTTTTACTGAGGGGCTTCCCTGCTGATATGGATAAGTAGAACGGAATTTAGCTGATTTGTCATTCTGTCGGAGAGTGCGAAATAGACGTTTGTGATGTGTGAAAAACCAAAAAATCTTAAGTTAAATATTATCAAGTGGGCGCTCGCTCGTGATTGCCTGATAATGGGTCGGAATAATCTTAAACTCGGGGGTGTCAGGGAGGATTAGCGTATTTTTACGTATTGAGGGCTGTGGTTGTTTTATATGTTTGCCGTATTAAGATGTCAGGGGATATTTCAAAGTCGATCTTTGTAGAAAGTTGCAAACATCGCCCACAAAAAAGCCGATGCAGTGCATCGGCTTTTTGTTTTGCGGCATAGGCCGCAGGTAAAGCTTATACGTTGAAGCGGAAGTGCATCACGTCGCCATCCTTGACGATGTATTCCTTGCCTTCCAGGCGCCATTTACCGGCTTCCTTGGCACCGGCTTCACCCTTGAACTGGATGAAGTCGTTGTAGGCGATGACTTCGGCGCGGATAAAGCCTTTTTCGAAGTCGGTGTGGATCACGCCAGCCGCTTGCGGGGCAGTGGCACCGACCTTGACGGTCCAGGCGCGTACTTCTTCAACACCGGCGGTGAAGTAGGTCTGCAGGTGCAGCATTTCGTAGCCGGCACGGATCACGCGGTTCAGGCCAGGCTCTTCCAGGCCCAGGGCCTCGAGGAACATGTCTTTTTCTTCGCCGTCTTCCAGCTCGGCGATTTCCGCTTCGATCTTGTTGCACACTGGAACAACCATCGCGCCTTCTTCTTCGGCAATGGCCATGACCACGTCGAGCAGCGGGTTGTTCTCGAAACCGTCTTCAGCCACGTTGGCGATGTACATCACCGGCTTGGTAGTCAGCAGGTGGAAGCCCTTGATCACCGCCTTTTCGTCGGTGCTCATGTTCTTCATCAGGCTGCGTGCCGGCTTGCCCAGAGTGAAGTGGGCAATCAGTTGCTCCAGCAAGGCTTTCTGGACCACTGCGTCCTTGTCGCCGCCCTTGGCGTTACGCGTGACCTTTTGCAGTTGCTTCTCGCAGCTGTCGAGGTCGGCGAAGATCAGTTCCAGGTCGATGATCTCGATGTCGCGTTTCGGGTCGACGCTGTTGGAGACGTGAATCACGTTCTCGTCTTCGAAGCAGCGGACCACGTGGGCGATGGCATCGGTCTCGCGGATGTTGGCGAGGAACTTGTTGCCCAGGCCTTCACCTTTCGACGCGCCGGCTACCAGGCCCGCGATGTCGACGAACTCCATGGTGGTCGGCAGGATGCGCTTTGGATTCACGATGGCCGCCAGGGCGTCCAGGCGTGTATCGGGCATCGGCACGATACCGGTGTTCGGTTCGATGGTGCAGAAGGGGAAGTTCTCCGCCGCAATACCGGATTTGGTCAGGGCGTTGAACAGGGTGGACTTGCCGACGTTAGGTAGGCCGACGATGCCGCAATTGAATCCCATGGTGTTTCCCCTCGGGTAAAGAGTCAGGCCTTCTGGCTGTGCAGGTTTTTCATCGCACGGTTCCATTCACCGGCGAAGATATCCGGCAGCACGCCGAGGGCAAAATCGATGCTGGCATCGAGTTTTTCCTGTTCGGCGCGTGGCGCACGACCCAGGACGAAATTTGAAACCATACTGGCAACGCCCGGGTGGCCAATGCCAAGCCGCAAGCGGTAGAACGTATTCTGATTGCCCAACTGCGCGATAATGTCGCGCAGGCCATTATGCCCGCCATGGCCGCCGCCTTGCTTGAGCTTGGCAACGCCGGGTGGCAGGTCTAGTTCGTCATGGGCCACCAGGATTTCTTCGGGTTTGATCCGGAAGAAGCCCGCAAGCGCCGCGACAGCCTGGCCGCTGCGGTTCATGTAGGTGGTGGGAATCAACAGACGAACATCCTGACCCTGATGCGAAAAGCGTCCGGTCAGGCCAAAATATTTGCGATCGGCCACAAGATTGACGCCTTGGGCGTGGGCGATACGCTCAACAAAAAGGGCCCCCGCGTTATGCCGGGTCTGTTCGTATTCGGCGCCTGGATTTCCCAGGCCAACGATCAGTTTAATGGCAGTCACGACAGGGGCCCTTCCTTTGGAGTTGTGGATAACATCGCCGTTGGTGCGGCGAAAGTGGACGACAAAAACTCATTAACCGTTAGAGGCCAACTTCGCATTCTCGCCCGCTTTCTCGCTACGTTCCGGTCCGCGATGTTTCCTCAAGCTCCGGCATTACAGAGTGAATTACTCTGCAGCGCCTTCTTCAGCTTCTGGTGCAACGCGTGGAGCGTGTACGTTTGCAACAGCTTTGTCGTCACCGTGAGCCAGTGCAACGAACTCAACGCCTTTAGGAGCCTTGAGGTCGGACAGGTGAACGATTGCGCCGATTTCCAGAGCCGACAGGTCGACTTCGATGAACTCAGGCAGGTCTTTCGGCAGGCAGGTCACTTCGATCTCGGCGATAACGTGCGAAACTTCGCCGCCTTTCTTGACCGGAGCTTCTTCACCAACGAAGTGCACAGGCACGATAGCGGTCAGTTTCTGACCAGCTACTACGCGTACGAAGTCAGCGTGCAGCACGTGGCCTTTAGCTGGGTGACGTTGCAGTGCCTTGATGATGACGTTCTGCTTGGTGCCGCCAACGTTCAGCTCGATGATGTGGCTGTAAGCCGCGTCGTTTTCGAGCAGTTTGGCGATTTCTTTAGCCAGCATGCTGATGGATTCAGGGGCTTTTTCGCCACCGTAAACTACAGCTGGAACCAGGCTTGCGAGACGACGCAGGCGGCGGCTCGCACCTTTCCCCAGGTCGGAACGCAGTTCAGCATTCAAAGTAAAATCGTTCATGTTGTATCTCCAAAATAACCACATTCGCCCTAGCGTTTGCGACCAGCGCTAAAGGCGATATGGGCAAAAAAGCCCCGCCCCAACAGAATGCTGGGGCGGGGCGCTTTTCGTCAGGTTGATGCTGCTAAGGTTTGACCCTTAACGGAACATCGCGCTGATCGATTCTTCGTTGCTGATGCGGCGAACCGCTTCGGCAACTACCGGTGCGATATCCAGTTGACGGATACGCGAACAGGCTTGAGCGGCAGCGGACAACGGGATGGTGTTAGTCACCACCAGTTCGTCCAGCATTGAGTTCTCGATGTTCTCGATCGCTCGGCCCGACAGCACAGGGTGTGTGCAGTAGGCGAAGACTTTTGCTGCACCGTGCTCTTTCAAGGCTTTCGCCGCGTGGCACAGGGTGCCGGCGGTGTCGACCATGTCATCAACCAGAATACAGGTACGCCCTTCGACATCACCGATGATATGCATCACTTCAGAGTGATTGGCTTTCTCGCGGCGTTTGTCGATGATCCCGAGATCCACGCCCAGGGATTTGGCAACAGCCCGTGCACGCACGACGCCACCAATGTCCGGGGACACGATCATCAGGTTTTCAAAGCGCTGGTCTTCGATGTCATCCACCAGGACGGGGGAGCCGTAGATGTTATCTACCGGAATATCGAAGAACCCCTGGATTTGGTCAGCGTGCAGGTCAACCGTGAGAACACGGTCGATACCTACCACGGTCAGCATGTCAGCAACGACTTTCGCGCTGATAGCCACACGTGCGGAACGCGGACGGCGATCCTGACGGGCATAACCAAAGTAAGGGATTACAGCTGTGATTCGAGTCGCTGAGGAGCGGCGGAAGGCATCAGCCATCACGACGAGTTCCATCAGGTTATCGTTGGTCGGAGCGCAAGTCGGCTGAATAATGAAGACATCTTTACCGCGGACGTTTTCATTGATCTCGGCTGTAATTTCGCCGTCGGAGAATTTACCGACAGAGATGTCACCGAGAGGGATATGCAGCTGACGTACAACACGCCGAGCCAGATCGGGGTTAGCATTCCCCGTAAAGACCATCATCTTGGACACGCGCAGTACCTAGAGGCTGAGGGTAACCTGGATGAGTATAGAAAATGGCAGGGGCGGCTGGATTCGAACCAACGCATGGCAGGATCAAAACCTGCTGCCTTACCGCTTGGCGACGCCCCTGTATCTGTTGCAACGAGTACCCAGTACTCGGTTCCTTTAGAGCAGACTTTGCAGCTTGCGATGCAACATCGAAACGTTGCTTCCCTTTGCTACAAACCCTGTAAGGGTCTCTGTAAGAAGGGCCGAGACTTTATCAGCTTCAGCTTTGCTTGGGAAGCCCCCAAACACACAACTTCCAGTTCCGGTTAATTTTGCTTCGGTAAAATTACCTAACAAATTCAAAGCGTTACGTACATCTGGGTAACGCCTTGCTACAACCGGTAAGCAGTCATTTCGACTGTTTCCCTTGGGAACGGGGCGCACTTTAATGGGAGGAGAGTTACGTGTCAACAGTGGATCTGAAAAAATTTCTGCTGTACTTACAGATACTTGCGGAACAAGCACGACATACCACGGCTCTTCGGGGTCTACAGGGGTGAGTTTCTCCCCCACGCCTTCGGCAAAAGCGGCGTGCCCACGCACGAAAACCGGGACGTCCGCGCCCAGTGTCAGGCCCAGCGCCGCCAGGCGATCGTGGTCCCAACCCAGTTGCCACAAGTGATTCAGGCCGAGCAATGTCGTTGCGGCATTTGAGCTGCCGCCACCGATGCCGCCGCCCATGGGCAGGATTTTTTCGATCCAGATGTCGATGCCCAACGGGCAACCGGATTGTTCCTGGAGTTTTTTCGCGGCCTTCACAATCAGGTTGCTGTCGTGAGGCACGCCGTCGAATTCGGTGTGCAACTGGATCACGCCGTCATCGCGAACGGCGAAGGTCAGCTCATCGCCGTAGTCGAGAAATTGAAAAATCGTCTGCAACTCGTGATAGCCGTCTTCACGGCGACCGAGAATGTGCAGCATCAAATTCAGTTTGGCCGGGGAGGGCAGGGTCAGGCGTTGCTCGTTCATCTCACTGCCCCAGCTTGCGCGGTTGCCAGTCCTTGATCACCAGCGTGACGTCAAGGTCGGTGCCATGCAGCTTGATGCGCTCGGGCAGCCAGTAACCGTTCTGTTGCACATAGCTCAGGTATTCGACCTGCCAGCCATCCTGTTCCAGCGAAGCCAGGCGGCTGTCGCCATTGAGGCTCAGGCGGCTCTTGCTGTCTGGCGCAGGAAGACCGCGTACCCACCACACCAGGTGCGATACGGGGAGTTTCCAGCCCATCTGTTCTTCCAGCAGGGCTTCCGGCGTTGGCGCTTCATAGCGGCCCTGATTGGCCACTTCCAGGCTGACTTGCCCCGGCCGGCCGGTCAGGCGTGCCGCACCGCGGCCCAGCGGGCCAGACAGGCGAATGTCGTAATAGTCCTGGCGTTGCAGCCAGAACAAGGTGCCGCTGCCCGAATCTTTCGGGGCGCGAATGCCCACCTTGCCCTCGATCTGCCAGCCATCAAGGCTGCTCAGTTGATCCTTGTGCTGCTGCCACTGCGCCGGGTTGCCCGGGCCTTCGACAGATTCACGGGTGCCAAGACCGGAACAGCCGGCAAGCAGGGCAATAAAGCTGAAAACGATAACGTGGCGCAAAAACATAAAGTTAAAGGGTCTCGGATCCGGTCAGGCGCTTGATGGTGCTGCGCAGGATTGGGCTTTCGGGCTGTTCCTTGAGGAACTTCTCCCAGATTTGTCGCGCTTCACGCTGCTTGCCATTGGCCCAGAGCACTTCGCCCAGGTGTGCGGCGACTTCCTGGTCGGGGAAGCGCTCCAGCGCCTGGCGCAGCAAGCGTTCGGCTTCGTCCAGGTTGCCCAGGCGGTAATTCACCCAGCCGAGGCTGTCGAGTACGGCCGGGTCTTCCGGGTTGAGCTGGTGAGCCTTTTCAATCAGCTCCTTGGCTTCGGCGTAACGCGTTGTACGGTCGGACAAGGTGTAACCCAGGGCGTTCAGTGCCATGGCATTGTCCGGGTCGCGCTTGATGATCAGGCGCAGGTCTTTTTCCATCTGCGCCAGGTCATTGCGTTTTTCCGCCTGCATGGCGCGGGTGTACAGCAGGTTCAAGTCGTCCGGATATTGCAGCAAGGCTTGCTGGAGGATTTTCCAGGCGCGATCGCCCTGCTTGTTGGCCGACAGGGTCTCGGCCTGGATCAGGTACAGCTGGATCGCGTAGTCCGGTTCGGCATCCCGTGCGGCAGCCAGGCGTTTTTCCGCCTCGTCGGTGCGGCCGTTGTTCATCAGGATATCGGCCTGGCGCAGTTGCGCCGGCAGGTAGTCATTGCCGGCGCCGACCTGGGCGTATTCAAGCAATGCAGCCTGCGGGTCGTTACGCTCTTCAGCGATGCGGCCCAGGTTCAGGTGCGCCGAATCCACGTGGCTCTCGCGGGCGATCAGGTCTTCCAGGTAACCCTTGGCCTCATCCCAGGCCTTGGCTTCCAGGCACACCAGCGCCAGGGAATAACGCAATTCGTCATCGTCCGGGTATTGCTGCACGAGGTTGGCGAACTGCACCTTGGCGTCTTCCATGCGGTCCTGTTCAACCAGCATGCGGGCATAGGTCAGCAGCAGGCGTTTGTCGCCCGGGTACTTCTTGATGCTTTTTTCCAGCAGCGGAATCGCTTCCTTGCCGCGGTTGAGGTTTTGCAGCAGGCGGGCGCGCAGCAGGATCGGCGCAATCTCGCCCTCTTCCGGCGGGTGTTGCTCCAGCAGCTTCAGCGCAGCCTCGGGCTCATCATCCTGTTGCAACAACAGCGCCTTGCCGAAAATCAGCTGGCTGTTGTTCGGGTGTTTTTGCAGCAGGCGGTCGAAACTCTTCATCAGGCCGTTGCGGGTGTCCTGATCGGTGTCGGCGGCCGACAGCGCGAGGAAGTCGAAATGCGTGTCGCCCTTGCCCTGCAGGACCTTCTCCATATACACCATGGAGTCGTCATAGCGCCCGGCGCGGGCCAGTTGAATGGCCGCTGCCCGTTGCGCCTCGAGATCGTCCGGGGCGTTTTTCGCCCAGATCAGCGAGGAGTCCAGGGCCGCCTGATCGGCGCCCAGGTACTCGGCGATGCGAAACGCCCGCTCCGAAATCCCCGGATCCTGAGTATTGATGGCCTGGGTCACGTAGTTATCCAGGGCAATGTCGAAACGAGTGCGCTGGCCGGCCAGCTCCGCGCTCAGCAGGCTGAAGATCGTCTCTTCACTGAACGAGGAATAAACCTTGGGCTTTTCAGGGGCGGGGGTGCTGTCTTCTACCGGCGGCGTACCGTCCGGCGACACGGGTGCCATGGCCTGGCAGCCGCTGAGAAAGACAAAAGCAAGGAGCAACGCGGAAGATCTATTCATATAGGAAGAGGACGACTAACCTGCGGTCGGATCATCATGACACAAGCCTTCGGCCAAACATAACCGTGTAGGAGCGAGCTTGCTCGCGAAGAACCAGAGGACAACGCGTTTTATCCCGTAAGCCAGCGTTATCGTTAACGACCATCGCGAGCAAGCTCGCTCCTACAGATGGCCTTTATAGGCGTAAGCTACTAGGACAATAGCCTACGGTGGTTGTTCTGAATCATTCGAAGTAGGACAATTGTCGGCTTCCCGACATCATCAGCGATATTGAATGGCCTTCCTTGCACTCGGTATTAACCACAAGACTGCTTCTGTAGACGTCCGCGAGCGCGTGGCTTTTACTCCCGAGCAGTTGGTTGAGGCCTTGCAGCAGCTCTGCCGGCTCACCGACAGTCGCGAAGCTGCGATCCTTTCGACCTGTAATCGCAGCGAGCTCTATATAGAGCAGGAACATCTTTCAGCGGATGTGGTGCTGCGCTGGCTGGCCGATTACCACCATTTGAGCCTCGATGAGCTGCGCCAAAGCTCATATGTGCACGAAGAGGATGCGGCAGTTCGTCACATGATGCGCGTCGCCTCCGGGCTGGATTCGCTGGTGTTGGGCGAGCCGCAGATTCTCGGCCAGATGAAGTCCGCCTACGCCGTGGCCCGCGAGGCCGGCACCATCGGCCCGCTGCTGGGGCGCCTGTTCCAGGCCACCTTCAACTCCGCCAAGCAGGTGCGCACCGACACCGCCATCGGTGAAAACCCGGTGTCCGTGGCGTTTGCCGCCGTCAGCCTGGCCAAACAGATTTTCAGTGACTTGCAGCGCAGCCAGGCCCTGCTGATCGGCGCGGGCGAGACCATCACCCTGGTCGCCCGCCACCTGCACGAGCTGGGCGTAAAGCGCATCGTCGTCGCCAACCGTACCCTGGAACGCGCCAGCATCCTGGCCGAGCAGTTCGGTGCCCACGCGGTGTTGCTTTCCGACATCCCGGCCGAGCTGGTGCGCAGCGACATCGTCATCAGCTCTACTGCCAGCCAGTTGCCGATCCTCGGCAAGGGCGCGGTAGAAAGCGCCCTGAAACTGCGCAAGCACAAGCCGATCTTCATGGTGGATATCGCCGTTCCCCGGGATATCGAGCCTGAAGTCGGCGAGTTGGACGATGTTTACCTCTACAGCGTCGACGACCTGCACGAAGTGGTCGCCGAAAACCTGAAGAGTCGCCAGGGCGCTGCCCAGGCTGCCGAGGAAATGGTCAGCACCGGTGCCGACGATTTCATGGTGCGCCTGCGTGAACTGGCGGCAGTGGACGTGCTCAAGGCCTACCGTCAGCAAGGCGAACGCCTGCGGGACGAGGAATTGATCAAGGCCCAGCGTATGCTCGCCAACGGCAGCAGCGCCGAAGACGTGCTGATGCAACTGGCGCGCGGCCTGACCAACAAATTGCTGCACGCTCCCAGTGTCCAGTTGAAAAAGCTTACCGCCGAAGGCCGCCTCGATGCGCTGGCCATGGCCCAGGAACTCTTTGCCCTCGGTGAGGGCGCGACAGAAAGCTCTTCGGATAAAAAACCGCAATGAAAGCGTCACTGCTCAATAAACTGGACGTCCTTCAGGACCGTTTCGAAGAACTGACCGCCTTGCTCGGCGATGGCGAGGTCATCTCCGATCAGACCAAGTTCCGCACCTATTCCAAGGAGTACGCGGAAGTTGAGCCGATCGTGGGCACCTATAAACAGTTGCTCAAGGTTCAGGCTGACCTCGAAGGCGCCCAGGCGCTGCTCAAGGACAGCGACCCGGACATGCGCGAAATGGCCGTTGAAGAAGTGCGAGAAGCCAAGGACAAGCTGATCGAACTGGAAGGCGACCTGCAACGCATGCTGTTGCCCAAGGACCCCAACGACGGGCGCAACGTGTTCCTTGAAATCCGCGCCGGCACCGGCGGTGACGAAGCGGCGATTTTCTCCGGCGACCTGTTCCGCATGTATTCGCGCTATGCCGAGCGTCGCGGCTGGCGTGTGGAGATTTTGTCCGAGAACGAAGGCGAACACGGCGGCTATAAAGAAGTCATCGCCCGGGTTGAGGGCGAGAATGTCTACGGCAAACTGAAGTTCGAATCCGGCGTGCACCGCGTGCAGCGGGTGCCGGCCACGGAATCCCAGGGCCGTATCCACACCTCGGCGTGCACCGTGGCCGTGTTGCCCGAGCCCGACGAGCAGGAAGCCATCGAGATCAACCCGGCAGACCTGCGGGTCGACACCTACCGCTCATCGGGCGCCGGTGGCCAGCACGTCAACAAGACCGACTCGGCGATCCGTATCACTCACTTGCCTTCGGGCATCGTGGTGGAGTGCCAGGAAGAACGTTCCCAGCACAAGAACCGTGCGCGGGCCATGTCCTGGCTGTCGGCCAAGCTGAATGACCAGCAGACCAGCGCTGCCGCCAATGCGATTGCCAGCGAGCGTAAGTTGCTGGTGGGCTCGGGCGACCGTTCCGAGCGCATTCGTACCTACAACTTTGCCCAGGGCCGGGTCACCGACCATCGCGTCAACCTGACGCTGTACTCCCTGGACGAAATCCTCGCCGGTGGCGTCGATGCGGTAATCGAGCCGTTGTTGGCCGAATACCAGGCCGACCAGCTTGCGGCGATAGGTGAATAAATGACCATTATTGCCAGTTTGTTACGCGCCGCCGACCTGCCGGACTCGCCGACTGCGCGCCTGGACGTGGAATTGTTGCTGGCCGCCGCCTTGGGCAAGTCCCGCAGCTACCTGCACACCTGGCCGGAAAAAATCGTCAGCAGTGAACACGCGCTGACCTTTGCCGACTACCTGCAACGCCGTCGTGCCGGCGAGCCCGTGGCCTACATCCTCGGCCAGCAAGGCTTCTGGAAGCTCGACCTGGAAGTGGCACCGCACACGCTGATCCCGCGTCCGGAAACCGAGATGCTGGTGGAGGCCGCCCTGGAATTGCTGCCTGCCACACCGGCCAAGGTCCTGGACCTGGGCACCGGCAGCGGCGCGATTGCCCTGGCCCTGGCCAGCGAACGCCCGGCCTGGCAAGTGACGGCGGTCGACCGCGTGCTGGAAGCCGTGGCCCTGGCCGAACGCAACCGCCAGCGCCTGCACCTGAACAACGCCACGGTGCTGAACAGCCATTGGTTCAGTGCCCTCGAAGGCCACACTTACAACCTGATCATCAGCAACCCACCTTATATAGCCGACACCGACCCGCACCTGGTGGCCGGTGACGTGCGCTTTGAACCGGCCAGCGCGCTGGTATCCGGGCATGACGGCCTGGACGACCTGCGGCTGATCATCGCCCAGGCACCTGCGCACCTCGACGCCGCAGGTTGGTTGCTGCTGGAACACGGTTACGACCAGGCGCCCGCCGTGCGCGACCTGCTGCAGGGGGAAGGCTTTGAAGAAGTCCACAGCCGCATCGACCTGGGCGGCAACGAACGCATCACGTTGGGACGCCGCCCGTGATGAACGACCAGGAGCTGTTGCGCTATAGCCGGCAGATTCTGTTGCAGCATGTCGACATCGAAGGCCAGTTGCGCCTGAAAAACAGCCGCGCGCTGATCGTCGGCCTGGGTGGCCTCGGTTCGCCGGTGGCGCTGTACCTGGCGGCGGCGGGGGTGGGTGAGCTGCATTTGGCGGATTTCGACACTGTCGACCTGACCAACCTGCAACGCCAGATCATTCACGACACCGACAGCGTCGGCCTGAGCAAGGTCGACTCGGCGATTCGCCGCATGAGCGCGATCAATCCTGACATACAGCTGGTTGCCCATCGCAGCGCGCTGGATGAGGATTCCCTCGCGGCCGCCGTTGCGGTGGTCGATGTGGTACTGGATTGCAGCGACAACTTCTCCACCCGCGAAGCGGTCAACGCTGCGTGTGTCGCTGCCGGCAAGCCTTTGGTGAGCGGTGCGGCGATTCGCCTCGAAGGCCAGCTGTCGGTGTTCGACCCTCGTCGCGCCGAAAGCCCCTGCTACCACTGTTTATACGGGCACGGCAGCGACGCCGAACTGACCTGCAGCGAAGCCGGTGTCATCGGCCCGCTGGTGGGTCTGGTCGGCAGCCTGCAAGCCCTGGAAGCCTTGAAATTGCTGGCCGGTTTCGGCGAGCCGTTGGTGGGGCGGCTGTTGTTGATCGACGCCCTGACCACGCGTTTTCGCGAGTTGCGGGTCAAGCGCGATCCCGGTTGCATCGTCTGCGGTAGCCAACATGGTTAAGGATGCGCCGATTGGTGTGTTCGACTCCGGTGTCGGCGGCCTGTCGGTGCTGGACGAAATCCAGCGTCTGCTGCCCCATGAGTCGCTGCTGTACGTGGCGGATGGCGGGAATATCCCCTACGGCGAGAAAACCCCGGCGTTCATCCTCGATCGTTCGCGACAGGTGGCGGCGTTCTTCCGTGAGAAGGGCGCCAAAGCGTTTGTGATTGCCTGCAACACGGCGACCGTTGCGGCGGTTGCCGATTTGCGCCAGGACTATCCCGACTGGCCATTGGTGGGCATGGAACCGGCAGTCAAACCCGCGGCTGCCGCGACCCGCAGTGGCGTCGTCGGCGTGCTGGCGACCACCGGCACCCTGCAAAGCGCCAAGTTCGCCGCCTTGCTCGACCGCTTCGCCACCGATGTGCGGGTGATCACCCAACCCTGCCCGGGCCTGGTGGAGCTGATCGAAACCGGCGACCTGGACAGCCCGGCCCTGCGCCTGCTGTTGCAAGGCTACGTGGAGCCGCTGATTGCGGCCGGTTGCGACACCATCATCCTCGGCTGCACCCACTACCCGTTCCTCAAGCCCCTGCTCGCCGAGATGCTCCCGCCGACGATCATTTTGATCGACACCGGGGCGGCAGTAGCGCGTCAATTGCAGCGTCTTTTGAGTGATCGCGAACTGCTGGCCACTGGCAATCCGCCGCCTGTACAGTTCTGGACCAGCGGCGATCCGCAGCATCTAAGAAATATCCTACCGACCCTATGGAAATCTCCCGGAGTTGTGAGTAGTTTTGGCGTGTGAAAAAAACGTGAAATAACGCCTTTATCCGCTGAACTTCTGGCTATACGGCGGCTTCTATAGCAAGTTAGCCGGTACAAAATCATACAACTTCGTTCGGAAGGGATGTTTCTCTATGAAGCGCTTGTTCTGTTTGGCTGCGATTGCGGCCGCAATGTTGGGGCACTCTTTTTCCGCACAGGCGGCAGGCCTGGAACTTGGGGTGGGAAGTACGAGCGATTCGACCATGACCTATCGGTTGGGGCTGACCTCGGACTGGGATAAAAGCTGGTGGCAGACCGATACGGGGCGCGTGACCGGGTACTGGAGCGGCGCCTACACCTACTGGGACGGTGACAAGCGGGCCAGCGTCAGCAGCCTGTCGTTCTCACCCGTGTTTGTGTATGAGTTTGCCGGGGAGAGGGTGAAGCCGTACATCGAGGCCGGCGTGGGTGTGGCCGTGTTCTCCCGCACGCGGGTTGAAGACAACAATATCGGCCAGGCTTTCCAGTTTGAAGACCGGCTGGGCTTTGGCTTGCGCTTTGTCGGTGGCAGTGAAGTGGGCATTCGGGCCACCCATTACTCCAATGCCGGGATCAGCAGCAATAACGATGGTGTAGAGAGTTATTCGCTGCACTACACGCTGCCACTGTAATTCCTCAGAACACTGCAAAACCATTGTGGGAGCGGGCTTGCTCGCGAAAGCGGTATATCAGCCACGAATCAGTTGACTGACACACCGCTTTCGCGAGCAAGCCCGCTCCCACATTTGCTACTCATTGGTTCCGAAATCAGCGATACACCGTCGCAATCCCCTGGCGCTCATCGATGCACTCCGGCGCGCCCATCTCGAATTCCCGGCAGATCAGCGGCCGCTTCTCGTAAATCGTGCACATCATCGTGTCGCGGTCCAGCGCCGCGCACCAGCCGTCATCCAGGCGCAGCATGACTTCGCCGCCCCAATCGTCGGTATCGATAAAGCGATCGGGCACGCCGGTGTCGGTGATCAGCATGACTTCCAGCTGGCAGCAGCACGCGGCGCAGGTGGAGCAGGTGACGGCAGGTTCGGCGATTTGGGTATGGGGGATGTTGGTCATAGGCGCGCAGTGTAAGGCAAGCGGCTCATAGGTGTGTGAAAGGCCTGACGGACGTCAATGTGCCAACTGCCTGGCAATCCAATGCAACAACGGAAAAATCATCCCCCAGAGTAACGCCAGACCGATGACGGTCGGCACGGTGCCATAGCCGAAACTCACCCCCGCCAGTTGGCTGCCCGCGTAATAGGACAACGGCCCACCCACCGCCCCCAACAAACTCGCACGCCACCAGGGCTGGGCGCTCCAGGCCAGGCAATGGCGCAGCGTGGTCGCCAGCAATGCCCACAACAGGATCAGCCACCATGGTGCCAACGGTCCGGGCAGGCTGAAATGAAACACGCCGAATGCTCGTAGCACGGTGTCGATCACGGTGCCCAACAAGGTGACGGCAAGAATCACCTGGCCTTCCGCTGACCACGAACTTATCCACAGCAGGTGGATTACCAGCACCGCCAACCCCACCAACAGCCACAGACTGTCGCCGCCCAGCACACAGGCAAACCAGCCGCACTGGAACAGCACGGCATTTGCCAGTGGTTTAAGCATCAAAGCGCCCGAGCAGTGGCTGGGTCAGCGCCGCCGGCTTGGCCAGCAGCATCTGCGCGGTGCCGATGGTGCGCTCCATAAAGCCGCCTTCGCAGTAGCACAGGTAAAACTCCCACAGCCGCAGGAAGTATTCGTCGTAGCCCATTTCCGTCAGGCGGCTGTGGGCGCGGCGAAAGTTCTCATGCCACATGCGCAGGGTTCGCGCGTAGTGCAGGCCGAAGTCCTCCATGTGCAGCAGGTTCATGTCCGTGTCGCGGCTGACGACCTCCAGCATCTTCTGTACACACGGCAAGGCGCCGCCGGGGAAGATATAACGCTGGATAAAATCCACGCTGCTCTTGGCTTGTTCGTAGCGCTGTTCGCGAATGGTGATGGCTTGCAGCAACATCAGGCCGTTGCTCTTGAGCAACTGCGCGCACTGTTTGAAATAGGTCGGCAGGAAGCGGTGGCCCACGGCTTCGATCATCTCGATCGACACCAGTTTGTCGTACTGCCCGGTCAGGTCGCGGTAGTCCTCCAGCAGCAACGTCACCTGATTCTGCAAACCCAGGGCCTCGATGCGTTTTTCGGTGTAGGCAAACTGCTCTTTGGACAGGGTCGTAGTGGTGACCTTGCAGCCGTACTGCTGCGCGGCATAAATCGCCATGCTGCCCCAGCCGGTGCCGATTTCCAGCAGGTGGTCGGACGGTTTCAGCGCGAGCTTCTGGCAGATGCGTTCCAGTTTGTTCAGTTGTGCCTGTTCCAGTGTGTCATCGGCGGTGAGGAACTGCGCGGCCGAATACATCATGGTCGGGTCGAGGAATTCCTCGAACAGGTCGTTGCCCAGGTCGTAGTGGGCGGCGATGTTTTTCTGCGAGCCCTTGCGCGTATTGCGGTTGAGCCAGTGCAGGCCCTGGGTGAAGGGCCGCGCGAGTTTCGCCAGCCCACCTTCCAGCGCATCCAGCACGTCGAGGTTGCTGACCATCACCCGTACCACGGCGGTCAGGTCCGGGCTGCTCCAGTAACCATGGATAAATGCCTCGCCGGCGCCGATGGAGCCGTTGGCCGCCACCAGCCCCCACACGGCTGAATCGAGGATCTGGATCTCCCCCAGCAGGTGCGCTTCCCGTGCGCCGAAGACTTGCCGTTCGCCGTCCTCGATCACCACCAACTGGCCGTGGCGCAGTTGGCCGAGCTGGCGCAGCACGGCTTTGCGCAGCAGCGCGGCGGTCATGCCGTTGACGTTCAAGCGGTTGGATTTGACCGATAAGCTAGGGGATTTCATGGCGGCGATCCTTGGTGTAACCGACTGCGGTGCGAGAAGCGCCTTCGGCGGCGTGATGGGAAAAAATCGGCGTGCGTTTAAGCAAGAGGCGCAAGGCCTGCCAATAAATGGCCAGGCAGGTCTTGGCGGTCATCCACGGGAAGCGCCACAGGTAGCGGTGCAGGCTGGCGCGGTTCAGGGCTTCGCGTTGCAGGCTCAAGGTGGCGTCGAAGACTTTCAGTTCGCCCTGCCAGTCGGCCATATGCACGCCGAGCCTGGCGGCGGGCGGGCTGAAGCTCATGCGGTATTCCAGGTCCCGGGGCAAGAACGGCGACACATGAAACGCCTTGGCCACGGCGAAGTGCTGATGCTCACCGGCAGGCAGCGCCTGGGCTGGCAGCACGTAGTGATAGCGCTCGCGCCACGGGGTGTTGGTCACTTCACAAAGGATCGCGGCCAGCGTTCCGTCGGCCTCGAAGCAGTAGAAGAAACTCACCGGGTTAAAGGCCAGGCCCCAACTGCGGGCCTGGGTCAGCAGGCAGATAACGCCCGAGGGGATGCGCCCCAGGGCCTTGCCGACTTCTTGGCGTACGGCATCGGTCAAGCTCATGCCGTGACGGGTCAATTCACGCAGGTAATCCTGCTGGCGAAACGCGAACGGCGCCCAGCGCTCGCCCGCCAATGGCGACAAGCCGAACACTTCGTCCTGTTCGCTGAGGTCCAGGTACAGCAGGCCAATCCGATAACGGAAGGCATGGCCCTTGGGCGTAAACCGCCGATGGGCAATCCAGCCGCTGTACAGTGCGCTGTTCACAGCGCTTCCCCAAACGCTTTGGCCACGCGCAACGCGCTGACCACACCGTCTTCGTGAAAGCCGTTGGCCCAGTAGGCGCCGCAGTAATAGGTGTGCTGCGTGCCGTGCAATTCTTCCCAGCGCGCTTGGGCGGCCACAGCGGCCAGGCTGTATTGCGGGTGGGCGTAGGTGTAGCGGGCGAGGACTTTGAGCGGGTTGATCAGCGCCGTTTGATTGAGGCTCACGCAAAAGGTGGTGGTGCTGTCGATGCCTTGCAGGATGTTCATGTCGTAGGTCACCGCCGCCTGTTTTTGCGCGCGGCCATCCAGGCGGTAATTCCAGCTGGCCCAGGCCAGTTTGCGGTCGGGCAGCAAACGGGTATCGGTGTGCAGGACGACGTCATTGTCGGCGTAGGGCAGGGCGCCAAGGATCTGTTGCTCGGCCAGGCTCGCATCCCCCAGCAAGGCCAGAGCCTGGTCGCTGTGGCAGGCGAACACCACCTTGTCGAATGCCTCGCTGCCGGCGGCGCTGTGGATAACTGCGCCGATGGCTGAACGCTCAACCCGGGTGACCGGGCAATTGAGGCGGATATTTTCGCGGAAGGACTGGGTCAGCGGTTCGATATAGCGGCTGGAACCGCCTTCGATCACGCACCACTGCGGCCGGTTGCTCACCGACAACAAGCCATGGTTCTTGAAGAACCGCACGAAGAATTGCAGGGGAAACCCGAGCATGTCGGCCAGGGACATCGACCAGATCGCCGCGCCCATCGGCACGATGTAGTGCTGGATAAATCGCTGGCCGTAGCCGCCCGCTTGCAGGTACTCGCCCAGGGTCATCTCGGCGCTGATGCGTTGCTCTTGCAAGTCCAGCGGCGCCTGGCGGTTGAAGCGCAGGATATCGCGCAACATGCCCCAGAACCCCGGCGACAGAATATTCCGGCGCTGGGCAAACAGGCTGTTGAGGTTGTTGCCGTTGTACTCGAACCCGGCGTTCGGGTCGCACACCGAAAAGCTCATCTCGGTGGGTTTGTACGTCACGCCAATTTGCCCCAGCAGCTTGATGAAGTTGGGATAGGTCCAGTCGTTGAACACGATAAAGCCGGTGTCCACCGCATGGCTTTTGCCTTCCACCGTGACATTCACCGTGTGAGTGTGCCCGCCGATGCGGTCGCCCGCTTCGAACAGGGTGATGTCGTGGCGGCGACTGAGCAGGTAGGCGCTGGTCAGCCCGGCAATGCCGCTGCCGATAATGGCGATCTTCACAGGTCGTCCTTTCTCGGCGGCGGGCTGCGCAGCATGCGTTTGCCAATGATCAACTGGACGCGGTTCGGCAGTTTCGACAGTGGCCACAAGGCGGCAATAAACAGGGCAGGGAAGGCAATTTCCAATGGGCGGCTCTGCAGCTTGGCGAAGATATGTCGCGCGGCCTTGTCTGCCGGCCAGCTCAGGGGCATCGGGAAATCATTGCGGGCGGTCAGCGGCGTGTCGACAAACCCCGGGCTGACCACGGTGACGTCGATCCCTTCAGGCGACAGGTCGATACGCAGGGACTCGAACAGGTAACGCAGGCCGGCCTTCGACGCACCATAGGCTTCCGCCCTGGGCATCGGCAGGTAGGTCACCGCACTGGCCACACCGACCAGGTGCGGTGTATGACCGGCACGCAACAGCGGCAGCGCGGCCTCGATGCAGTAACTGCTGGCCAGCAGGTTGGTGCGCACCACGTGCTCGATGATCGAGGCGTCGAACTGCCTGGCATCCACGTATTCGCAGGTGCCGGCATTCAGGATCACCGTATCCAGCGAACCCCAGGCCACCGCGATGTGTTCACCGATCTCGCGTACGGTCTGGCTGTTGGTCAGGTCGCCGGCCACCACCAGCACTTGCCCGGGATATTGCTGGGCAAGCTGTTCCAGGGGCGCCTTGGAGCGGGAACTGAGGGCCACATGGGCACCGCTTTCGAGCAGCGTCTTGGCCAGTTCGGCCCCGATGCCACTGCTGGCACCGGTCAACCAGTAACGACGTGGAAGGTTAAGGCTCATCCCATTCTCCTTTTCAGCCAGCTGACCACACCGCCAAGGACCGGCACGTGTTCATACAGCAACTGTCCAGCGTCAAAATAATCCCGGTGGCGATACACCTTGTCGCGCCACAGCAGGTGCGAGCAGCCTTCCACACGAATCACTTCGCCCTTGGCCAGGCGCGGGTGGCAGAAGCTCATTGTCCAGCGCAGGTAGCCTTCGCCTTCCGCCACTTGATCAAAGCCATGGAAGTCAAAGCGCAATTGGGTAACGTTGTCGTACAGCTCGGCGAAGTAGCGGTGCAACGCCGGCAGCCCGTGCACCTCGTGCAGTGGGTCGGTGAAACTGATGTCCTGGCTGTACAGGCCGTCGAGCAGGTGCAGGTTGTGCTTGTCCACACTGGCGAACACCTGGGCGAAGCGGCGCAGGAAATCACTCATAAGCACCTCCGACCGCCTGGCGTGAAGGCAGGCTGCGGAAAGCGGCGAGGGCGCGCTCGCGGGATTTTTTCAAATCGACGATAGGACGAGGATAGTCGGCCACACCAAAGAGGCCGCCCACGGCGTCGGGGTTGTGCACTTCCTTTTTGTTCAGCGCCGCCAGTTGCGGCAGCCAGTGCTTGATAAACACACCTTCGCCGTCGAATTTTTCCGATTGGCTCAAGGGGCTGAAAATCCGGAAGTACGGGGCCGAGTCGGTGCCGGTGGAGGAGCTCCACTGCCAGCCACCGTTGTTGGCTGCCAGTTCGCCGTCGATCAGGTGACGCATGAAAAAGCGCTCGCCTTCGCGCCAGTCGATCAGCAGGTTTTTGGTCAGGAACATCGCCACCACCATGCGCAGGCGATTGTGCATCCAGCCGGTTTCCAGCAGCTGGCGCATGGCGGCGTCGATGATCGGCAGGCCGGTGCGTGCTTCCTGCCACGCTTTCAAGTCTTCCGGGCTGTTGCGCCAGGCCACGGCTTCGGTCTCTGGGCGGAATGCGCGGTGGCGCGAGACCCGTGGGTAGCCCACCAGAATATGTTTGTAGAACTCGCGCCACAGCAGCTCGTTGATCCAGGTAATCGCGCCGATGTCGCCGCTTTCGAATTCACCCTGGTTGCTTTGCAGCGCGGCATGCAGGCACTGGCGCGGTGAAACCACGCCCGCTGCAAGGTAGGCCGAAAGCTGGCTGGTACCGGGCTTGGCCGGGAAGTCGCGTTCGTCCTTGTAGTAGCTGATTTGTGCGTCGGCGAACTGGTCGAGACGGCGCCGGGCTTCGGCTTCGCCGGCAGGCCACAGGGCGCGCAAGGCTTCGCTCGGGGTAGCGAAGCCCTCGACGTGATCCGGAACCTCGTCGCTTTTGAGTGTGAGCGGCGCCTGCGCCTTGGGAGTGGCGACCAAACGCGGCAAGGCGCCATGCAGGCGGCTGTAGCAGACCTTGCGGAACTGGCTGAACACCTGGAAGTAGGTGCCGGTCTTGGTCAGCACGCTGCCGGGCTGGAAAAACAACTGGTCCAGATAGGTGTGGAACGTGATGCCTTGAGCTTCGAGGGCCTTGGCCACGGCGGCGTCGCGGCGCTCTTCGTGGATGCCGTATTCGTCATTGACGTGCACCGACTCCACCGACAGTTCCTGGCACAGGCCTGCCAGGACTTCAGGTGCTTGATCCCAAGTGTCGGCATGGCGGATCAATAACGGAATGTTCAACTCGCCCAGCGCCGAGCTCAAGCGCTGCAGGTTGCGCAGCCAGAAATCGACCTTGCACGGCGCGTCATCGTGGGCCAGCCATTGCCCGGGGCTGATCAGGTAGACGGCCGCTGTCGGGCCACGCTGTGCGGCGGCGGCGAGGGCGGTGTTGTCATGTAGGCGCAGGTCGGTGCGCAGCCAGATCAAGTGCATTTAAATAAGTCCACGCTGGATCAGTACCTGATGGGCCGACAACGGGTCTTCGGCCAGGAGCAATTCAGGAATCTCTTGGGTTAATACGGACAGCTCCGCCTGGTGGATGCATACCGTTGGTCCGGTTATCAGTTTTGGGCAACTGAAGCCGCTCAACAGTTTGCCCAGCACCGAGGTATGGAGTGCCTTGCTCGAATACAGCAGTACCGCGCGGGGTTGCAGATGCTCGACGGCCAGGGCCAGTTCGCCCACCGGCAATGGCCAGTCGAAAACTTCCACCGGGCAATCGGCGCTGCTGGCGAGCCAGGCGGTGAGCCACAGGTGCGGCTCCAGCGGCAGGTCGGAATGGTTGATCAGCAGCAGGGGGGCGCCGTTGAGCTGGCGGTTGTTGTGATACATCCGCGCACCGAATTTGCTGCGCAGCCAGGAATAGAAAAATACCCGTTCCATCTGCGCGCCGAACTGGCCTTGCCAGCGCAGTTCGAGCTCCTTGAGCAACGGCAATAACAGTTGCTCGCACAAGGTGCGCGGCGGGTACAGCGCCATGGCCTGGTTGAAGGCATCATCCACCCGGCGCTCGGCCAGTTCGCTGATGGCCTGCACCAGGTGCTGGCGGCGGTTGTGCCATTCGTTTTCCACCGGCGGTTCGCTGGTGGCTTGCGCGGTGTCGATCAGGCTCTTGACCTGGCTGACCGGCACACCGCGGTTGAGCCAGGTCAGGATGGTATGGATGCGTTGCACGTGCTCGGCACTGAACAGGCGGTGCCCCTTGGGCGTGCGCTGGGGCACGATCAGGCCGTAGCGCCGCTCCCAGGCGCGCAAGGTCACGGCGTTGACGCCGGTCTGGCGCGCCACTTCGCGGATCGGCAGCCAGCCTTGTTCGATGGCCTCGGCGATGTCTTCGCCAGGTTCTTGCAGGGGAAAAGTCATAGGTTAAATCGCATTACGCAGGCTGAGGTTTTCCGGGTGCGGTTGCAGGTAGGCCTGCTGCGCGATATAGCGGTCCGGATGCTGGCGAAAGTGGTGCTTGAGCAGCGTCAGCGGTACCACCAGCGGCACGATGCCCTGGCGGTATTGGCTGATGATGGTCTGCATTTCCTGTTTGTCTTCGGCGCTGATGGCTTGCTTGAGGTAGCCGCTGATGTGTTGCAGCACGTTGGTGTGGGTGCCGCGTGTGGCGCACTGGGTCAGGGCGCTCATCAGTTCGCTGAAGTAGCCGGCGGCCAAGGCGCCCAGGTCGACGTCCCTGGGCATGCTGCCCAGCAGGTTGCCGAGGCTTTTGTAATGCACCGGGCTGTGGGCCATCAGCAGGTATTTGTAGCGCGAGTGAAATTCCAGCAGGCGGTGACGGGTCAGGCCTTCGGCGAGCAGTTGCTGCCAGGTGGCGTAGACGAACACCCGGGTCAGGAAGTTTTCCCGCAGCACCGGGTCATTCAGCCGACCGTCTTCTTCCACCGGCAGGTTGGGGTGGCGCGCACAAAACGCCTGGGCGTAGATGCCGCGCCCGCCGCCGTCGATGGGCATGCCGTTGTCCTGATAGACCTTGACCCGTTCCAGGCCGCAGGACGGGGATTTCTGCATGAAGATGTAACCGCAGAGGTCGGTGTGTTCAGCAGCCATTTGCTGGCCGTAATCGTCCAGCGGCTGGGTCACGTTAAGTTCGCGGTTTACGGTGCCAACGGCCTGGGGATTGAGCGGGTCGCCCACCAGGCGAATCGGCTCGCGGGGAATGCCCAGGCCAATGGCGACTTCAGGACACAGCGGCACGAAGTCGAAATAATCGGCCAGGGTCTGGCTACACAGCTGGGATTGTTTATGCCCGCCGTTGAAGCGCACGTTCTCGCCCAACAGGCAGGCGCTGATGGCGATTTTCGGTTTGCCGGTGGCGGGCAGGGTGCTGGACATGGCCAAACCTCGATGAAATTCCTGTACAGAGTTAAATTTCTGTACAACTTAATCTCATCATAGGTTTGAAGCTGTACAAGTCAAATAATTTGTACAAGTATTTGCAGAATGGCTATTTCCAGCCGATTTTCCAGTCTTCGGCGTTTTGCAGGGTTTGCCAGGCCAGGCGCTGCACGCGATGGCTCATCACGGCTTCCAGCTCGATTTCCTGCACATCGCCTTCGTCATCACGCAGCAGTTTGGTCACCAGAAAATGTTTTTCCTTGTACTGCGGGCGGGCTGCTGTCCACTTCGACAGCAGCAACTTGGCGGGATTGATGCGGTTCATCGCAGGTGCTCGATCAACCGCCGCGCCGCCTCCTGGCCGCTGAGCCACGCACCTTCCACGCGGCCTGACAGGCACCAGTCGCCACATACATACAGGCCCAGGTCGGCGTCGGCCAGCACGCCAAATTCATGGCTGGTGGACGGCCGCGCGTACAGCCAGCGGTGGGCGAGGGTGAAGGAAGGCGCCGGCATGGCGCTGTGCAGCAGTTCGGCGAAGGCGCCGTGCAGGTGTTCGATCACGGCTTCCTTGGACAGGTCCAGGTGTTGCTTGCTCCAGGTGCTGGTGGCGTGCAAAACCCAGGTGTCGAGGGTGGTGTCGCGCCCCGGTTTGCTGCGGTTGCGCGCCAGCCAGTCCAGCGGGCTGTCCTGGACGAAGCAGCCTTCCATGGGCGTATCCAGCGGCTTGTCGAAGGCCAGGGCAATGGCCCAGGTCGGGTCCATCTTGACCCCGGCGGCGACACTCGCCAGCTTGGGCGCAGCGGCCAGCAAGGCAGTGGCCTGGGGCGCTGGGGTGGCGATGATCACGTGGCTGAACGGGCCGTGGCTTTCGCCGTCGGCGTCCAGCAGGTTCCAGTGATGTTTACCCTGGAACACCTCGGTGATGCGGCAACCGAACTGCACCGGCAAGTCATCGAGCAGGGCGCGGGTGATCGCGCTCATGCGCGGCGTGCCGACCCAGCGGATCTGTTCATCGGGGGAGGGCGTCAGTTGGCCGGACTTGAAGTTGTACAGCTGTGGCTTCCATTGCTCGGCGCAACCATTGGCCTGCCAGCGTTGCACCTCGTTGACGAAGCGCCGGTCGCGGGCGGTGAAGTACTGTGCGCCCATGTCCAGCGAGCCCGCATCGCTGCGCTTGCTGGACATGCGACCGCCACTGCCGCGGCTTTTATCGAAGAGTTGTACAACGTGCCCCGCGTCTTTCAACGCTCGGGCGGCGGAGAGACCGGCGATGCCGGTGCCAATGATCGCGATGGGAACAGTCATGGGAGGCCTCGTTTTACCGTTGGGTACAGACTACGCCGACACCAATAGCTGTACAATATTGTTTTTTGGTATAAGTTTTGGCGTACCTGATCGTTTGGCGTGACCTATGGTTAAACCTGAAGGTTTAACCAGCGTTGCGCCCGATTAAAACATCCCTGTTTATAAAATAGACTAACGGTGGTCGGCGAACGTTACACGAGGAACAACTCATGCACATTTTGCTGACCGGCGGTACCGGTTTGATCGGCCTTCAACTTTGCCAATACTGGCTTGCCCAGGGCCATCGCCTCACGGTCTGGAGCCGCCATCCCGAACAAGTGGCTAAATTGTGCGGCGCCCAGGTGAGTGGCGTCGCCCGCCTGCAAGACATAAACGAGGCGGTGGACGCGGTGGTCAATCTGGCCGGCGCGCCGATTGCCGACCGGCCCTGGACGCATAAACGCAAGGCGCTGTTGTGGAGCAGCCGTATCGGCCTCACCGAAACGCTGCTGGCCTGGCTTGAGGGCCTTGAACACAAACCGGCGGTGTTGATCTCCGGTTCCGCGGTGGGCTGGTACGGCGACGGCGGTGAGCGCGAGCTGACCGAAGACAGCGGCCCGGTGCAGGACGATTTCGGCAGCCAGTTATCCATTGCCTGGGAAGAAACCGCCCAGCGTGCCGAGGCATTGGGCATCCGCGTGGTGCTGGTGCGTACCGGGCTGGTGCTGGCGGCGGAGGGCGGCTTTTTGTCGCGGCTGTTGCTGCCGTTCAAACTGGCGCTGGGCGGGCCTATCGGCAATGGTCGGCAGTGGATGCCATGGGTCCATATAAAGGATCAAATCGCCCTGATTGATTTTCTTCTGCACAAGACCGATGCCAGCGGTCCTTATAATGCCTGCGCGCCACACCCGGTACGCAACCTGGAGTTCGCCAAGACCCTGGGCAAGGTGCTGCACCGCCCGGCGTTCATGCCCATGCCTGCGTTTGCCTTGCGCATCGGCCTGGGCGAGTTGTCCGGTTTGTTGCTGGGTGGCCAGCGGGCTTTGCCGCAGCGGCTGTTGGCGGCCGGTTTCACTTTCCAGTTCACTGAGTTGCATGCGGCCCTGGACGACTTGTCCAGCCGCCTCTAGAGATAGGATGTTGCATGACGGATCACGCGTTGTTACTGGTCAACCTGGGTTCACCGGCGTCCACTTCGGTGGCGGATGTGCGCAGCTACCTCAATCAGTTCCTGATGGACCCTTACGTCATTGACCTGCCATGGCCGGTTCGGCGTTTGCTGGTGTCGCTGATCCTGATCAAGCGCCCGGAGCAATCGGCCCATGCCTACGCCTCGATCTGGTGGGACGAAGGCTCGCCGCTGGTCGTTCTTAGCCGTCGCTTGCAACAACAGATGACTGCACAGTGGACCCAGGGGCCGGTGGAGTTGGCCATGCGCTATGGCGAGCCGTCGATTGAAAGCGTACTGACCCGGCTGGCGTCCCAAGGCATCAAGAAAGTGACCCTGGCGCCGTTGTACCCGCAGTTTGCCGACAGCACCGTGACCACGGTAATCGAAGAGGCCCGGCGCGTGGTGCGGCACAAAAAGCTGGCGATCGAGTTTTCGATTCTGCAGCCGTTCTACGATGAACCGGAGTACCTGGACGCCTTGGCCAACAGCGCCAGAGCCTATGTGGAAGAGGATTTCGATCACCTCCTGCTGAGCTTTCATGGGTTGCCCGAGCGCCACCTGAAAAAGCTCGACCCTACGGGGCAACACTGCTTCAAGGACGCCAACTGCTGCCAGAACGCCTCTCCCGAGGTGCTTGCCACGTGCTATCGCGCGCAGTGTTTCAGCGTTGCGCGGGATTTTGCCGAGCGCCTGGGCTTGCCGGATGGCAAATGGTCGGTGGCGTTCCAGTCGCGGCTGGGCCGGGCCAAGTGGATCGAACCGTACACCGAGGCACGCCTTGAAGCGTTGGCTCAACAGGGCGTGAAGAAGCTGCTGGTGATGTGCCCGGCGTTTGTTGCGGACTGCATCGAGACACTGGAGGAAATTGGTGATCGCGGCCTGGAGCAATTCCGCGAGGCGGGGGGCGAGGAGTTGGTGTTGGTGCCGTGCCTGAACGATGACCCGCAGTGGGCGGCGGCGCTCAATACCCTGTGTGAAAGAGCGCCGGTCGCGCTGTAATCAAGCCGAGTGAGGACTGAATGTGGGAGCGGGCTTGCTCGCGAAGACGGTGGGTCAGTTAATGAAGATGGCGACTGAAACACCGCTTTCGCGAGCAAGCCCGCTCCCACATTGACTGTGCCCACTCTGGATTTGCGGGGTTACTCGTGATGCGGCTCGCCCTGAAAGCTCAGGGAACTGGAAAGAGCGCCGGTTGCACTGTAATCAAGCCGAGTGAGGACTAAATGTGGGAGCGGGCTTGCTCGCGAAGACGGTGGGTCAGTTAATGAAGATAGCGACTGAAACACCGCTTTCGCGAGCAAGCCCGCTCCCACATTGACTGTGCCCACTTTGAATTTGCGGGGTTACTCGTGATGCGGCTCGCCCAGGAAAGTCAGGGAACTGAACAGTCCGCGAGTCGCGACATCAGCATTGTCTTTGAGCGGGATTTCCACCTGCGCCGCAATCACATTCAATCCTTCATTTCTCACCAGCACCCGGGCGCGACCGTCTTTATCGGTCTCGGTGCTCAGGGTGTTCGGTGCGTTGCGATAGTCTCCGATCAGCTTGACCCCAGCCGCCGGCTTGCCATCCAGCAGCACCCGTACCGGCAGTGATTTACCCGGGCCGACCGTCAGCGGATCAACTTCCGGCAAGATCAGCAGTTTGATCTGATCCAGCTTCGGCAACTTCGCCCCCGGCTGGTAGATCGCCAGGCTGTACTTGAAGGTCTGGGTCGACTCAATCGCCCCCGGCACCTTGCTGCGGCCCTCGTTGATCCACTTCTTGTCAGGCGTCTGTGACCACATCCCGTTATCCAGGGCGACCGCCAGTACAGCCGGCGATTTGAGCGGCTTCAGGCGCGCATGGTCGGGCAGACGTTCCACGGTCACCGGGATCATTTTGCCGCTGGCGTCATAAGCCCAGGCGCCGCTGATTTTCTGCGCCTTGAACGCGTTGTCTTCGGCGCCGTGGCCGTAGATCACTTCGATATTGCCGCGCCGTTGTTCGGTCCACAGTCCGTGGGCCGAGACTTGGGTGGCAAACAGCAGGCCGAGCACGGCCAGGGATTTGAAGGCTTGCATGGTGACGTCCTTTTACAGGTTGAGGGTCAGGCTGACGGTGAAGTTGCGCGGCTCGCCGGGATTGACCCAGTAATTGCTGTAGGAGCGCTCGTAGTACTTTTCATCGAACAGGTTGTTGAGGTTCAGGCCCACGGTGACGTTGTCGCTGGCCTTGTAATGGGCCAGTAAATCGACGGTGTGGTAGGCCGGTAATTCAAAGCGGCCCCCGGCTTCACCGGAGCGGTCGCCGACGTAGGTAAAGGCCGCGCCGAGGTCGGAGCCGCGCAGCAAGCCGTCCTGGAATTCATACACTCCGAGCAAGCTGGCGCTGCGTTTGGCTACGCCGAGAATCCGGCTGCCAGTGGGGATGGCTTTGTCGCCTTTGGTCACTTCGGCGTCGATGTAGGCAAAGGCGCCGATAACCCGTAAGGCGTCAGTCACCTGGCCGGTCAGTTGCAGGTCAAAACCCTGGCTGCGGGCCTTGCCCATGGCGCGCTGTGTGTCGGTAGCCGGGTCCAGGGCCAGGACATTTTCTTTCTCGATATGGAAGGCGGCGAGGGTGGTGCTCAGGCGGTCGTCGAACAGCTCGCTCTTGATCCCGATTTCATACCCCACGCCTTCTTCCGGCTTGAAGGATTTGCCGCCGGCGTCCAGGCCATTGTTGGGTTTGAACGAGGTGGAGGCGTTGGCGAACAGGCCCACTTCAGGCGTCAGTTGGTAGAGCAAGCCGGCGCGTTGGGTCAGGGCGTCGTGGGTCTGCCGGCTTTTGGCATGGTTGCGGCTGAAGTCGTCGGTGCGCTGCTCGAAGTGTTCGAACCGCGCGCCGATCATCCCGCGCAGGCGGTCGGTGAAGATGATCTGGTCCTGCAGGTTCAGCGCCTGGCTTTTCACCTGTTCGAAAAAGTCAGTGCCGGAGCGCTTGCCGTTCGGTTTGGGCTGGCCATAGACCGGGTCATAGATGTCGATGGCGTAATCGCCGCCGGCGATGGCGGTCACCCGTTCTTTCTTGCGGTAGTCCTCGTACTCGGTGCCGATCAGCAATTCGTGCTGCCAACTGCCGATGTCGAACCGGCCGCGCAGTTCGAGCTGGGTGATGCTGTCATGCCAACCGGTGGAGCGCTCGCGGTAGCGGCGGCTGAGGGTGTGGCCATCGGCATCCAGCGCGCGGTTTTCCGAGGCGTTGCCCCACAGGCTGCCTTGTTTGTAATGGCTGGCCAGGCGCAGTTGCCAGGCATCGTTGAGGTGATGCTCGAGGCTGGCTTGCAGGCGGTTGTTGTGGTTGCGGATATCGCCGTCGTCGGGCTCGCCGAGAAAGGTCGAGCGGGAGACGCCGCTCCAGCGGTTGTTGGGCGCGACGATGCCGCGGTCGAAAGTGGAGCGGTGACGCACGAATTCACTTTCCACCAGCAGGCGGGTGTCCGGGTCCAGTTGCCAACTGATGGAGGGCGCGACGAAGACCCGTTTGGCCTCAACGTGGTTGCGAAAGCTGTGGTTGTCTTCCACCGCCAGGTTGACCCGCGATAACACGTTGCCCTCGCTGTCCAGCGGCGTGTTCACGTCCAGCGCGGTGCGGTAGCGGTCCCAACTGCCGGCGCTGGTCTGCAGTGTGGTGAAGGCCTCGGGCTGCGGCTTTTTGCTGACGATATTCACCGTGCCGCCTGGGTCACCACGGCCATACAGGCTGGCGGCGGGGCCTTTGAGCACCTCGATGCGCTCGATATTCGCCGCGTCCGGCGTGCTCGGGTAACCGCGGTTGGCGCTGAAACCGTCCACGTAAAACTCTGACGTGGTGAAGCCGCGAACGCTGTATTCGTAGAGCGTCAGGCCGCCGAAGTTGTTCTGTTTGGACACGCCGCCGGCAAACTCAAGGGCACGCTCGACGTTGGTGCTGCCCAGGTCGTTGAGTACCGAAGCGGGAATCACGCTGATGGACTGTGGGATATCCCGCAAGGCGGTGTCGGTTTTTGTGGCGCTGGCGGAGCGGGTAGCGCGATAGCCCTTGACCGGGCCGGTGGCTGATTCGTACGCCTCGCTGGTGATGCGGGTGGCTTCCAGTTCAACGGGGGCGGTGTCTTCGGCGTAGGCCGGGTCCACCAGCAAACCCAGGGCGATTCCCGCCAGCGGGGCAAATCTTCGAGACGGCATGATAGAGCGTTCCAATAGCGATATTGAAACAATATAACATGACTAATGAGAATGAATTTCTTTCGAAATATTAGGTAACAGGAGCCCGCGAACGGGCTCCCGAAGCCGTTATTCCTCTTCTTTCACCGGTGCAGGCGGCGGACGCAGGCCGATTTCCGCCGACAGCTTGATTTCCTTGCCATTGCGCATCACCTGGATCGCCACCTTGTCGGTGGGTTTGATCCGCGCCACCTGGTTCATCGACTTGCGACCATCTCCGGCCGGCTCGCCGTCGATGCTGAGGATCACATCCCCCAGTTGCAGGCCGGCTTTCTGCGCCGGGCCGTCGCGGAAGATCCCGGCGACCACGATGCCAGGGCGCCCGGTCAGGCCAAACGACTCGGCCAGTTCCTTGGTCAGCGGCTGGACTTCAATCCCCAGCCAGCCACGAATCACCTGGCCATGCTCGATGATCGACTTCATCACTTCAGTGGCCAGCTTCACCGGAATCGCGAAACCGATGCCCTGGGAGCCGCCGGACTTGGAGAAGATCGCGGTGTTGATGCCGGTCAGGTTGCCGTTGGCATCCACCAGCGCGCCGCCGGAGTTGCCCGGGTTGATCGCCGCGTCGGTCTGGATGAAGTCTTCGTAGCTGTTGAGGCCCAACTGGTTACGCCCGGTGGCGCTGATGATGCCCATGGTCACGGTCTGGCCGACGCCGAACGGGTTGCCGATGGCCAGTGCCACGTCACCTACGCGCAGCCCTTCGGAGCGCCCGATGGTGATCGAGGGCAGGCCTTTCAAATCGATTTTCAGCACCGCGAGGTCGGTTTCCGGGTCGCTGCCGACCACGCGGGCCAGGGTTTCCCGGCCATCACGCAGGGCCACCACAATCTGGTCGGCGCCGGTGGTCACGTGGTTGTTGGTGAGGATGTAGCCTTCCGGGCTCATGATCACGCCGGAGCCGAGGCTGGATTCCATGCGCCGCTGCTTGGGCGAGTTGTCGCCGAAATAGCGACGAAACTGTGGGTCTTCAAACAGCGGGTGCGCCGGTTTGTTGATGACCTTGGTGGTGTACAGGTTGACCACGGCGGGGGCGGCGATCACCACTGCATCGGCGTAAGTCACCGGGCCTTGTACCACCGCGCTGGTTTGCGGTGCCTGTTGCAGGTTGACATCAAGGGTCGGCAGGCCGACCAGTTGTGGATAACGCTGAATAATCAGCATCGCGATCAGCACGCCAGCCAACAATGGCCATCCAAAAAAACGCAGTGCCTTGAGCATGAAGAAAAATCCTGACAGGTTGCAGGGGGCGGGAGAGCGCCCATAATGTCGCGCATTATACGAGGCCGTGAGCGCCTCTGAACGGGATATTTAGGAGTCTTTTATGGCCGTTGCCCTGAGCACCTTAGTCGAGGAAGCGGACCGCTACCTTAATAGTGCCAAAATCGCCGATTACTGCCCCAACGGCCTGCAGGTCGAGGGCCGACCGCAAGTGCTGCGCATCGTCAGCGGCGTGACCGCCAGCCAGGCATTGCTGGACGCGGCGGTCGAAGCCCAGGCCGACCTGGTGCTGGTGCACCACGGTTATTTCTGGAAAGGCGAAAGCCCGTGCATCACCGGCATGAAGCAGCGCCGCCTGAAAACCCTGCTCAAGCACGACATCAGCCTGCTGGCCTATCACTTGCCGCTGGACCTGCACCCTGAGGTCGGCAACAACGTGCAACTGGCCCGGCAACTGGACATCACCGTCGAAGGCCCGCTGGACCCGGACAACCTCAAGGTCGTCGGCCTGGTGGGCTCCCTGGCCGAGCCGGCGTCGCCCCGTGATTTTGCCCGCCGCGTGCAGGAAGCCATGGGCCGCGAGCCCCTGCTGATCGAAGGCAGCGAGATGATCCGCCGCGTGGGCTGGTGCACCGGTGGCGGCCAGGGCTATATCGACCAGGCGGTGCTCGCCGGGGTTGACCTGTACCTGAGCGGCGAAGCCTCGGAGCAGACCTTCCACAGCGCCCGGGAAAACGACATCAGCTTTATCGCGGCCGGGCACCACGCCACCGAGCGTTACGGCGTGCAAGCCTTGGGCGATTACCTCGCACGGCGCTTCGCCCTCGAACACCTCTTCATCGATTGCCCAAACCCGATCTAACGAACACCACCAATCAAATGTGGGAGCTGGCTTGCCTGCGATGCAGACAGCTCGGTCTGTCAGATACACCGAGGCGATACCATCGCAGGCAAGCCAGCTCCCACATTGACCGCGTTCTGCGGGCCAAACCCAGCGGTATATTGATATACCGTTTCGATCTAGCCAGCCCCCTCAATAGAATCAGGCGCTGTGCTAGCATGCCCCGCTCGAACACGGCCCGCTGGCCGTCCATAAGATCGTTTTTCCGTGAGTAACCATGGTCGACAAACTGACGCATCTGAAACAGCTGGAGGCGGAAAGCATCCACATCATCCGCGAGGTCGCCGCCGAGTTCGATAACCCGGTGATGCTCTACTCGATCGGTAAAGACTCCGCCGTGATGCTGCACCTGGCACGCAAGGCCTTTTTTCCGGGCAAGCTGCCGTTTCCGGTGATGCACGTCGACACCCGCTGGAAATTCCAGGAAATGTACAAGTTCCGCGACAAGATGGTCGAAGAGCTTGGTCTTGAGTTGATCACTCACGTCAACCCGGACGGGGTGGCGCAGGGCATCAACCCGTTCACCCACGGCAGCGCCAAGCACACCGACATCATGAAGACCGAGGGCCTGAAACAGGCGCTCGACAAGTATGGTTTCGACGCTGCATTCGGCGGTGCCCGTCGCGATGAAGAGAAATCCCGTGCCAAAGAGCGCGTGTACTCGTTCCGCGACAGCAAGCACCGCTGGGACCCGAAAAACCAGCGCCCGGAGCTGTGGAACGTCTACAACGGCAACGTCAACAAAGGCGAGTCGATCCGTGTGTTCCCGCTGTCCAACTGGACCGAGCTGGATATCTGGCAGTACATCTACCTGGAAGGCATCCCGATCGTCCCGCTGTACTTCGCCGCCGAACGCGAAGTGATCGAGAAGAACGGCACGTTGATCATGATCGACGACGACCGCATCCTCGAGCACCTGTCCGACGAAGACAAAGCCCGAATCGTCAAAAAGAAAGTACGTTTCCGTACCCTTGGCTGCTACCCGTTGACGGGCGCGGTGGAGTCCGAAGCCGAGACGCTGACGGACATCATTCAGGAAATGCTCCTGACGCGAACTTCCGAGCGCCAGGGCCGTGTCATCGACCACGATGGTGCAGGCTCGATGGAAGATAAAAAACGTCAAGGCTATTTCTAAGGGGCTGTCATGTCGCATCAATCTGATTTGATCAGCGAGGACATCCTCGCCTACCTGGGCCAGCACGAGCGCAAGGAAATGTTGCGCTTCCTGACCTGTGGCAACGTCGACGACGGCAAGAGCACCCTGATCGGGCGCCTGCTGCACGACTCCAAGATGATCTACGAGGATCACCTGGAAGCCATCACCCGCGATTCGAAAAAATCCGGCACCACCGGTGACGACATCGACCTGGCGTTGCTGGTCGACGGCCTGCAGGCCGAGCGTGAGCAGGGCATCACCATCGACGTTGCCTACCGCTACTTCTCCACCGCCAAGCGCAAATTCATCATCGCCGACACCCCCGGCCATGAGCAGTACACCCGCAACATGGCCACCGGTGCCTCCACCTGTGACCTGGCGATCATCCTGATCGACGCCCGCTACGGCGTGCAGACCCAGACCCGTCGCCACAGCTTCATCGCCTCGTTGCTGGGCATCAAGCACATCGTGGTGGCCGTCAACAAGATGGACATCAATGGCTTTGACCAAAGCGTATTCGAGTCGATCAAGGCTGATTACCTGAAGTTTGCCGACGGTATCGCGTTCAAGCCGAGCACCCTGGCCTTCGTGCCGATGTCGGCGCTCAAGGGCGACAACGTGGTGAACAAGAGCGAGCGTTCGCCCTGGTACACCGGCCAGTCGCTGATGGAGATCCTCGAGACCGTCGAGATCGCCAACGACCGCAACTACACCGACCTGCGTTTCCCGGTGCAGTACGTCAACCGTCCGAACCTGAACTTCCGTGGTTTTGCCGGCACCCTGGCCAGCGGCATCGTGCACAAGGGCGACGAAGTCGTGGTGCTGCCGTCGGGCAAGAGCAGCCGCGTCAAATCCATCGTCACCTTTGAAGGTGAACTGGAAAACGCAGGTCCCGGCCAGGCCGTGACCCTGACCATGGAAGACGAAATCGACATCTCCCGTGGCGACCTGCTGGTGCATGCCGACAACGTGCCGCAAGTGACCGATGCTTTCGACGCCATGCTGGTGTGGATGGCTGAAGAACCGATGCTGCCGGGCAAGAAATACGACATCAAGCGCGCCACCAGCTACGTGCCGGGTTCCATCACCAGCATTGTGCATCGCGTGGATGTGAACACCCTGGAAGAAGGCCCGGCGAGCGCCTTGCAGTTGAACGAGATTGGCCGGGTCAAGGTCAGCCTCGACACGGTCATCGCCCTGGACGGTTACGCGAGCAACCGCACCACCGGTTCGTTCATCGTCATCGACCGTTTGACCAACGGCACCGTGGCTGCGGGCATGATCATCGCGCCGCCGGTGACCCATGGCAGCGCGGCGCAGCACGGCAAACTGGCTCACGTGGCCACCGAAGAACGCGCCCAGCGCTTCGGCCAGCAACCGGCGACCGTGTTGTTCAGCGGCTTGTCGGGCGCCGGCAAAAGCACCCTGGCCTACGCGGTTGAACGCAAGCTGTTCGACATGGGCCGTGCGGTGTTTGTGCTGGACGGCCAGAACCTGCGCCACGACCTGAACAAGGGCTTGCCGCAGGACCGTGCCGGGCGTACCGAGAACTGGCGTCGTGCCGCGCACGTGGCGCGTCAGTTCAACGAGGCCGGCTTGCTGACGTTGGCGGCGTTTGTTGCCCCGGATGCTGAAGGGCGTGAACAGGCCAAGGCGCTGATCGGCGGTGATCGTTTGCTGACCGTGTACGTGCAGGCTTCGCCGCTGGTGTGTGCCGAGCGTGACCCGCAAGGTTTGTACGCGGCGGGCGGCGATAACATCCCGGGTGAGTCGTTCCCGTATGACGTACCGTTGAATGCGGACCTGGTGATCGACACCCAGGCGTTGTCGCTGGAAGACAGCGTCAAGCAAGTGCTGGAGCTGCTGCGCCAGCGCGGCGCGATCTAAGCGTCCCGCGCACAAAAAAGCCCGCCATGTTGGCGGGCTTTTTTTATGGGGCCTTGGAAACAACTCGGTCAAATGTGGGAGCGGGCTTGCTCGCGAAAGCAGAGTGTCAGCCGCCACATGTATAGGTTGGCATACCGCATTCGCGAGCAAGCCCGCTCCCACATTTTGATCAGTGACTGGCGGGATAATCTGTGTGCAATTTGGCGAGCAGCACATCCTTCTCTTCCCACAACCGGTTGATCCAGCCCTGGAACGCCAACCGATACTCCCCATCCTGCTCATAATTCTTGCCGATAAACTCGGCCGGAATCTGCACCTCTTCAAACTGCACGACAACGTCCTTCACATTCCCGCACAGCAAATCCCAATAACCGGGGCGCCCACCAGGATAGTGAATGGTCACGTTCACCAGCGACTTCAGCTGCTCACCCATGGCATCCAGCACAAAGGCAATGCCGCCGGCCTTGGGCTTGAGCAGGTAGCGAAACGGTGACTGTTGCTGTGCATGCTTGCCCGGGGTAAACCGCGTGCCTTCGGCAAAGTTGAAGATTCCCACCGGGTTGTGGCGAAACTTCGCGCAGGTCTTGCGGGTAGTTTCCAGGTCCTTGCCTTTCTTTTCCGGGTGCTTTTCCAGGTACGCCTTGGTGTAGCGCTTCATGAACGGGAAGCCCAGCGTCCACCACGCCAAGCCAATCACCGGGACCCAGATCAACTCTTGCTTGAGGAAGAACTTCAGCGGGCGAATGCGCCGGTTGAGCACGTATTGCAGCACCATGATATCGACCCAGCTCTGGTGGTTGCTGGTCACCAGATATGAGTGTTCATAGTCCAGGCCTTCCAGGCCTTTCAGGTGCCAGCGGGTGCGTCGCACCAGGTTCATCCAGGCCTTGTTGTTGCTGATCCAGGCCTCGTGGGTCTGGTTCATCAGCCATTCGCTGAAGCGCTTGGCAAACGGCAGCGCCTTGAACAGCGCCACGATAAACAGGAACGAGCACAGCAAAATCGTATTCAACGCCAGCAACAGCGAGGCGATCACCCCGCGCACGGCGGCAGGTAGAAAATCCAGCATTTAGACATCCATAGGTCGGTTGGCGGCTTGAATCGCGGTCAATGCGATCGTGTACACGATGTCGTCCACCTGCGCCCCGCGGGGCAGGTCGTTCACCGGTTTGCGCAGGCCTTGCAGCATCGGCCCCAGGCTCACGCAATCGGCACTGCGCTGCACGGCCTTGTGGGTGGTGTTGCCGGTGTTGAGATCCGGGAACACGAACACCGTGGCCTTGCCCGCCACCAGGCTGTTGGGCGCCAGTTGCCGGGCCACGCTTTCGTTGGCGGCGGCGTCGTACTGCAACGGGCCGTCGATCAGCAGCGAGCTTTGGGCTTCGTGGGCGAGCAGGGTAGCTTCGCGGACCTTCTCGACCTCCTCGCCCGTGGCCGAATCACCGCTGGAGTAACTGATCATCGCCACCCGTGGCGTGATACCGAATGCGGCGGCCGAGTCGGCGCTTTGCAGGGCGATTTCCGCCAGCTCCGCCGCGCTGGGGTGCGGGTTCATCACGCAGTCGCCGTATACCAGCACTTGCTCGGGGAACAGCATGAAAAACACCGACGAGACCAGGGTGCAGCCCGGCGCGGTCTTGATCAGTTGCAAGGCCGGGCGAATGGTATTGGCAGTGGAGTGGATGACGCCGGAGACCAGGCCGTCCACTTCATCCAGAGCGAGCATCATGGTGGCGATCACCACGGTGTCTTCCAGTTGCTGCTCGGCCATCGGCGCGTTGAGGCTTTTGGTTTTGCGCAGGGCCACCATCGGCTCCACGTAGCGCTGGCGAATCAGGTCGGGGTCGAGAATCTCCAGGCCTTCGGGCAGCTCGATGCCATGGGCGCGGGCCACCGCTTCCACGTCCGCTGGCTTGGCCAGCAGTACGCAACGGGCGATCCCGCGTGCCTGGCAGATGGCGGCGGCCTGCACGGTCAGCGGCTCGCTGCCTTCGGGCAACACGATGCGCTTGTTGGCCGCCTGGGCGCGCTGGATCAGTTGATAACGGAACACCGCCGGCGACAGGCGCATCTCCCGCGGCGTGCCGCAGCGTTGGTGCAGCCAGCGGGCGTCGAGGTGGCTGGCGACGAAGTCGGTGATGATCTCCGCACGTTCGCGGTCATCAATCGGGATTTCCTTGTTCAGGCTGTTGAGCTGGTTGGCCGTGTCATACGAGCCGGTGCTCACCGACAACACCGGCAGCCCGGCCTGGAACGCGCCACGGCACAGGTCCATGATCCGTGGGTCGGGTAGGGTGTCGCTGGTCAGCAACAGGCCCGCCAGCGGCACGCCGTTGATGGCGGCCAGGCTGACGGCGAGGATGATGTCGTCGCGGTCGCCGGGGGTCACTACCAGCACGCCGGGCTTGAGCAGCTCCACGGTGTTGCGCATGGTGCGCGCGCAGATGATGATCTTGGTCATGCGCCGGGTTTCATAATCGCCGGCGTTGAGGATCTGCGCGCCCATCAGGTCGGCCACGTCGCGGGTGCGCGGGGCGTTGAGTTCCGGCTGGTAGGGGATGCAGCCCAACAGGCGGAAATCGCCGCTGCGCAACAAAGGCGAATGCTCTTTGAGCCGCGCCGAGAAGGCTTCCATGCTTTCGTCGGTGCGCACCTTGTTGAGGATCACACCCAGCACTTTTGGATCTTTCGGGCCGCCGAACAGCTGGGCCTGCAATTCCACGCGGCCGGAGAGTTCGGTCAGCACTTCGTTTTCCGGAGCCGAGACCAGGATCACCTCGGCGTCCAGGCTCTTGGCCAGGTGCAGGTTGACCCGGGCCGCATAGCTGGCACTGCGGGTCGGCACCATGCCTTCGACGATCAGCACGTCCTTGCCCACGGCGGCTTGCTGGTAAAGGGTGATGATTTCTTCCAGCAGCTCGTCGAGCTGGCCGTCGCCGAGCATCCGTTCGACATGGGCCAGGCCCAGAGGCTGGGGCGGTTTCAGGCCGTGGGTGCGGGCCACCAGCTCGGTGGAGCGCTCGGGGCCGGTGTCGCCGGGGTGCGGCTGGGCAATCGGTTTGAAGAAGCCGACTTTCAGCCCGGCCCGTTCAAGGGTGCGCACCAGCCCAAGGCTGATGGAGGTCAGACCCACACCAAAATCGGTGGGCGCGATAAAAAAAGTCTGCATGCGAATTCTCTGGAGGTGCATGGCTTCGGTGGCGGCCTATGGCTGGCTGCCTACCGGGAATCAGGTGCCAAGGTTATCTTTATCTGAGCCTTGCGCACACCAGCCGCACGTAAAGGGCTTGTCTATTTTTTCAAGGCGTTGCGCCGGGTCCGTGACCCAGGCCCGGGATTGCCAGGGTGGCTGGTGGCGCAGGTGCTGGGTGTGGCCGCAGGAAAGCTCGACGACCCAGTGCCGGTCTTCGTCCTGGTGAAATCCGACGACCGTCGGGTCAGTTGTTCGACCCCGTCCGTCCGGGTTGTGTTCGCTTTCGGGCAAATCCTTGTTTAGACTTGTCCGTTCTTCATTCTTCTGCAAAAGGTCTCGCCCCATGCCGATCGCCGCCAATAAGGCTGTCTCCATTGACTATACCCTGACCAACGACGCTGGTGAGGTCATCGACAGTTCTGCCGGCGGCGCGCCGCTGGTCTACCTGCAAGGTGCAGGTAACATCATCCCGGGCCTGGAAAAGGCCCTGGAAGGCAAAGAGGTCGGTGACGAACTGACCGTTGCCGTAGAACCTGAAGATGCCTACGGCGAATACGCTGCCGAACTGGTCAGCACCCTGAGCCGCAGCATGTTCGAAGGTGTCGACGAGCTGGAAGTGGGCATGCAGTTCCACGCTTCCGCTCCGGACGGCCAGATGCAAATCGTCACCATCCGTGACCTGGACGGCGACGACGTGACCGTCGACGGCAACCACCCGCTGGCTGGCCAGCGCCTGAACTTCCAGGTGAAGATCGTCGCTATCCGTGACGCTTCCCAGGAAGAAGTGGCCCACGGCCACGTGCACGGCGAAGGTGGTCACCACCATTAATTGACTGAGCGACGCTCTGTCAGTTGGAAAAAGGCGCCTTCGGGCGCCTTTTTCATTTGGCGGCTATTCTTGCCGACTTGGCGGCTGTAATCTCGAATGGCCGTTACGAAGAACATGGGATATCTGGAGTTCGTCATGAGTGCTTTCCACGACCTTAAACTCAAAGCCCTGGATGGTCAGGAGCTGTCTCTGGCGCCCTTCAAGGGGCAAGTCGTGCTGGTGGTCAACGTCGCCTCCAAATGTGGGTTGACCCCACAGTACGCCGCGCTGGAAAACCTCTATCAGCAATACAAAGACCAGGGTTTCACCGTACTCGGGCTGCCGTGCAATCAATTTGCCGGGCAGGAACCGGGTACTGAAGAAGAAATCCAGGAATTCTGCAGCCTCAACTACGGCGTGACCTTTCCCCTGGGCAGCAAGCTTGAGGTGAATGGCCACGATCGCCACCAGCTGTATCGATTGCTGGCGGGCGAGGGCGCCGAATTTCCCGGGGACATCACCTGGAACTTCGAGAAGTTCCTGTTGGGCAAGGACGGCCGGGTGCTGGCGCGTTTCTCGCCGCGTACACCGCCGGATGACCCCTCCATTATTCAGGCGATCGAAAAAGCATTGAGCTGATACTTTCAGCATTGTCGAGTGAGTTTCTGTGGCAAGGGAGCTTCCTGTGGCAGGGAGTTTCCTATGGCAAGGGAGCTTGCTGTGGCGAGGGAGCTTGCTCCCGCTGGGCTGCGAAGCAGCCCCATGCCCTCCCGCTTTTACCCCTTAATCACCCCAATCAATAGTGCTATCCAACACGCTGCACACTCCATATTATCCACATCATAAATTCCTTTCCGATGGAGTGCTCCCATGCCTGTCCAAGCCTTGTTCAAACCGTTCCAACTCGGTGCACTGCAACTGCCGAGCCGCGTGGTCATGGCGCCGATGACCCGTTCCTTTTCTCCGGGTGGCGTGCCCAACTCCAAAGTGATCGAGTACTACCGCCGCCGCGCCGCCGCCGGTGTCGGCCTGATCATCACCGAAGGCACCGTGGTCGGCCACCCGGCTTCCAACGGCTACCCGAACGTCCCGCATTTCTATGGTGAAGCCGCCCTGGCCGGCTGGAAGAAAGTAGTCGACGCGGTACATGCCGAAGGCGGCAAGATCGTTCCGCAACTGTGGCATGTGGGCAGCGTTCGGCGCATCGGCACCGAGCCGGATGCCAGCGTCCCGGCTTACGGCCCCACCGAAAAACTCAAGGACGGCAATGTCGTCGTCCACGGCATGACCGTGCAAGACATCAAGGACGTGATCGCCGCGTTCGCCCAGGCTGCCAAGGATGCCCAGAGCATCGGCATGGACGGCGTTGAAATCCACGGCGCCCATGGCTACCTGGTGGACCAGTTCTTCTGGGAAGGCACCAACCAGCGCACCGACGAATACGGCGGCAGCCTGGCCAACCGTTCGCGTTTCGCCATCGAATTGATCCAGGCCGTCCGCGCCGCCGTGGGGCCGGACTTCCCGATCATCCTGCGTTTCTCCCAGTGGAAGCAGCAGGACTACACCGCGCGCCTGGTGCAAACCCCGGAAGCCTTGGGTGAATTCCTCAAGCCGCTGTCTGACGCTGGCGTGGATATTTTCCACTGCTCCACCCGCCGTTTCTGGGAACCGGAATTCGAAGGCTCCGAGCTGAACCTGGCCGGCTGGACCCGCAAGCTCACCGGCAAGCCGACCATCACCGTGGGCAGCGTCGGCCTGGATGGCGAGTTCCTGCAGTTCATGGTCAACACCGACAAAGTGGCGCAACCCGCCAGCCTGGAAAAACTGCTGGAGCGCCTGAACAACGACGAGTTCGACCTGGTCGCTGTGGGCCGTGCGCTGCTGGTGG
Source organism: Pseudomonas sp. E6002 (assembly GCF_013385565.1). Classification (NCBI taxonomy): domain Bacteria; kingdom Pseudomonadati; phylum Pseudomonadota; class Gammaproteobacteria; order Pseudomonadales; family Pseudomonadaceae; genus Pseudomonas; species Pseudomonas sp. E6002. Next base: position 13,894 of record NZ_JACAPT010000044.1, on the reverse strand, counting down.
ATCCGGATTGGGCGCTGAAGGTTCGCGAAGGCCGTGAAGGCGACATCCTGCCTTTCAGTCGTGAGGCGTTGACGACCCTCGTTTGACGCGCACACGTTTAACTGCGTGGCTGCAAAAAATGCCTGGAACCAGTTTCCAGGCATTTTTGCCAAGTTGCCTTGAGTTGTATTAAAACTTCAGCTGGTTTTTTTCCTGCTCCTGCTCCTGCTCCTGCTGCTTCTGCTGCTGCTGCAATGCAAGGAGGCCTGCTTGTTGATCGTCAGGCCGCTTGCCGCGAATACCCCCGTTCTCTAAGCCCGAAGGCGCAGGAGGCAGACTGAACGACGAAGGCTGGATGCTGTTGAGTGGCATCGACATGGGAGAACTCCACATATTTTATCTAAGAGTATTTGGGCTTTATGGCTGGTTCTTCCTATGACCCTGAACAACCGCCACTGATGTTGTGGCGTTCACCTGCGCACTAGTTCCCAACTGCAACTCGCAACATTCCCCCTCACGCAGCACTGAGTTGGCTTGTCTACTGGTCATTCAAGGGTGTTCGCTTGGGCAGATCAAAAATATCTACATCGAATACTAGACATTCATAGTGTTGCTGCTGACTTTGTACACACTCGATATGCCCCTGCATACATCCAGTAACTTGCTTTCAAACTGCTCAATAATTGCCGGCCAGCCCTGGCGACTGGCGTGTTGTCGGGCATTGAGCCTGACCCTGCGCAAACTTTCACGCTCCTCCAACAACCAGTTGGCGGCATCACAAAATGCCTCCTCGTCCCCAGGCATCGCCAGCACACCGTTGTAACCATGGCGAATATGCTGGGTTGCAGCTGCCTGGTCGTAAGCCACCACCCCCAGCCCTGCGGCCATGGCCTCTAACACTACATTGCCAAAGGTTTCGGTCAGGCTGGGGAACAGAAACAGATCCCCTGAGGCGTAGTGCCGAGCCAGCTCCTCATCGCGTCGGGTACCGCAAAAAATTGCCTGAGGCAGCGATTTCTCAAGCATTGTCCGTTGGGGGCCATCGCCGACAATGATCAGTTTCAACCGGCGCTGTGGGTAAGTGGTTTGCAGCGAGTCGAAGCAGCGCTTGAGCAGCCCGAGATTTTTTTCCTGGGCCAGGCGTCCGACGTGCAGCACGGCGATGTCTTCATCGCTCAGCCCCCACTGCTCGCGCAGGGCTGGGTCGCGTTTGGCCGGGTGAAACAGCTGGCTGTCGACACCGCGCGCGAGCATGCCCAGGCGCTCGAAATGGCGCCGCTCCAGCTCCAGTCGCTGGCTGGCGCTGGGCACCAGGGTCAAGGTCGAGCGGTTATGGAACCAGCGCAGATAGTGGGTCAGCACCCGGCTCAGCATGCCCAGGCCGTACTGGTTGGAATACTGCTGGAAGTTGGTGTGGAAGCCACTCACCACGCTGATCCCCAGGCGCCGCGCCGCCCGCAACGCCGACAAACCCAGCGGCCCTTCAGTGGCGATATACAGCACATCCGGGCGCTGGCGGGTCCAACGCCGCAGCAATTTGTGCATCGACGACTGGCCCCATTGCAGCCCCGGATAACCCGGCAAAGGCCAGCCGCGGCAAAGCATCAGGCCATCGTCACTGGGCCGGCTCTGGTCGCTGCCCTGGCGCGGGCGAACCAGTTCGACTTGATGCCCACGCGCGCGCAAACCGTCACACAGGCGGCCAAGGGTATTGGCCACCCCGTTGATCTCTGGCGGGAAGGTTTCGGTGATCAGGGTGATGTGGAGCGAAGCTGTCGTCATGACCCACAGTGTCGGCGTGGGCCATGTCGTCATTGTGTCTTTTGGATGATGGATTTGTGACGGCTCAGGCCTTTTTAATGGCCATGGCCTCGGCGCCTTGCTCACGCACCCAGAACAACGTCGCCCCGGCCACCGCTGCCGGCATCATCAGCAGGTTGACCACCGGCACCAGCAACACCAGGTAAACGATCCCGCCAAAACTCATGCTCTGCCAGCGCTTCTGGCGCAGCCAGGCGAGCATTTCGTTCCAGCCCAGCTTGTGGTTGTCCGCCGGGTAGTCGATGTACTGGATCGCCATCATCCACACACCAAACAGCAGCCACAGCGGTGCTGCCACCAGATTGACCACCGGGATGAACGACAGGATAAACAGGCCGATGGCCCGGGGCAGGAAGTAACCCAGTTTGCGCATCTCCCGGGCCAGGGTGCGCGGGACCATGGCCGCCAGTTCGCCCCAGCTGAACGCCGGGAAATCATCGGTGCCGCGCACCACCACTTCGACCTTTTCCGACAGAAAGCCGTTGAACGGCGCGGCGATAATGTTGGCAAGCATGGTGAAGGTGAAAAACACCATCAGCACCACCAGCACCACAAATAAAGGCCACAGCAGATAATTGAGGAAGCTCAGCCAGCTCGGCAGCGTCGGCATGAGTGTGTCGACCCACAGGCTGAACTGATGGCCGGCGAAGTAGATCAATCCGACGAACAGGATCAGGTTGATTGCCAGCGGCAGCAGCACAAACAGCCGCAGGCCGGGGCTGAGTACCAGTTTGAGACCTTCGCGCAGGTACTGTGGGCCTGAAAGAACGGGGGCGGGCATGGATAACTCCGGGCAATAGGGGCGAACGCGCCGACCTTACCGGCTTTGGGAGTACCGGGAAAGCACGGCCCGCATCGCGACATTAACGGTAACAAAGGTGTCGATTAATAGAAGGCATGGGATAGAGACCACCTATGAGCTGGATTGTTAATCCGTATTTCCTTTATCTTGCCTCCCTCTATACTCTGCACCCATTATTTTCAGGATCTGCGAGTTCAAGCCTTCCCCAAGTGCTTCGCGGTCCTTTTTTATTCCAGCCGTTCTGTAGTCCGGGCGGTCGATAGGAGTGAGTCATGTCTGATACCCGTCATTCGCGAGTGATTATTCTCGGTTCCGGCCCTGCCGGTTACAGCGCTGCCGTCTACGCTGCCCGGGCCAACCTCAAGCCGTTGCTGATCACCGGCATGCAAGCGGGCGGTCAGTTGACCACCACCACTGAAGTCGACAACTGGCCGGGCGACGTCCACGGCCTGACCGGCCCGGTGCTGATGGAGCGCATGAAAGAGCACGCCGAGCGTTTCGAAACCGAGATCGTGTTTGATCACATCAACAAGGTCGACTTCTCCAAGAAGCCTTACAGCCTGACCGGCGACAGCGGCGTGTACACCTGTGACGCGCTGATCATCGCCACCGGCGCCAGCGCTCGTTACCTGGGCCTGCCGTCGGAAGAAGCGTTCATGGGCAAGGGCGTTTCCGCCTGCGCGACCTGCGACGGTTTCTTCTACCGCAACAAGCCAGTGGCTGTGGTCGGTGGCGGCAACACCGCGGTGGAAGAAGCGCTGTACCTGGCCAACATCGCCAGCACCGTGACCCTGGTTCACCGTCGCGAGACCTTCCGCGCCGAGAAGATCCTGATCGACAAGCTGCATGCCCGCGTGGCCGAAGGCAAGATCATCCTCAAGCTCAACGCCACCCTGGATGAAGTTCTGGGCGACAATATGGGCGTGACCGGTGCTCGCCTGAAGAACAACGACGGCAGCTTCGACGAGCTGAAAGTCGACGGCGTGTTCATCGCCATCGGCCACACTCCGAACACCTCGTTGTTCGAAGGCGTGCTGGATGCCAAAGACGGTTACCTAATCGTGCAGGGCGGCCGTGAAGGCAATGCGACAGCCACCAATATCGAAGGTATCTTCGCTGCCGGTGACGTGGCCGACCACGTGTACCGCCAGGCGATCACCTCCGCCGGCGCCGGTTGCATGGCGGCCCTGGATGCCGAGCGTTACCTCGACGGTTTGAAGGACGCTTCGTTCTAAACCGCAGAAACAAAAAAACCGGCTGCGAGGCCGGTTTTTTTATGCACGGGATTTGATGATCACCGCAGTCCAAATGTGGGAGCGGGCTTGCTCGCGAAAGCGGTGTGTCAGTCACCCGATGTATTGACTGACACTCTGCTTTCGCGAGCAAGCCCGCTCCCACATTTTGATCTATGTCTGACTCAGGATTTGCGGGTCAGTGGCTGTGCGGCAAACTTCACACCCGCCAACCCATGCTCGATCAGCGCACGAATGTTGCCATGGTCACTGCCTTCAGGCGTGGCCAGCACCGAACGGTAATGCTCGCCAAACGCCAACAGCGCTTCCTGGTCGCTCAAGCCTTCCAGCAGCGCCAGGCCCAGGGTCTTGCACGAACCTTCGTTCTGCCCGGCGGCGTTTTCCACGCTGCCATTGGTGAACGCTTGTGGCTGGTAGTCGTAACCGGCAGCCACAAAGGCCAGGGTATCGGCAAAAACATGTTTGCCACTGTTGAGGCTGGCGCGCAGGGTATTCAGGTCAGTCATGGGTTTTTCCTTTGGCGAATGCCGCTTGCTGTTCGGCACTGGCTTCTTGCTGGTATTGGGCTTTCCACTCGGCGTACGGCATGCCGTACACCACTTCACGGGCGTCATCGAGGCTCAGCTCGATCTGGCGCTCGTCGGCCTCGGCCTTGTACCACTTGGACAAGCAGTTGCGGCAGAAGCCCGAGAGGTTCATCAGGTCGATGTTCTGCACATCCTTGCGGCTGTCCAGGTGGGCCACCAGCCGGCGGAAGGCGGCGGCTTCGAGTTCGAGGCGTTGTTGATCGTTCATGATGCTCACTGCAAAGGTAAGGGTTAGCGACTGGCCGCCAGGGTGATCGACACCGATTCGGCAAAACGCAACGCATGGGGTTTGTCGACTTCGACTTCGGCGTACAGCACCGATGTATTGCTCATCACCAGGTCGAGGATCTCCTGGGTCAGGCGCTCCAGCAGGGCAAAGCGGTTGCCTTCCACATGGGCGATGATCGCCTTGGTGATGGTGCGGTAGTTCAGCGCGTGGTCGATGTCGTTGTCGCGCACGGCTTCCTGGGCGGCATACAGGATGGTCAGGTTGATCAACACATCCTGCTTGTTGAGGATTTCATCCTCGTTGATCCCGATAAACGTGCGCAGGCACAGGTCCTTGACCCGGATGCGCGCCATGCCTGGCTGAAGTTGTGGCATTGCTACTTGCTCCGTCCAATCAGTTGCAGGAACTCCATGCGCGTGGTGTTCGACTCGCGGAAGGCGCCGAGCATCACCGAGGTGTTCATGGTTGAATTCTGTTTTTCGACACCGCGCATCATCATGCACATGTGCCTGGCTTCGATCACCACCGCCACGCCGGCGGCCTGGGTCACCGTCTGGATGGCGTCGGCGATTTCCCGCGTGAGGTTTTCCTGGATCTGCAGGCGACGGGCGAACATGTCGACGATACGCGCCAGCTTCGACAGGCCGAGCACCTTGCCGGTCGGAATATAGGCCACATGGGCCTTGCCGATAAAGGGCAGCAGGTGATGCTCGCACAGCGAATACAGCTCGATGTCCTTGAGGATCACCATCTCGTCGTTGTCGGAGGCAAACAGCGCACCGTTGACGATTTCTTCCAGGTTCTGCTCGTAGCCGTGACACAGGTACTGCATGGCCTTGGCGGCACGCTTTGGCGTGTCGAGCAAACCCTCGCGCTCGGGGTCTTCACCCAGGCCCTTGAGGATCTCGCGGTAGTGGTGGGGCAGGGACAAAGTCATACAACATCCTCGCAAACGGCTTACTTGATATGCCGCCCGCCGTTGACGGTCAGGGTGGTACCGGTGACATACGGGTTATCCAGCAGGTAGCGCACGCTCTGGTAAATCACCTCGGGGCCGGGCTCGATGCCCAGTGCCGCCTTGGCCAGGACCTTGGCGCGGTAAGCCGCGTCGTCGCCCTCGTTGAACATCACCATTGCCGGGGCAATGCCGTTCACCTTGATATCCGGTGCAAGCTGCGCGGCAAACGACAAGGTCAGGCTGTCGAGCCCGGCCTTGGTGGCGCAGTAGGCAATGTGCTGGCGGCTGCCCTTGCGGGTCACGTCATCGCTGATGTGCACGATATCCGCAGGCGTGGAGCGTTGCAGCAGGTAAGCACAATGCAGGTTGATCAGGTACGGCGCAAGCATGTGCACGCTGAACATGTCGGTAAAGGCGCGGCTCTCGTCGCCGGGCGCTTCCGCCACCCAGGCCGAGGCATTATGAATGATCGCCCGCAGGCTTTGGGTGTGCGTCTTCAGTTCGTCGATGAAGGCGAGAATACCGGTCTCATTGGAGAAGTCGGCAAACACACCGATCGCACCGCGTTCGCGCAAGGCTTGCACGCCGGGACGTTCGGTGCGGTAGCTGAAAATCACTGGCTGCCCTTCGTCCAGCAGGCGCTGGGCGCAATGCAGGCCGACGCGCTGGCCGGCACCGGTGATCAGGATCGGGGCGGGTGTTGAAGACATGAGAGGCTCGAATCGCTGGCAGGCTAAAACTATACCAGCGAGCGGCCTCCCTTGTACTCAAGCAGCGGCTTCGGTGGCCTTTACCCGGGCTGGCGCCGGATGCAGCCAGCCGGCCAGCAGGTGGGTCGACAACGGGATAAAGAAGTAAACCATCAATGGCGTGAGCGCGAGGGTGCTGACCAGCACACGGCTCAACAACCCCAACTCGCTGAGCAGCGGCTCAAGGCCGAAGTTGAACAGCAGCGACACCGGGAAAAATGCCAGCCAGATGGCCACGGCCTGCTTCCAGCGCGGCGGACGTGCGGCGGCGGCGCCAAACCAGCCGTCGATACCGCGTACGCGATGCTCCGACGGCGCAGCAAACAGCTCACTGCCACGCCCGAGCCATGCACCACGGGAGGCGGAAAACTCCCACGCATGCAGGGTTTTTTCGTCGGCGAAGCGGAAAATAATCTGGAACTCGTCATCGTTGGGCGGCGGTGCAAGCACGCCTGAACCCAGGTAACCGGGGAAGTCCGTGGCCAATTGCTCGCCTTCGCGCAGCCAGGCCATCAACTCTTCATAGCGGCCCTTGGCCACGCGGCGCGCAACCATCAGGGTGACGGGGGAGGTAGACATTGTGTATCTCCATAAGGATCAGGTGCACTGGGCCGGGTAGGCGGCGCACGAACGAAGCTGCGGGGTAAGCAGCCACGTTGAAAAAACAGGCAAGGATTATTCCTGTTTTGCAGAAATACACCAGCGACATTGGTCGGCTTGTCGAAGACCTTGAATCGGACAGCTGTATGGGCGTTAAATGGGATCCAAGTTCCTGACAGTATATTGATGCCCTGATGTCTGTAATGACTGCTCCACGTCCCGAAATGGCCCTTGGCAACCCTGCCGATTCCGATGAGCTGTTTCCGATTCGCGAAGTCGCGAGATTGACAGGCATCAACCCTGTCACCTTGCGTGCCTGGGAACGGCGTTACGGGCTGATCCACCCGGTTCGCACCGAAAGTGGGCATCGCCTGTATTCGCGCACCGATATCGAGACCGTTCATCGCATTCTTGACTGGATCGAGCGTGGCGTGGCCGTGAGCAAGGTCGGCAAGATCCTCGCCCGCGACGATCATCAAGTCGAAGCGGCGGCTGCTTCGCCGGCAGGTGCAGAGCATGAATGGAGCCAATGGCAGGCGCAGTTGCGAATGGCCGTCGGTGCCTTCGACGACCGGCAACTGGACCGGTTGTATGGCCAGATTTTCGCTGCCTACCCGGTCGCGGTGGTGTTCCAGGACATCCTGATGCCCCTCTGGCAGCAACTGTTGCGACATCAGGGGTTGTTTGGCCAAACCAGTGAATGGCTGTTTTTTGATGGATTCCTGCGCAGCCGAACCTGGAAACGCCTGCAGATAGGCTGTGCCTCAGCGGCGCCGCGGGTATTGCTGGCGGCCATTGCGGGGGAGTGCCGAGAGCTGGAGTTGTTGGTCGCAGGCCTGTTGATGAGCGGTGACGAGTTGGCGGTCAAGGTTCTGGCTGTGGGCCAGCCGATGGATGAATTGACCCTTGTCTGTGAAAAAACCAGGCCACAAGCCCTTGTGGTGTTCTCCAATCACTCGCCGGCCAATGGCTTGCCTCGGCGCCTTGAACGGTTGGCCCTGACCCTGGATTGCCCGCTGTTGCTGGCCGGCGATGCGGCGGAGTTGGCGCAGGAACAACTGGCGGGTTCATCCGTCGGCTGCCTGGGTAACGAAGGGCGATTGATGCAGCGCCGCTTGCAGCAGTTTCTGCGCGGTAACCTGGATACCTGACTTCAGGCGTGGACTTCGGGGTGAAAAAGGCGATGTTGCTGCAGGATAAACTGGCGCAGGCGCTCGGTCTCATCCACATCGTTCTGGCTCAGGCGGTAGGCGAACAATCCTCGGGCAGTTTCCCGTTCCAGCGTGCCCCGCACCGAAATGCGCTCGTACCCGGACGGACTGAACCACAGCGAAAAGGTTCTTGGCGCCTTGATCCGCCCGCGAATTTCCACCAGCAATCCCTTGAATGACACCTCATGCACCCACAGCGCACCGGGCTGGCCCTTGATGTTTTCCAGGGGTACCGGCTCTTCGAGCGCCAGGCGCCACGGGCGGATCATCGGCCCGTCTTCGAAAATACTCGGTACACCCAGCCGCAGATGCACGGCATGAAACTCGTCTTCCACCAATTGCAGCGGAAACGTCATTTGCTGGTTGTCGAATTGGGCCTGGAGGGTGACATGGTCATGGGCGGCCAGGCGGGTGAGCAGATCACGAATCTGCGCACCGCCATTGACCGTCAGGCTCGACGACGCGTCCCGCACATTGAGTTGCGGGTTATGGTGCATGGTCTGAATAAAATCCAGCTCGTCCTGCGTCAAAAGCGCGTCGCGTTGCATTGATCTTGCTCAAGAAAAAGGTATTAAAACGCCATTATCTCTTTAAAGACCGCGTTTTCTAGTTTTTGTTAGATCCGCTCGTCGCCTTGAGTGCCGCAAGCTCCGCCTTGAGGTCAGCCAACTGGGCTTCCAGTTGCGCGACACGCTGCTGGGCCTTGACCTGAACGGTCACATCCTTCTGCACACCGACAAAGTAGGTCTGCTTGTCGGCCGGGTTATAAACCGTCGATAACGACAGCTCGTTCCAGAAATGTGTGCCGTCCTTGCGGTAATTGCGCAGGATTTCCCGGCAGGCGCCGCCACTCTCCAGGGCTTCGCGAATCGCCATCAGCCCCGGCTGGTCACGATCGCCCGATTGCAGGAAGCGGCAGTCCTGATAGAGGATTTCGTCGAGGGTGTAGCCAGTCATGCGCTCGAAGGCCGGGTTCACATAAATCAGTGGCTTGTCCTTGCCTTCGCGCTCGGCGATAACGATGCCGTCGTTGGAAGCGTTGATCACCAGTTGCATCAGCTTGGCGTTAATCATTGAGCGGTCCATGGCTTGTAGTTGGAGTTTGCAGTTTAAGACATGCCGGCAGCCTGTCCATGGGCCCCAGCTGTTAATATCCCAGGCTTTTAGTCAGCTACAGGATCAGATTGATGAAAGTCGCCATCCTTTCCGGCTCGGTGTACGGCACGGCTGAAGAAGTCGCCCGTCATGCTGCAAGCATCCTCAACGCTGCCGGCTTCGACGCCTGGCACAACCCGCGGGCAACCCTCGCCGACGTACAGGGCTTTGCTCCGGAAGCCTTCCTGGCCGTGACGTCCACCACTGGCATGGGCGAACTGCCCGACAACCTGCAGCCGCTTTACTCGACCATTCGCGACCAACTGCCGGCCGCCTGGCGAGGCTTGCCCGGCGCGGTGATCGGCCTGGGCGACGCCAGCTATGGCGACACGTTCTGCGGCGGCGGCGAGCAAATGCGCGAGCTGTTTGCCGAGTTGGGCGTGCACGAAGTGCTGCCGATGCTGCGCCTGGACGCCAGCGAAAGCGTGACCCCGGAAGCCGACGCCGAGCCGTGGCTGGCCGAGTTGGTTACTGCACTGCGCGGTTGACCGGGAACTCGCGCAATAACGCCAGCCAGGCCTGGGCGGCTTTCGACAGGTAGGCACCCTCACGCCAGATAAAGGCAATGTCCCAGCGCAGGTAGTCCGGCGCCTTGAGCGTCAGGCGCACCACGCCGGGCCTTATCAGGCCCCGGGCTACTACGCTGGGCAGCAGCACCACGCCTTGGCCGGCGGCCACCAATGCGGCGAGAAAATCCGCCTGGCCACTGCGCCCGCTTTCCTTCGGGGTGAAGCCCAATTGCTGACAGGCCTGTAGCAGGCGGTCGTTCAACACAAAACTGCGCTGATACATCAGGAACGGCGTGTCAGCCAACTCCTCCAGGCGGATCTGCGCGTTATCGGCCAATGGATGGTCCATCGGCAGCAGGGCATCCAGCGGTTCATCGCAGAATGCCTGCCAGGCGAATGCCGGGTCGCTGGGCATCAGGCTGCCGCCCACTTCCAGCTCTCCGCTCAAGATCGCCTGCTCGATATTGCGGCTGCCGCCTTCCAGCAACTGGATGGTGACGTTCGGATAACGGCGGCGGTATTCGGCAAACAGCCCGGCGAACAACGTGTCGCCGCCCAACTGCGGCAGGCCCATGCGCAACTCGCCACGGGTCAACTGATTCAAGTCATCCAGCTCACTGAGCAATTCGGTTTGCTGGCGCAGCATGGCCTCCGCCCGCTGCAGCACCACTTGTCCGGCAGCCGTCAGGCGAATCTGCGAACCCAGGCGATCCAGCAGCGGCGTGCCCAGGCTTTGCTCCAGTTGTGCCACCTGCTTGCTGACGGCGGACTGGCTGATGTGCAGGGTTTTGCCGGCCTGGGTAAAGCCGCCGCGGTGGATCACTTCGACAAAGCTGCGCAGTTGTTTAAATTCCATCGACATGATTCCAGTTTGGAATAGCTTGCAGTCTAACAATTCGCTGTGGGGATGCCAGGGGCCTCTTTAAAATGGGAGCCCTGCGAGGACCCAAAGCTCATGAAACGTTTCACCTTCAAAGTCGTCGGTCGGTTGTTGACTGAACTGATTGTGCTGCTGGCCATATATTTTCTGGGCTGCCAATTGGCCGCCTGGCTGAGCTGGCCTATTCCCGGTGGTGTGATCGGCCTGGGCCTGTTGTTGCTGACCTTCGCCACTGGCCTGGTCAAGCCGGCGGCTCTGCAACTGGGCGCCGGTGTACTGATGGCCGAGATGCTGCTGTTCTTTATTCCTGCCTTGATGAGCCTTTTGGACTACGGTGGCCTGGTAAAGCACGACGGCTGGCGGATCATGTTGGTGATCGGCTTCAGCACCTTGTCGGTGATGCTGGTGACTGCGTTTACCGTGGAATTCGTCTGCCGCTGGAAGCTGCGCCATGAAGCTTGAGCTGATGCCGATGTTCTGGCTGGCGCTGACCCTCGGCGCCTACGCCTTCAGCCGCTGGATCTACCGGCGCACCGGGCGTTACCTGCTGTCGCCGCTGATCCTGGTGCCCGCGCTGTTACTGGCCGTGGCCGTGCCGATGAAGACGGCCTATGCCGAATACTCCACCGACACCCACTGGCTGATGCTGGTGCTGGGCCCGGTGACCGTGGCGTTCGCCATTCCGATCTGGCAACAGCGCCAGTTGCTGATGCGTCATTGGTCAGCGTTATTGCTGGGGATGGTGGCGGGCAGCGCAGCGTCCATCGCCACTTCGTATGGCCTGGCCAAAGCCTTGGCGCTCGACAGCTTGGTGACAATGTCGTTGGTGCCCCGTTCGATCACCACGCCGTTCGCCATGCCGGTGTCTTCCGACCTGGGTGGCGTGCCGGAGCTGACGGCCGTATTCGTGATGTTCACCGGAGTGTTCGGCGCCATGCTCGGCGGTGTACTGCTCAAGTGGCTGCCGTTGCGCACGCCATTGGCCCGTGGCGCATTGTTTGGCGTGGGCGCTCATGGCGCGGGTGTCAGCCGGGCTCATGAGGTGGGCGGTGAGGAAGGCTCCGTGGCGGGCCTGGTAATGGTGCTGACCGGCTTGCTCAACCTGTTCGCCGCGCCTTTATTGGCGTCGCTTCTCTGACACGCGCAGAACAAAATCGAACTATCCTCAGGACTGACCCGTTCGGTCATCAAGCTGGCTGCCAATGCAACTACGGCGGCCTCGAGGTCTGACTAGACTGCCTCTTCACTCAAAAAAACAATAATAAGCGCGCCAAGGAGGTCATTGCCGTGAGCCTAGCCACTGTTCAATCAACACACAGTGTAAAAGACCAGGTCAGCGCGGCCGAATGGCAGGCCCGCGTCGACCTCGCCGCGTGCTATCGCCTGGTGGCGATGCATGGTTGGGACGACCTGATTTTCACCCACATCTCGGCCAAGGTGCCGGGCACCGAAGACTTCCTGATCAACCCCTACGGGCTGATGTTCCACGAGATCACCGCGTCGAGCCTGGTGAAGGTCGATCAGGCCGGCAACAAGCTGATGGACAGTCCCTACGAGGTCAACCCTGCCGGGTACACCATTCACAGTGCGGTGCACGAAGTGCGGCACGATGTGGTCTGCGTGCTGCACACCCACACCGCCTCCGGCATTGCCGTCTCCGCGCAGAAACAGGGCGTGCTGCCCATCAGCCAGCAATCGTTGTTCGTGTTGTCCAGCCTGGCCTATCACGCCTACGAAGGTGTGGCGCTGAACCACGAGGAAAAGGCCCGCTTACAGGCCGACCTTGGCGAAAACAATTTCCTGATGCTGCACAACCACGGTTTGCTGACTTGTGGTGGGAGCATCGCCGATACGTTCCTGATGATGTTCATCTTCCAGCGCACCTGCGATATCCAGGTGATGGCGCAGAACGGTGGCGCTGAACTGATCAGCATTGCGCCGCAGATATTGGCCGGTGCCCGGGCGATGATCGCTGGGGTCACCAAAAGCGCTCAGGGCATGGGCGGCGCGCTGGCGTGGCCGGCGTTGCTGCGCAAACTCGATGCACTCGACCCCGGGTATAAAAGCTGATGCCACTCGCCGAGATCCCGCTGCGCATCTGGCGCCAGCGTGCCCAGAGCTTTGAGTTTCGCGGCCGCACCATTCGGTACTGGGTGGCGGGGCAGGGCGAGCCGTTGCTGCTGATCCATGGTTTTCCCACGGCCAGTTGGGATTGGCATTACCTCTGGCAGCCGTTGGCCCAGCGCTATCAAGTGATTGCCTGCGACATGCTGGGGTTTGGCGATTCGGCCAAGCCGCTGGACCACACCTATTGCCTGCTGGAGCAGGCGGACTTGCAACAGGCGTTGCTGGAGCATCTTTGGGTGCAGCAGCCGGTGCATGTGTTGGCCCATGATTACGGTGACAGTGTTGCGCAGGAGTTGTTGGCGCGGCATTACGAAGGCCGGTTTCGGATGGGCAGTTGTGTGTTTCTCAACGGTGGGTTGTTTCCGGAGACGCATCGTCCGGCGTTGGTGCAGAAGCTGTTGCTGAGCCCATTGGGTTGGATGATCGGGCGGGCGTTTGGGCGTAATGCCCTGGCTAACAGTTTTGGGCAGATTTTCGGGCCGGCGACTCGGCCCAGTGAGAGTGCGCTGGATGATTTCTGGAGCTTGATCGAGAGCCAGGATGGGCCGCGGATTTTGCACAAGTTGATTGCGTATATTCCTCAGCGTCGGCGGCAGCGGGATCGATGGGTGGCGGCCATGCAGCGGGGGGAGGTGCCGTTGCGGGTGATCGATGGGGAGGTTGATCCGATTTCCGGGGGGCATATGGTTCAGCGTTATCGTGAGCTGGTGCCGCACGCGGATACGGTGTTGCTGGCCAATATAGGGCACTACCCGCAGATTGAGGCGCCGGTGCAGGTGTTGAAGCATTATTTGGCGTTTCGGGAGGGGCTTGGGGTTGGGGCTGCTCGGGTGGCTTATTCTTGATTGGGGTTGAGTACATATCCGTTATTTAGGTAACGGCGGCTTATGGTTCCGCTCTTACAGCGGGTCACTTTTGAAAAGCGCAAAAGTAACCAAAACGCTCTGCCCCGCCTGTCGGCGCCTCGCTAGGGCTCGGCGTTCCCTCACTCCGGCACCGCGAAGCGGGCCGCCGCGACGGGCCATCCATGGCCC
>NZ_JACAPT010000043.1:0-17620 GCF_013385565.1 Pseudomonas sp. E6002 | reverse complement strand
CGAGTGGTGGGGCAAGAGCGTTTTGCTTACTTTTGCGCTCTTCAAAAGTGAGCCGCTGTAAGAGCGGAACCATAGGCGGCCGTTACCGCAGCAACGGATATGCACACCCCCACCATTTACGACCCATCCAAACCAAAAGCGACCCCCTCCGTTGACGCCCCACCCCAAACCCCTATTAAGTACTATTAATCCGCATTAATAGGATCAATCAAACACCATGCTAAGCCGCCCGCTGCGCCGCAAACGCCAGAAGCTCTCCGACGTGATCGTCGAGTCGGTCAAACGCTCCATCGTCACCGATGCCCTGAAGCCCGGCGACCGCTTGCCCACCGAACGCGAACTGATGGAAAGCTTCCAGTGCTCCAAAGGCTCCGCCCGCGAAGCCCTCAAGGCGCTGGAAGTCGAAGGCCTGGTCAACACCCGCACCGGCCCCAGCGGCGGCGCCTATCTCAACCAGGCCGGCACCGAACCCGCCAGCCGCGCCCTGCGCAACTACCTGCACTTCCAGCACCTGGACGGCCAACAGGTCTACCAGCTGCGCAAAGTCATCGAAGTCGAACTCGCCGTCTCGGTCCTGGGCCGCCTGAGCGAAGACGACTACCGCGCCCTCCAGGACAACGTCGATTTCTGCAGCGCCCCCGAAGACAGCGAAGCCGGCCAACGCGAACAACGCATCGCCGAACTCGAATTCCACAACCTGCTGGCCAAGGCCTGCCCCAACCCGCTGCTGAGCTTCATGGCGCAATTCCTCAACGACCTGCTGCGTGACCTGGTCGTGCTGAAAAAAGCCTACAAACCCAAGCGCAAGCAATTCGACGCCGCCAACCTCGACTACCACAAACAACTGCTGATCGCCTTCCGGGCCGAAGACGAAGCCACCGTACGCAGCCTGATGCACGAACACATGTGCGACGCCGAACACCACATGACCGCCCTTGAAGGTGAAGTCAGCCCGCACTTTCTGCTGGAGTTCGACCACAACCACTAAGCCGCACCCTCCACCAATAAAAGGCCTGCCCACAGGCCGTGCTCCACCGTATCGCCATTGCCACTCCTGCCAATAACTAATCCAGGGAGTCACCCCATGCAGCGTCGTACGTTGTTGAAAGCCAGTCTCACCGCAGCCGCCGCCCTCAGCCTCCCGCTGAGCGTGCGTTCTGCATTCGCCGCCGAGCCTTTTACCTTTTACGGCCTCAAGTCCATGTCTGGCGCCTTTGCCAGTTATGGCAAATTTGCCGACATGGGTTCACGCCTCGCGGTGGAACAGCATCCCGAGTTACTCGGCCGCCCGCTGGTCTACAAAGTGATCGACACCGAAGGCAACGCCGGCAAGGCCGTGCGTAAAGTCCAGGAAGCGATCCAGCAGGACGGCGCACGCTTTTTCCAGGGCTGTACCCTGTCGTCTTCGGCACTCGCGGTGGCCAAGGAAGTGAGCAAGGCCGGTGGCGTGTTCATGACCCCGGTGGGCGCCGATGAAGTCACCGGCAAGGACTGCAACAGCGCCACGTTCCGCTGGTCGGTGCCGACCTACGGCGCGATCCGCGAGACCCTCGTGCCGCTGATCAAGCTGCTGCCCGACGCCAAGCGCTGGTACACCATCACCCCGCAATACGTGTTCGGCGAAGCCCTGCTCGAAGGCGCCAAATCGGTGCTGGCCGAGCATGGCCTGGAACACGCCGGCAACAGCTACCACTCGCTGCAGGAGCAGGAGTTCTCCGGCTACCTGACCAATGCCATCGCCGCCAAACCCGACGTGCTGGTGCTGCTGAACTTCGGCAGCCAGTCGTCCAACACCCTGCGTCAGGCGGTGAACTTCGGTATCAAGGAGCGCATGAAAGTGTTGCTGGTGTGGTCCGCCGGCCTCGACCAGTTCCAGGAGCTGGGCAGTGACGTACTGGAAGGTGTGTACCTCGGCGCTCAGTACTGGCATCAGGTCGACACCCCGCTCAACCGTGACCTGGTGAAACTCACCAAGGCCAAATACGGCATCAACCCCACTTACCCGCTGGCCGCCGACTACATCAGCACCAAGGTCATGCTCGAAACCATCATCTCCACCGGCAGTTTCGACGGGCCGACCGTGGCCAAGGCCATGCAGGGCCTGAGCTACGAAGGCCCCACCGGCAAGGAGTCGATCCGCGCCGGCGACCATCAGGTGATCAAGGACTACTACCTGCTGGTGGGCAAGGCCGCAGGCGACATGGCCGACAAGGACGATCTGGCCAAGGTGCTCAGCTCCGGCCAGTCGTTCCCGCCGGTGGAAGCCACGGGCTGCGTGCTCGGCTGATCCGCTGAAAATCTACTGGTGACACAGCGCAGGGCCGCTCATGCGGCCACCTGCCGAGGGTTCCTGCATGCTTAATCTTTACCTGTTCCAGATTCTCAACGGCCTGGGCCTTGGGATGATCTACTTCCTGATCGCGGTCGGCTTGACGATCATTTTCGGCCTGCTGAACTTCGTCAACTTCGCCCACGGTGCGTTTTTCCTGCTGGGCGCCTACATCTGCTACACCGCCGTCAGCCTCACCGGCAGCTTCTGGCTGGCACTGCTGATCGCGCCGCTGGTGGTGGCCGCGCTGGCCTGGGTGATCGAGCGATTATTGATCCAGCGGATTTATCACTTGCCGCACATGTTCCAGATTCTGGTGACCCTGGGGATTGCCCTGATCATCCAGGAAGCCAGCGTGATGATCTGGGGCCCGGTGGGCAAGAGCGTCGCCGTACCGGAATTGCTGCGCGGGGTGCTGGTGGTGGGCGATTTTGTCTACCCCTACTACCGCCTGTTCCTGATCGTGTTCTCCGGCCTCGTTGGCCTTGGCCTGTGGCTGCTGCTGGAACGCACGCGCTTCGGCGCCCTGGTGCGGGCCGGCAGTGAAAGCACGGAAACCGTGTCCCTGCTGGGCACCAACATTTTCCGCCTGTTCTCCATGACCTTCGCCCTCGGCGTGGCCCTCGCCGGTGTGGCCGGTGTGCTGTTCGCCCCGTTGCGCGGCGCCCAGCCCTTTGTCGGCCCGGAAATCCTCGGCGTGGCGTTCGTGGTGGTGGTGATTGGCGGCATGGGTTCCTTCAGCGGTGCACTGGTGGGCGGCCTGCTGGTCGGCGTGGTGCAAAGCCTGATGACCACACTCTGGCCCCAGGGCGCGAGCCTGATGATCTACGGTGCGATGGCCGTGGTGATCCTGGTGCGTCCTTACGGCCTATTCGGGAGAGCCTGACATGAGCGAGAAAAATCCCTTGCCGTTCGCCAAGACCCAGTCGCGCTACATGCTGCTGTTGGTGCTCGTGGTGTTGATCGGCCTGCCGTTGATTCTGCCCTCGGCGACCCTGGCCACCGAGATCCTGATCTTTGCCATGGCCGCCCTCGCCTGCAACCTGCTGCTGGGTTACACCGGGCTGCTGTCGTTCGGCCAAGGCATCTTCTTCGGGGCCGGCGCCTACTGCGCGGCGCTGTTGATGATTCACCTGCAACTGGGGCTGTTCAGCGCACTGCTGGGTGCCGCCGTCGCCGGTGGTTTCCTGGCTTTCCTGGTGGGCGCCCTGGCGATCCGTCGCACCGGCATTTACTTCGTGATGCTGACCCTGGCCTTCAGCCAGATGGCCTACTTCGTCGCCTACACCCTGAGCGACTGGACCGGCGGCGACAACGGCCTGCTCAGCGTGCCGCGCCCGGAAATCCGCATCGGTGACACCGTGCTTCTGTCGCTGACCGACGCCCGCGCGTTCTACGGGTTTGTCGCGGTGCTGTTCCTGTTGATCTTCATCGGCGCCCGCCGGGTGATCGCCTCGCCGTTCGGCAGCACGCTGATGGCGATTCGCGAAAACGAAACCCGCGCTTCGGCCATCGGCTATGACACCCGCCACTTCAAGATCCTGGTGTTCGTGTTGTCCGGCGCCGTCACCGGGATTGCCGGGGCACTGTACGCGATGCTGCTGCACTTTGTGCCGCTGTCGAACATCGACCTGGCGATGTCCGAAAACATCCTGATCATGACCATCGTCGGCGGCACCGGCTCGCTGTTCGGCTCGTTGCTGGGCGCCGGTTCCATCGTGCTGCTGGGGGACTTCCTTTCCGATCTGTGGCCGCGCTGGCTGATGCTGCTGGGGGTGATCCTGATCCTGGTGGTGATCTTCATGCGCGGCGGTTTGTGGGGCGGTCTGTCGACCCTGTTCGACCGTGTGCGCGGCAGCCGCAAGGCCGACGTTGTGACCAAGGAGAAGCTGTCATGAGCATCCTGCTGGAAACCAAGAACCTGGAACTGGCCTACGGTGCGTTCCACGCGGTGAACGGTGTCAACCTCAAGGTCGAAGCCGGCACCATCCACACCATCATCGGCCCCAATGGCGCGGGCAAGACCAGCCTGTTCCACTGCCTGACCGGCGAACGCCAGGCCACCGCCGGGGCAATTCATTTCGACGGCAAGAACCTGATGCGCAAACCGGCCCACGGCCGCGTCGGCCTGGGCATGGCGCGCTCGTTCCAGCTCACCAGCCTGTTCCAGAACCTCAGCGTGCGCGAAAACCTGCGCCTGGCCGCCCAGGGTCGCGACGGCGCCCGCGCGCTGAACTTCTGGCGCCGGGTCGACAGCAAGCGCGAACACCTGGAAATGGCCGACCAGGTGTTGGAACGCCTGCAACTCACCGCCCGCGCCGACACCCTGGCCGGCGAGTTGTCCCACGGCCAGCAGCGGGTGCTGGAAGTCGGCATGTCGATCTGCTCCAGACCCAAGCTGCTGATGCTCGACGAACCCACCTCGGGCATGGGCATCGACGACATCCCGATCATGACCCAACTGATCAGCGACCTCGGCCGCGACCATACCGTGCTGCTGATCGAGCACAACATGAGCATCGTCATGTCCATCAGCCAACGCATCACCGTGATGAGCCACGGCCAGATCCTGGTGGAAGGCACACCGGAATTCGTGCGCGCCGACGAGCGCGTGCGCACCGCCTATTTGGGAGAAGCCGCCTGATGCTGACCGTCGACAATATCCATTCCTACTACGACAAGAGCCACGTCCTTGAAGGCGTGTCCCTGACCGTCAACCCTGGCGAACTGGTGACCCTGTTGGGGCGCAACGGTGCCGGCAAGACCACCACCCTGCGCAGCATCCTCGGGATCATCTGCCCGCGCCAGGGCCAGATTCACTTCAACGGCCAGCCGCTGGTGGGGCAGAAAATCTTCGAAATCGCCCGCCAGGGCCTGGCGCTGGTGCCGGAGAACCGCGGGATTTTCCGCCTGCTCACGGTGGAGGAAAACCTGCGCATTGCCGTGCGCAAGACCAGCCGCTGGCAGATGGAAGACGTGTACGGCATGTTCCCGCGCCTCAGGGAGCGCCGCAAAAACGCCGGCCACGCGCTGTCCGGCGGTGAGCAACAGATGCTCGCCATCGCCCGCGCGCTGCTCAACGATCCCAAGCTGCTGATCCTCGATGAGCCCACCGAAGGCCTCGCGCCGGTGATCGTCGACGAGCTGGTGAAGATCCTGCGCAAGGTCAAGGAAGACGGCCTGCCGGTGCTGCTGGTGGAACAGAACCTGATGGTCTGCGACAAGCTCGCCGACCGCCATTACGTCCTCGAACAGGGCCGCGTGGTGTACGAAGGCAGTGCCGAAGCCTTCCGCGCCGACCCGACGATCAAGAACCGTTACCTGGCCCTGAGTGCCTGACCGGAGACTGCTGATGAATAGTTTTGCGCAACCGCTCCAGAGCAACGCCCCGCTGATCAACCGCGAGCGCCTGTGGCAATCGCTGATGGACCTCGCCCGCCTCGGCGCCACACCCAAGGGCGGCGTATGCCGCCTGGCCCTCACCGACCTCGACCGCCAGGCCCGCGACCTGTTTGTGCAATGGTGCGAGGCGGCCGGCTGCAGCGTCAGCGTCGACGCCATCGGCAATATCTTTGCCCGCCGCGCCGGGCGTAATCCGGCACTGGCGCCGGTGATGACCGGCAGCCATATCGACACCCAGCCTACCGGCGGCAAGTTCGACGGTTGCTACGGCGTGATGGCTGGCCTGGAGGTGATCCGCACCCTCAATGACTTGAACATCGAGACCGAAGCGCCAATTGAAGTGGTGGTGTGGACCAACGAAGAAGGCTCGCGATTCCCGCCGTGCATGATGGGTTCCGGGGTGTTCGCCGGTAAGTTCGACCTGCAGGAAACCCTCGACAAGCAGGACGAGCAAGGGCTGTCGGTGGGCGCTGAATTGCAGCGCATCGGCTATGCCGGTTCCCGCGCCGTGCTGGGCCACCCGGTGGGCGCCTATTTCGAGGCGCATATCGAGCAGGGTCCGGTGCTGGAAGACCAGGCCACCACCATCGGCGTGGTCATGGGCTGCCTGGGCCAGAAGTGGTTCGACCTGACCCTCACCGGCGTCGAAGCCCACGCGGGCCCGACGCCAATGCACCTGCGCAAGGACGCACTGGTAGGCGCGGCGCAAGTGGTCAGCGCGGTGAATCGCATCGCCCACGAACAACAACCCCACGCCTGCGGCACCGTCGGTTGCCTGAGCCTGCATCCCGGCTCACGCAACGTGATTCCCGGCCAGGTGCACATGACCATCGACCTGCGCCACCTGCACGCCGACAAGCTGCAAGCGATGGTCGACGAAGTGCGCCAGGTGATCGAAGCCACCGCCGAGCAACACGGCTTGAGCTTTGAGCTGATACCCACTGCCGACTTCCCGCCGCTGGATTTCAACCCTGCCTGTGTCAACGCCGTGCGTGATGGCGCGAGCAGCCTGGGCCTGAGCCATATGGACATCGTCAGCGGCGCCGGGCATGACGCGATCTTCGTCGCCGAACTGGGCCCGGCCGGAATGATCTTTGTGCCGTGCGAAGGCGGCATCAGCCATAACGAAATCGAGAACGCCGCGCCGGATGACCTGGCGGCGGGCTGCGCGGTGTTGCTGCGGGCCATGGTCAACGCGGCGCAAGGAGGTCAAGCGGCATGACGGATATCGCCAACCTGACCGCAGTTGAGCTGCTGGCCCGCTATCGGGATAAAAGCCTGTCGCCAGTGGAGGTCACCGAAGACGCATTGCTGCGGATCGAACGCTACAACCCGGCGGTCAACGCCTACTGCCACGTCGACCCGGAAGGCGCCTTGAAGGCGGCGCGGAATTCGGAACAGCGCTGGCTCAAGGGCCAGCCGTGCGGGGCCCTGGACGGTGTGCCCTCCTCCATCAAGGACCTGACGCAGACCATCGGCATGCCGACGCGCAAGGGTTCGCGTACCACATCCGCCGAGGGTCGATGGGATGTGGATGCGCCCTTCTCGGCCTTCATGCGCAAGGCCGGCGCGGTATTGCTGGGCAAGACCACCACGCCGGAATTCGGCTGGAAAGGCGTCACCGATAACCCGCTGTATGGCATTACCCGCAACCCGTGGGACACGCGCATGACGGCGGGCGGTTCGTCCGGTGGTGCCGGTGCGGCGGCGGCCTTGAACCTCGGCGTGCTGCACCAGGGCAGCGATGCCGGCGGCTCGATCCGGATCCCCTGTGCCTTCACCGGCACCTTCGGCATCAAGCCGACCTTCGGTTATGTGCCGCAATGGCCGGCCAGTTCGATGACGATTCTGTCGCACCTGGGGCCGATGACCCGCACCGTGGAAGACTCGGTGCTGATGCTGCAAACCATCGCCCAGCCGGATGCGCGGGATGGTTTGATCGGCGCGCCCCGGACCACGCCATGGTTGCACGCCGGGGCTGATTTGAAGGGGCTGCGTATCGCCTATAGCCCGAACTTCGGTTATGTCGACGTGGACCCGCAAGTGGCCAGGGTGGTCGCCCAGGCGATAGAAGGCCTGGTGCAGCTGGGCGCGCAGGTTGAACAGATTGATCCGGGGTTCAGTGATCCCCTGGAGGTGTTCAATACTTTATGGTTTGCCGGTGCAGCACGCCTGGCCGGGCCGTTGAGCGATGCCCAGCGGCAATTGATGGACCCGGGGTTGCTGCGCATTGCCCGACTGGGCGAGCAGATCAGCCTCAGCGATTACAGCGCTGCGCTGGAAGCACGGGCAGCGCTCGTGGCGCGCATGGCGGCATTCCATGAGCATTACGATGTGCTGGTTTCGCCGATGATGCCGATCACCGCGTTCGAGGCCGGGCACAATGTGCCGCCGGGTTCGGGACTAGGGGAATGGATGGAGTGGACGCCGTTTACCTATCCCTTCAACCTGACCCAGCAACCGGCGGCGTCGGTGCCGTGCGGGTTGGCGGCCAATGGGTTGCCGGTGGGGCTGCATGTGGTGGGGGCGCGGTTTGCGGATGAGCAGGTGCTGAGAGTTTGCCAGGCGTATGCCAAGGCTTTTCCAACCGAGCACCTGCAAGCCCCCAAAACCCCAACTTGAAATGCAATCAAACTGTGGGAGCGGGCTTGCTCGCGAAGGCGGTGTGTCAGTCACCGGATATCTTGACTGACACACCGCCTTCGCGAGCAAGCCCGCTCCCACATTTTTGTCCGTATTCCAATCATCAGCCCCTACAATGCCTCCTATCATCCAAGGGGGTTTCATGGACATCGAACTGGCACGCACCTTCCTCGAAATCACCCGCTGCGGCAGCCTCGCCGCGGCGGCGGAGAAACTGCACGTCACCCAGACGGCAATCACCGCCCGGGTCAAAAACCTCGAAAGCCAGCTCAACAGTACCCTGTTCGTGCGCAACCGCGCCGGTGCCCGCCTGACCCCGGACGGCGAGGCGTTCGTGGTCTACGCCAACCAGCTTGTCCAGACCTGGGAAGCCGCACGCCGCGACCTGCCATTACCCGACGGCTACCGCAACGTGCTGCACATCGGTGGCGAAGTCAGCCTGTGCAACCCGCTGATGCTCGGCTGGGCCCAGGCCTTGCGGGAACACATTCCCGGCCATGCTTTGCGCACCGAGATTCGCGAAGGCGAGTACCTGTTGCGCCAACTGGAGCTGGGGGTGCTGGACGCCGCCTTGGTGTTCCAGCCGCAATACTGGCCGGGGTTGCAGGTGGAGCAGGTGCTGGAAGAAAAACTGATCCTGGTGCAACTGGCCGCCCGGCCCGAGCCCTACGTGTATATCGACTGGGGCCAGGGCTTTCGCCAGCAGCACGACGCCGCACTGCCGGACAAGGCCCGCGCAGCCCTGAGTTTCAATCTGGGGCCACTGGCGTTGCAGTACATCCTGGAAAACGGCGGTGCCGGGTATTTCCGCACGCGGGTGGTACAGAGCTACCTCGACAGCGGTGTGATGGAACGGGTACCCAAGGCGCCGGAGTTCAGCTTCCCGACGTACCTGGTGTATTCCCGCGAGCGCGACTCGGCGGTTTTGCAGCAGGCACTGGCCTTGCTGCGGGCGGTGGTGGAGGCGGAAAAGGATTGGTCGCAGCGCTGGGATCCGGTGATTTGAAGCCGTGCCCATGGTAGCCTCAGGTTGTTTTCTCCTGGTTTCCCCCTGCCGATGAACAAGAAAAAGTCCGTCACCATCAGCGACATCGCCAAACGGGTCAACATGACCACCATCACGGTGTCCCGGGCGCTGAGCAAACCCGACCTGGTCAAGCCCGCCACCCTGGCGCGGATTCTCGAAGTGGCGCGGGAGCTGGACTATGTGCCCAACGCCTTTGCCCGCGGGCTCAAGCGCAGTGAAAGCCTGATCATCGGCGTGATCACCGCCTCGGTCGACAACCCCTTCTACAGCGAGATGATCAAGGCGATTTCCCGCGAGGCGAAAAAGCACGGCTACACCATCATGCTGGTGGACACCGACGAACTGGAAGAGCTGGAAAGCAAGGCAGTCGACACGCTGCTGGGCTACCGCGTGGCGGGGATCATCCTGTCGCCGGTCTCCGACGAGCCCAGCTACCAGCCGGACTATCTGGAGCGCCTGGGTAACGGCAAGACGCCGGTGGTGCTGCTCGATCGCACGATTCACGACAGCCCGTTCAGCCGCGTGGTGCTGGACAACTATCACAGCGGCATCGAGGCGGCGCAGTACCTGGTGCGGCAAACCCCGAACCTCAAGCGCCTGCTGGTGCTGACCGGGCCCGAGCATTCGCGCATCACCATGGAACGCCTCAAGGGCCTGAAAGAAGTCCTGGCCGAGCACCCTCAGGTGCACGTTGAAGTGTGTGCCGGTGACTACACGCTGATGCCCTCCTACCTGCACACCCTCGACTACCTGGCCGAACACTCGGCGCCGGACGCGATCATGGGCTTCAACCAGTTGATCACCCTCGGCGCGCTGCGTGCGTTGCGCATGCACAACATCCCACACGACAGCCTGACCATCTGCGGCATCGACCGCCTGCCCTTTGCCGATATCTTCGGCGTGCCGATCGCCTGCGTGGCCCACGACGCCTCACTGGCCGGCAGCAGCGCGGTGCGGCTGCTGCTGGACCGTCTCGAAGACCCGCACAAACCGCGGGACAAGGTGGTGATCGCCGGCAAGCTGGAGAACGGCTAGCGGCTGGTGTAGCCGCCGTCGATCGGCAGGCTGACGCCGCTGATCATGCTGGCGGCATCGCTCAGCAGGAACAACACCGGCAGGGCCACTTCCGCCGTTTCGGCAAATCGCCCCAGGGGAATCGCCGCCAATGCCGGGTCGCGCTTGGCGGGCGCCGACCAGGCCATCTGTGCCATGGGCGTGAGGGTGACGGTGGGGTTGACGCTGTTGACGCGAATTCCGAAGCGGCCCCATTCGGCGCATTGCACGCGGGTGATGGCGTCCAGTGCGGCCTTGGAGGCGCAGTAGCCGAGGTGATCGTCCAGCGCCACGAGTGAGGCCTGGCTTGAGACGTTGACGATGCTGCCGGGAATCTTCGCTTCAATCATCGCCGCAGCGATACGGCTGGCGACCTGGGCCGCGGCGCGGGCGTTGACATTCATCACCTGGTCGAAGGCTTCGGCGCTGATGGCCGCGGCGGGTTCCAGGCGGGAAATGCCGGCGCAGTTGACCAGTCCATGCATCGGCGGCAGGCCTTGCAGGGCCAGGTCCAGGGCGGCGCTGTTGGCGATGTCCAGGCACAGGGTTTCGCAACCGAGCTGGGCCAGGGCCTGAGCGTCGCGGCCCAGGGCAAACACCTGGGCGCCGCTGGCGATCAGTTGGAGGGCAATTTCCCGGCCGATGCCGCTGCTGGCGCCGGTGACGAGGATGCGCTGCTTGGTGAAGTCAAAAATAGCGTTCATGGTTCACGATCTCTAAAACGATGGAGATCCCATGTGGGAGCGGGCTTGCTCGCGAATGCGGTGGGTCAGGCAATAAATCCGGCACTGATACACCGTATTCGCGAGCAAGCCCGCTCCCACATTTGGATCAGTGTTCGCTTAATTCAATTGCAAGCTGTGCATCACCGGTTTCAAGGCCGGATACAGCTCCAGATAGCTGGCAAACGCCCGGTCATACACCCCGACATTCCCCGCCTCCGGCTCCGCCCGCAGCTCCAACTGCACCCAACCTTTCTCCATCTGCCGGTCATCCACCACCCCCACCGCATGGGCCGCCAACAACGCCGCGCCCAAGGCCGCCTCCACCTCTTGCACAATGGTGTAGACCGGGAAGTGGGTGATGTCCGCAATAATCTGCATCCACAAATCCGAATGGCTCGCCCCACCCACCACAATCAGCCGTGGATCAAGGGAATGCGCCCCACGGGTGCCCGCTTCGATATTGTGCCGCAGGGCAAAACTCACCCCTTCGAGCACCGCGCGGTACAGGTGGATCCGGCTGTGATACAGGTTCAGCCCGACAAAGCTGCCGCTGGCCCGGTCATCCCACACCGGGCTGCGTTCGCCCATGAGATACGGCAGGAACAACAGCCCTTCGCTGCCCGCCGGGATCTTCGCGGCGCTCTGCTCCAGCAGCCACAAACTGTCCTGGCCCGTCTCTTTCGCCTGCTGCTCCTCAGCCTGGCAGAACTGTTCGCGAAACCAGCTCACCGACGCCCCGGCGGTGATCGCACCACCGAAGATGTACAGGTCCTGATGGCCGTTATAGACATGGGGCATGCTCACCAGGCCATGGCGCGCATCCACCTGCTGATTGAGATAACCCCAGCACATGCTGGTGCCGATCATCGCCACGTGATTGCCCGGCCGCGTCACCCCGGCCGCCAATGTGGCCATGGCCGCATCCACGCCCCCGGCCAGGATCGGCGTACCGGCCTGCAAGCCCAACCGCCGGGCCCATTCCTCCAGCAAACCACCGACCACTTCACCGGAATACAGCAAACGCTCCGGCATCATCGCCAACGGAATCCCAAGCGCCGCCAGCATCTCGGCCGACCAGCCGCGCCGGGCCACATCGTAGACGCCACCGATATTGCCGGCGCTGCTGTGGTCCACCGCCAACTCACCGGTCAGGCACCAGTTGATGTAGCTGTTGGGCGGCAGCAGGTAGCGGGTGTTGGCCCACACCTGCGGCTGGTGCTGCTTGAGCCAGAGCATCTTGGTGAAACCGTAGTAGCTGTCCACCGAGTTGCCGGTGATCGTGAACAGCCGCTCCAGGTCCACATGCTCGCGCACCCACTCCACTTGCTCGCCCGCGCGCCGGTCCATCCAGATCAGGCACGGGTGCAGCGGCGTGATCTGCTCGTCCACAGCAATTCCGGAGCCGCCATACAGGCTGCTGATGCACAGCGCCTTGACCTGCTCTTTCGCCACGCCGGCCTTCGCCATGCACTGGGCGACGCAGGCCTCCACCGCATCCAGCCAGACCTGCGGCCACTGCTCGGCCCAGCGTACTTTCGGGGTATCCACGCGATACCCCTGGCTGTGCTGGGCGATGATCAGGCCGTCCGCATCCACCAGCAACGCCTTGGTGCTTTGCGTACCGATGTCCACACCCATTACGTAGTTCATGTCAGAGCACCGGCTTCAGCAGCACCTTGATCGACTTGGTCGAGTTGGCCAGCTCAAACGCTTCGGCCCAGCTGTCCAGCCCGAAGTCATGGGTCACGATGCCCTTGGACGTCACCAGGCCACGCTCGAACAAGTCGATGGCCACCGGGTAGCAATACGGCCCCAGGTGCGCACCGCGTACGTCCAGCTCCTTGCGGTCGCCGATGATCGACCAGTCGGCGCTGGTCTCGGCGCCAAACACGCTGAACTCGACAAACCGGCCGAGCTTGCGAATCAGATCCAGGCCCTGGGTAACGCCCGCCGGTACGCCGGTGGTTTCGATGTACACGTCGCAGCCGTAGTTGTCGGTCAGGCTATTGATGATCTCCCGGGCGTTATCCCGGGACGGGTTGATCACTACGTCGGCACCGTACTGCTTCGCCAGTTCCAGGCGCTCGTCGACCATGTCGATCACCACCAGTTTCTTCGGCGTTTTTAGCGCTGCCACCTGCACCATGCACAGGCCCAGGGTGCCGGCACCAGCAATAACCAGCACGTCATCCAGCTGGATCTCACCCCGGTTGACGGTGTGAATCGCGCAGGACATCGGCTCGATCAGCGCCGAATCTTCCAGGGACACCGACTCCGGAATCTTGTGCACGATGGCGGTCTTCGGGATGCGCATGTACTGGGCCATGCCACCTTCGGCGACTTCACGCTGGAAGCCGAAGATATTGTGCACCTCGCACATCCAGTACTTGCCGGACTTGCAGAAGCGGCACTTGCCACACGGCACGATCTGCTCGGCGATCACTTTGTCGCCGACCTTCACTTCAAAGTGTTCCTCGGCGCCCTCGCCCGCTTCCACCACGTAGCCGAAGAATTCGTGCCCCGGCACCACCGGCGCCTTGACCCACGGGTTCTCGCCGCCCCAGAACATCGCGGCGCCCGAGTGGCATTTGCAGTCACTGGCGCAGATGCCGCAGGCGGCGATACGAATCACCAGTTCATTGACCCGCGCCTGGGGTTTGCTGATGCGTTCCAGGCGGTAGTCTTTCGGGCCGTGGCAGACGACGGCTTGCATTTGGTTGTGCTTTTCCATGATGTGCGGACCTTTCTTGAGCATGAGAGAACCCATCGCGGCCACCATGGCCGCGTGGAGATAACCGGTTTACTTGTGGCGCTGACGGCTGATAAAGATCGCCAGCAAAATGATCCCGCCCTTGATCACGCTCTGGACGTAGGGCGAGACCCCGAGCATGTTCAAGCCGTTGTTCAACACCCCCAGCAACATGGCGCCGAGCAAGGTGCCGACGATTACCCCGCGCCCACCGGCAATCGAGGCGCCGCCCAGGACCACGGCGGCAATCGCGTCGAGTTCAAACGACACCCCGGCATTTGGCTGGCCGCTCATCAAGCGCGAGGTCAGCACCAGCCCGGCAATCGCGGCGGTAAACCCGCTGATGCCATACACCAGCAACTTGAAGCGCGCCGCCCGCACACCGGACAGGCGCACCGCTTCCTCGTTGCCGCCGATCGCGTAGATATAGCGGCCGATGCGGGTGTGCTGCAGCAGCACATAGGCCGCCAGGTACGTCACCAGCATGATCAGGATCGGCACCGAAATACCGAACAGGCTTTCGCGGCCAAAGAAGCCGAACCACTCCGGCAAACCGGAAATCGGGTAGCCGTCGGTGTACATCAGGCCGAACCCACGGGCGATGCCCATGGTCGCCAGGGTGACGATGATCGGCGGCATGTGCAGGTAGGCGACAAACAAACCATTGCCGATGCCGAAGGCCACGCCGACCAGCATCCCGGCGCCAATTGCCAGGCCCGGCGGCAAGCCTGCGACCATCAAGCCGGCGGTCAAGGTGCCGGACAACGCCATCACCGGCCCCACCGACAAATCGATGCCGCCGGTGAGAATCACGCAGGTCATGCCCACCGCGATAATCGCGTTGATCGACACCTGGCGCGCGATGTTCGACAGGTTGTTGGCCGTCAGGAAGTTATCGCTGGCGAAGATCATCACCAACGTCACCACCAGCAGCCCGACAAAGGGATAGAACGCCGGTGAGCGAATCAGCCGCGCCAGGTTCAGGCGCAGCCGGCCAGGCCCCACGGCATTAATGGACGTATTCACTTGAGCCCCCTGTTGCATGGCGCATGACCTCTTGAGGATTGACGGCAGACGCTTCCAGTACCTTGACGATGGCGCCCTTGTGGAACACCGCGACGCGGTCGCACATGCCGATGACTTCCGGCAGTTCCGAGGAAATCATGATGATTGCGTAGCCCTGTTCGGTGAGGCTGCGCATCAGTGCGTAGATCTGTGCCTTGGCACCGACGTCGATGCCACGGGTGGGTTCGTCGAACACCAGCACGTCGCAGTGATGGTTGATCCAGCGGGCAATCACGACTTTCTGCTGGTTGCCGCCGCTGAGGTTGAACACCCGGCTCTCGCCGCTGGGGGCCTTGATCGACAGCTGGCGCATCAACGCTTCGACGCTGGCACATTCCTTGTCTTTGTCGATCAGGCCGCTGGCGTTCTGGTATTTGGGCAGGTTGTTGAGGGAGATGTTTTCGCGAATGCTGAAATCGGTGATCAGCCCTTCGGTCTTGCGGCTTTCCGGCAGCAGGCCGATGCCATGGGCCAAGGCCTGGGCCGGGTCGTCGAGGGTGATTTGTTCACCCCGCAGCCACACGTCTTTGCTCACCGACGGCAGCGCGCCCATCATGCCCAGCGCCAATTCGGTACGCCCGGAACCCACCAGGCCGGCAAAGCCGAGAATCTCGCCCTTGTGCAATTCAAAGTGGTTATGGGGGCCGTTGCGCACCAACTGGATGTCCTTGACCTCCAGCAGCAGCGGCCCGCGTGCGGCGGTGGGCTTGGGCGGAAAACTGCACTCCAGGCGCCGCCCGACCATCATTTCCACCAAGCGGTCGATATCGCTGTCGGCCACATCGGTGACGCCCACATTGCCGCCGTCGCGCAGCACGCTGATGCGGTCGCAGACCTGGAAAATCTCCTCCAGGTGGTGGGAAATAAAAATCACCGCCACCCCCTGGCGCTTGAGTTCACGCATGATTTCGAACAGCAGCTCGGCTTCGCTCGGCGTGAGGGTGGCGGTGGGTTCGTCGAGCACCAGCAGCCGCGCGTCCAGGGCCAGCGCCTTGGCGATCTCGACGAATTGCTGCTCGGCCACGCTCAGGTGCCTGACCGCGCATTGCAGGTCAATACTGACACCGAGGCGCTTGAACAACGCCTCGCTGGCCTCGACCATTTCGCGCTTGCGCAACAGGCCAAAACGGTTGCTCAGCTCATGGCCGAGGAAAATATTTTCCACCGCCGTGAGGTAGGGAATCAGGCTGAATTCCTGGAACACAATGCCGATACCGGCGGCAATCGCATCACGATACGTCGCGAACTGCCGAGCCTCGCCGTCGATCAGGATCTGCCCTTCGTCCTGGTGCTCGACCCCGCCAAGGATCTTCATCAAGGTCGATTTGCCTGCACCGTTTTCCCCGAGCAAGGCATGAATTTCGCCGCGCTGCACTTCCAGGTTGATCGCCTTGAGGGCTTGCACCCCCGGGTAGCGCTTACAGATATTTTCCAGTTTCAGAAGACTGCTCATACCGCCGACCTCATATTCAGATGGATGACCTGTGCCCCACGCCTGGCGTGGGGCCTGGGTGTTTTACCAACTGAAATCCTTGGCCTTGGCCTGGTCGATCAGGGTGATGTCCACCGGGATCGTGGCCGGTACTTGCGAGCCCCACTTCTTGGCCAGGGCGATGCCCAGGGCGAGGCGGATCTGGTCACGGGGGTATTGCGCGGAGGTGGCGATGAATTTGCTGCCGGGTTTCTGGATGGCCTTGATCGCTTCCGGCGCGCCGTCGACGCTCACCAGCTTGACGTCCAGGCCGCTGGCTTCGATGGCCGAGAGTGCGCCGAGGGAGCCGTTGTCATTGACGCTGAAAATGCCCTTGAGGGTGGGCTGGGCCTGCAGCATGTTTTCGGTGACGGTCAGCGCCTGGTCACGTTCCTGCTTGCCGTTCTGGATGCTCACGATCTTGATGTCCGGGTGCTTGGCCACGGCCTCCTTGCAACCGCGCACGCGCTCCAGGATCGGTACCACGGCGATGCCGTCGAGGATGGCGATATTGCCCTTGTCCCCGATGTTCTTGGCCAGGTATTCGCAGGCCTGGAAGCCGGCGTCGAAGTTCTTCGAGCCGACGAAGGAGTCCAGTGGGCCTTCGGCCTGGGCGTCGACGGCGACCACGACTACGCCGGCGGCGTGGGCGGATTTGACGGCTGATTGCACGCCGACGGAATCGGTGGGGTTGATCAGCAGGATGTCGATGCCTTTTTGCAGCATGTCTTCGACGTCGCTGACCTGTTTGGACACGTCGTGGCGGGCGTCGGTGATGATCAACTGCGCACCGATGGTCGCCCCGGCTTCCTGCAGGGCGTCTTTCATGGTGACGAAGTAAGGGTTGTTGATTTCCTGGAAGGACGCGCCGATGCGGATGGGGGCGGGTTTGGTGTCGGCCAGTGCCAGGCCAGCGGTGCCAAGATTGATGCTCAGAGCCAACAAACACAGGGTTTTCGGAAGCATTTTCATGGTGGGGATCTCTGTTTTGTTTTTATTTTTAGAGCAAATGTTATCGTTAACATTTTGTAAGAAGCTAGCAAAGAAATTGGGGGGTCGCAAGGGGTGTTTGATCGGTGGTGGCGGGTGTGGTGGACATATCTGTTGCTGCGGTAACGGCCGCTTATGGTTCCGCTCTTACAGCGGCTCACTTTTG
>NZ_JACAPT010000042.1:0-11419 GCF_013385565.1 Pseudomonas sp. E6002 | reverse complement strand
CGAGTGGTGGGGCAAGAGCGTTTTGCTTACTTTTGCGCTCTTCAAAAGTGAGCCGCTGTAAGAGCGGAACCAATAGTCGCCGTTACGAAAATAACGGATATACACCCAGCCCAACTCCCCCCAACACAAATGTCGCATCTGAAATCAGGTCAGACTCTCGTCAATCACCAACACCAGCTTCCCGGAAATCCGATTAGTCGCCAGTTCAGCAAACGCAGCCTCGGCATCCTTGATCGGAAACGTCCTGGCCAGTTGCGGACTCAAGCGCCCCTCGGCAAACAACGGCCAAACATGCTGGCTCAAGTCACTGAACAAGTCAGCCTTGAACTGATCATCCCGACTGCGCAAAGTCGACCCCAACACCTGCACACGCTTGGCCAACACCTGCGCCAGATCGATCTGCGCCTCACGCCCCCCCATCAACCCAATCAACACCCAGCGCCCATCACGCGCCACCAGCTTGAGATTCAGCGCCGCGTAATTCCCCCCCACCGGGTCAAGAATCACATCGAACGGTCCAAAATCCCTCAAGCCCTCGATGCCGTCAGTACGTACCACCCCCCCCTGAGCCCCCAGCGCTTCACAGTACGCAAGGCGATCCGCCGACCCCACGCTGACCCAACACGGGCTGCCAAACGCCTTGCACAACTGAATCGCCGCCGAGCCCACCCCACTGGCACCGGCATGCAACAACACCTTCTCGCCGGGCTTGAGGCCCGCCAACTGGAACAGGTTCAACCACGCGGTGCTGTACACCTCGGGCAACCCGGCCGCTTCCACCAGGGACACACCCTCCGGCACCGGCAGCACATGCCGCGCATCCACCACCACTTCTTCAGCCATCCCGCCGCCAGCCAGCAAGGCGCAAACCCGATCCCCCACTTGCCACGACGAACCGGCGCCGACTTCGCTGATCACCCCGGAACACTCCAGGCCCAGCACCTGGCTGGCACCGGGAGGTGGCGGATAAAGCCCCGAACGCTGTAATAAATCGGCGCGATTCAGGCCCGCAGCCGCCACGCGAATGCGTACTTGGCCTACATCGCATGTAGGACTTGGCTCTTCTTGCCACTCCACATGACCTTCAACGCCTTGCAATGCTTTCACAGTGCCTCCATAGTGAGTCTGGACTGAGCCCGTTGCTGTAGCGTCGGGCTTTTTGCATTATGCGACCGGCCCATATGGAACCGGCGACTTCAAAGACGGCCTAATATGCGTTATCAATTGCCCCCGCGTCGAATCAGCATGAAGCATTTGTTCCCCAGCACCGCCCTCGCTCTTTTTATCGGTATCGGCCTTTTGCCGCTGTCGAGCAATACGTTCGCAGCCAACAGCTGGGACAACCTTCAGCCTGATCGCGATGAGGTGATTGCCAGCCTTAACGTCGTCGAGTTGCTCAAGCGCCACCATTACAGCAAGCCGCCGTTGGACGACGCTCGTTCGGTGATCATTTACGACAGCTACCTCAAGCTGTTGGATCCCTCGCGCAGCTATTTCCTGGCCAGCGACATCACCGAGTTCGACAAGTGGAAGACGCAGTTCGACGACTTCCTCAAGAGCGGTGACCTACAGCCCGGCTTCACCATCTACAAGCGCTACCTGGACCGCGTCAAAGCGCGTCTGGACTTCGCCATTGGTGAGCTGGACAAAGGTGTCGACAAGTTCGACTTCACCAAGAAAGAGACCTTGCTGGTTGACCGCAAGGACGCTCCTTGGCTGACCACCGAAGCCGAGCTGGACGACCTGTGGCGCAAGCGCGTCAAGGATGAAGTCCTGCGCTTGAAGATCGCCGGCAAAGAGCCGAAGGCCATCCAGGAACTGTTGACCAAGCGCTACAAGAATCAGCTGGCACGTCTGGATCAGACCCGTGCCGAAGATATCTTCCAGGCCTACATCAACACCTTCGCAATGTCCTACGACCCGCACACCAATTATCTGTCGCCAGATAACGCGGAAAATTTCGATATCAACATGAGTCTGTCGCTGGAAGGCATCGGTGCCGTCCTGCAAAGCGATAACGACCAGGTGAAGATCGTGCGTCTGGTGCCGGCAGGTCCGGCCGACAAGACCAAGCAGGTTGCCCCGGCCGACAAGATCATCGGTGTGGCCCAGGCCGACAAAGAGATGGTCGACGTGGTCGGCTGGCGCCTGGATGAAGTGGTCAAGCTGATCCGCGGGCCGAAAGGCAGCGTGGTGCGCCTGGAAGTGATTCCGCACACCAACGCACCGAACGACCAGACCAGCAAGATCGTGTCCATCACCCGTGAAGCGGTGAAACTCGAAGACCAGGCCGTCCAGAAGCAAGTCCTCAACCTCAAGCAGGATGGCAAGGACTACAAGCTCGGCGTGGTGGTGATCCCGGCGTTCTACCTGGACTTCAAAGCGTTCCGCGCCGGTGATCCGGACTACAAGAGCACCACCCGCGACGTTAAGAAAATCCTCACAGAATTGCAGAAGGAAAAAGTCGACGGCGTGGTCATCGACCTGCGCAACAACGGCGGCGGTTCCCTGCAGGAGGCCACCGAGCTGACCAGTCTGTTTATCGACAAGGGTCCGACCGTGCTGGTGCGTAACGCTGACGGCCGTGTCGACGTGCTGGAAGACGAGAACCCGGGTGCCTTCTACAAAGGGCCGATGGCGTTGCTGGTCAACCGCCTCTCGGCATCCGCCTCGGAGATTTTTGCCGGCGCGATGCAGGACTACCACCGTGCGCTGATCATCGGCGGCCAGACCTTCGGCAAAGGCACCGTGCAGACCATCCAGCCGCTGAACCATGGCGAGCTGAAACTGACCCTGGCCAAGTTCTACCGGGTTTCCGGGCAGAGCACCCAGCATCAGGGCGTACTGCCGGACGTCGATTTCCCGTCGATCATCGACACCAAGGAAATCGGCGAGAGCGCCCTGCCCGAGGCGATGCCGTGGGACACTATCCGTCCTGCGATCAAGCCTGCGGTAGACCCGTTCAAACCGTACATCGCAGAGTTGAAAGCTGATCACGAAGCCCGCTCCGCCAAGGATGCCGAGTTCATCTTCATCCGCGACAAACTGGCCCTGGCCAAGAAGTTGATGGAAGAGAAAACCGTCAGCCTGAACGAAGCCGACCGTCGTGCGCAGCACACCGACATCGAGAATCAGCAACTGGTGCTGGAGAACGCCCGCCGCAAGGCCAAAGGCGAAGCTCCACTCAAGGAGCTGAAGAAAGAAGACGAAGACGCGATCGCCGCCGAGCCTGATAAAACCAAGCCGGAAGATGATGCCTACCTGAGCGAGACCGGGCGCATCCTGCTGGACTACTTGAAAATCAGCAAGACGGTGGCCAAGCAGTAAATGATGGCGATTTAATGTGAACGCTCCTCGGAGTGTCATCAAATAGACATCATTCTGTCGTGAAATGAAGGACCTGCCAAAGCAGGTCCTTTTTTTTCGACCCGAGAAAATCATGACCATGACCGAACAGCTGAATGCATTGGGCTCAATCCTGGCTCAAGGCAGTTTGCACAGCCTGTTCCAACCCATCATTTCCCTGTCTGAACGACGCGTCATCGGTTATGAAGCCCTCAGTCGCGGCCCGTCCAACAGCCCGTTGCACTCCCCTGTCGCACTGTTCTCCGTGGCCCGTCACGCCGGGCGTCTCAGTGAGCTGGAGATGGTCTGCCGGGAAAGTGCCTGCCGGCGGTTCAGCGAGCAGAAACTGCCGGGCAAGCTGTTTCTCAACGTCTCACCCGAATCCCTGCTGGAGACCGCCCACCAGCCCGGCCGTACCCTGCAACTGCTCAGCGACTTCGGCATCCCGCCCAGCCAGGTGGTGATCGAACTGACCGAGCAAACCCCGACCGACGATTTTCAACTGCTGCAAACCGCGCTGCACCACTACCGCGCCATGGGCTTTTCGATTGCCCTGGATGACCTGGGTGCCGGCTATTCCAGCCTGCGGCTGTGGTCGGAGCTGCGCCCGGACTACGTGAAGATCGATCGACACTTTATCGACGGCATCCACCAGGACGCCCTCAAGCGCGAGTTTGTCGGCTCCATCCTGCAAATCGCCAAGGCCTCCCGGGCCCAGGTCATCGCCGAAGGCATCGAGTTGCCGGAAGAGTTGGCGGTGCTCACGGAAATGGGCGTTGACCTGGTGCAGGGCTACCTGCTCTGCCGCCCCCAGGAACACCCGCCGCAGGAAGCGCGGTTGATGCTGCCCAAGCCCGACAACGCCAACGTCGCGCTGAACGACGAAGGCAGCGACCTCAGCGCCCTGCTCAACGAACAACCGGCCGTGGGCCAGCACACTGCCACGGCGCAGGTTTTGGAAGCCTTCCGGCGCCAGGCCAACCTCAATTCCCTGGCGGTGCTGGATGAGCGTGGTCACCCGATTGGCATCGTGCACCGGCACTCGCTGTCAGATGCGCTGCTCAAGCCGTTCGCCACCGATCTGTTCGCCCGCAAGCCCATCAGCCGCTTGATGAGTGATGACTTTCTCGCGGTGGAACTGAGCCAGTCCTTGCAGCAGGTCAGCCGCCTGCTCACCAGTCGCGCACGCCAGCGGATCGAGGAAGATTTCATCATCACCCTCAACGGCGATTATCTGGGGCTGGGCCGGGTGATCGATGTGCTCAAGCTGATTACCGAGCTGAAAATCCAGCAGGCACGCTATGCCAACCCGCTGACCTTGCTGCCGGGCAACGTCCCCATCCAGCAGTGCCTGACGCGGCTGTTGCAGCAACAACGCGAGTCTGTGATCTGCTACGTCGATATCGACAGTTTCAAGCCATTCAACGATATCTACGGCTATGGCCGGGGCGATGAAGTGCTGCTGTGCCTGGCGCAATGCCTGAACGACCGGGTAGACCCCAGCCGCGACTTCGTCGGGCATATCGGCGGTGATGACTTTTTGCTGGTGCTGGGTCCGCAGGATTGGCGCAAGCGGCTGAACCAGCTGCTGGACGACTTCCACACCCAGTGCCGGCGCTTCTATCGCAGCGAGCATCTGGACGCGGGCTGTTTCGTTGCACTGAACCGCCAGGGCGTGCGCCAGGAGTTTGCGCTGCTGTCGCTGTCCATCGGCGTGGTGCATTTGTATCCACAGGCCTGTGGACAACTCGATGCCAGCCAGTTGGCGGAACTGGCCTCGCAAGCCAAGCACCACGCGAAGAACGTGGCGGGCTACAGCATTCATGTGATTGACAGCCTGGAGTTGGGCCAGGCAGAACCGCAGCCGCTCTAGATCAGAGTTGCTCCAGGCGCATCTGCGCCAACGGGTGCCCGGCTCGGGCGGCGATTTTCCACCAGCGTGCCGCTTCCAGCGGATCAGGCGCTTTGCCAAGGCTGCCCGCAAGGCTCAACACCCCAATCTGATAGGCCGCCTTGCCGTCGCCTTGCCGTCGCCGGCCAGGGCCGCCAGCCGCAACAGTCGTACGCCTTCTTCACGGGCGCCAAGGCCCTTGCCACGAAACGTCAGGATATGTCCGTAGAAACTCTGTGCTCCTACGTCGCCCAGATTGGCCATGCGCGCGAACTGGCCTTCAAGCCACTGCCAGCCACGCGGCTGTCGCACGAACCAGGACCAATGAAACAACTTGCGCGCCAGCCAGTAACTGGCATACGCCTTGAGCTTCCAGAACACTACGCCTCCGCTGACTCGGGATAATCGTACTCAAATACCCGCACCACTTCGGATGCGTGCCACGACGCCGCGGCCACGCCATCGGACGGCCCGCAGAAGCGCCCGAGACGCTCCACACATTCAAAGAAACCGGTACGTGGCAGGCGACTGGCGCCCTGGCTGATCACCAGGGAACTGCGCAGTGGTTGGTCGGCCTTGGCATCCAGCGCCGCCAGGTGCTCCAGCGCAGCCGTCAGGGTCTGCATGGCCGGCGTGGGAAATTGCAGGCGCTCCAGCAAGGCGCGGTAGGTCAAGAGGTGGCGCTGTCGGCGCGCCTGGTCCAGCTCGTTGAGTAACCCATCCCAATGTTGACGGCTGATGCGTACGCTCACGTTTCGTCCCTCCAACCTGCAACGCCAAGTTCCCAGGCCAGGCTGCGGCGGATGGCAGCGTCCGGCTGGCGTTCACCGCTTTCGATCAGGCCCAGGTAAGACGGGCTGATGCCCACTGTGCGCGCCAGAACCTCGATGGCCAGGCCCTTGGCCTCGCGCAGGCTTCGCAGCTGCTCCAGGGGGCGCAGATCCGGTTCGGCAGTGGCTTGGCTAATGGTCGAAGCGGGAGGCGTTGGCTGTTGCTGACCGGCAGCTTTTAACAGCGCCTGATACTGAGCCCATGGCAGAACCGCATATTCGGGCTCGCCATCCTTTGTAATTATCTGAATATCCATGACTGCCCCGTAGGATCACAACACTTACTTCGTAAGTACTTTCCTTAGGAGTGTAATCCTAACAGCCACAAAGAGCGCAGGGGGATATTCCCAAGGTTCAGTTTTTTTTCAGGTGCTCTTGCGTAAGCAGCTGAGGCGTCGCAGGAAGGCGCTCAACCACCGCAAGCTTCTCGGGGAGCTGACGCTCGCGCCAGGCGCGAAAAGCGCTCAGTTCGCCGTCGAGGGTCTTCATGACCCACGCCAGCACAGCAATGTCGTCGAGCATGCCGAACACCGGGATAAAGTCCGGGATCGCGTCAATCGGGCTCAGGAAGTACATCAACCCTGCCACTACCGAAATCAGCGCCTTGGGGCTGATGGCCCGGTACTCGCCGCGCCAGTAGGCCAGGCACAAGGCTTGGAGCAGCTTGAGGTCGTCCTTGAGCTTGCCCAGCCGGTTGCCCTGGCTCGAGCCTTTGGCGGCGACCGCGAACAGCAACGTCGGCAAGCGCCCACGGCCAAGCAGGCGAGCAGCCATGGGCAGGAAGCGGGTGAAATTAAACGGGGCTTTCATCGTCACTCCAGTTCCAGGCGACAGAAAAGGTTATCCACACAAATTGTGGATAACCTTGTGAACAGAGCCTATTTTCCAGGCTGAAAGCCACGTAATACAAGGCCTACAGTCAGATCGGGCGTTTTTTGCGCACATAAAAAAAACCCAAGAATTCATTGACTTGGAGATAATCTGCGTCTACCCGTACTCGGGCCTTTTATCAGACTGCTCTAGCCCGCATGGGTTCGGTTGAATTTGCCCTGGATTCAGTTGATCGTTCCCACGCTCTGCGTGGGGATGCCGCCTGTGGCGCTCCGCGCTTGCTGTTAGCGCTAGGCTTGAGCTATGCGCAATGGTGACGCAGAGCGTCACGGGATGCATTCCCACGCAGAGCGTGGGGACGATCGCAGAGCGTGGGAACGATCGCACAGGCCAGAAACAACAACGCCCCGTCGAGACGGGGCGTTGTGTGTTCAGGCGCTGATTACTTCTTGGCAGCAGGAGCCGCCGGTGCGTCAGGAGCGTCTGCCTTGGACGGGTCCTTGATGGCCAGCAGTTCCAGGTCGAATACCAGCACGGAGTTGGCTGGAATCGCCGGGCTCGGGCTCTGGGCACCGTAGGCCAGGTCGGACGGGATGTACAACTCGACCTTCTCGCCAACGTGCATCAGTTGCAGGCCTTCGACCCAACCTGGAATCACGCCGCTGACCGGCAGGTCAATCGGGCTGCCGCGATCCACGGAGCTGTCAAAGGTGGTGCCGTTGGTGAGCTTGCCGGTGTAGTGAACAGTCACTACGTCGGTAGGCTTGGGTTGAGCACCGTCCGCTTTCTTCACGATCTTGTATTGCAGACCGGAAGCGGTGGTGACAACGCCGTCTTTCTTGGCGTTTTCTTCGAGGAATTTCTTGCCGGCGGTTGCCGACTCTTCGCTCATCTTGGCCATACGCTCTTCAGCACGTTTTTGCAGTGCGGCGAAGGCTTCGACCAGCTCGTCGTCTTTCAGCTTCTGTTCTTTCTTGCCGACGGCATCTTCGATGCCTTGGGCTACCGCTTTGGAGTCCAGGTCATCCATACCTTCTTGAGCAAGGCTTTTGCCCATGTTCAGGCCGATACCGTAGGAAGCTTTTTGCGCCGGGGTTTTCAGCTCTACGCTGGTTTGCGAATCACAACCCGCAAGTACCAGGCTAACCAGGGCCACCGCCGCCGCCAACCGATGCTGTTTCATGCTATTTCCTTGTTCGTGTGCCAAAAGGGCATTCGAGTAAAGTCGCGAGCTTATCAGGCGGCCACGACCAATGGCTACCGGCATGTGAGCAGGAAACTTCTGATAAGTTCACGTGTTTAAAAGCATTTTCATTCAATCCAGGGCCCTGCAACGGACGGCAGCAGCGCTGGAACGAGACTCATGGCCACTTGCCGCACTGCTGGCCTGATGGCATAAGAACGCTACAACTCGACAAGGATAGTTATCTTGCGCATTTTTTCCCGTGTTTTGCTGATGATTTTCATACTGCTGGGCCTGGTCCTGGCGGTGGTGCTCTATTACGTGGTCAACCCGAAGCTGCCGGTCTACGTGCCAGTGGAACAGGTGCACTACCAGGATCAATGGAGCGCCGCAGATCGCCAGACCTACTATTTCACGCCCCAGGGCACCCAGGTCAAGGGCCTGCGTTATGCCTGGTTTACCGCCTTGGAACTTCCGTTCTCCGAGCAGCGTTTCGCCATGCCCGAGTACCTGGCGCGCTTTGGTTTTCTGGTAGACCCCAAGCAGGTGCCCACCGCGCAGAACCCCGGCAACCTGCCGGTGGGTTTCGCCCGGCATA
Source organism: Pseudomonas sp. E6002 (assembly GCF_013385565.1). Classification (NCBI taxonomy): domain Bacteria; kingdom Pseudomonadati; phylum Pseudomonadota; class Gammaproteobacteria; order Pseudomonadales; family Pseudomonadaceae; genus Pseudomonas; species Pseudomonas sp. E6002. The sequence continues at coordinate 2,741 of NZ_JACAPT010000042.1, read as the reverse complement.
AAAATGCCGGCAGCAATGATGAGTTCCTCGACATCACCTGCGCCGCCTGCCACACCGGCCAGTTGAACTTCAAAGGCCAGGGCCTGCGGATCGACGGTGGCCCGGCGCAACATGTGCTGCCGTCCAGCGTGCCGACCCTGCGCGGCGGCAGCTTCGGCCAGGCACTGGTCGCCAGCCTGGCCTCGACCTACTACAACCCGTGGAAATTCGAGCGCTTTGCCCGCACCGTGCTGGGCCATGACTACAACGACCAGACCGCAGCGCAACTGCGCCAGGACTTCAAGAAGTCCCTGAACAACTTCCTCAAAGTCGCCTGGAACGACACCCACCGCGGCCTCTACCCCACCGAAGAAGGCCCGGGCCGCACCGACGCCTTTGGCCGTATCGCCAACGCCAGCTTCGGCGACGCCATCTCCCCCGACAATTACCGCATCGCCAACGCCCCGGTGGACTACCCGCAACTGTGGGACATCTGGACCTTCGACTGGGTGCAATGGAACGGCTCGGCCCAACAACCCATGGCCCGCAATATCGGCGAAGCCCTGGGCGTCGGCGCCACCCTGGACTTCTTCGACAGCGCCGGCCAGCCGCTCCAGGGCGATGCGCGCTACGCCTCCAGCGTGCGGGTGCGCGACCTGAATACCATCGAAGAAACCCTGCAACGGCTCAAGCCACCCACCTGGCCCGAAGACCTGTTCGGCGCCATCGACAAACCGCTGGCCGCCCAGGGTCGCGCACTGTTCGCGGAAAACTGCGCCGGCTGCCACGTGCCAGCGGTGTCCCAGGTCGATGGCCGCCCGGTGCGACAATTGAAAATGCTCCCGGTGGAGGTGATCGGCACCGACCCCGCTACTGCCAACAATATCGCTGACCACCGCTTCGACCTCAGCGCCCTGCAATGGGACCCGGCGGAGTTGGCGAAAATGAACGTCGAACTGCACCCCACGCCCACCGAGCCGCTGGACCTGCGCAGCCTCTCTTCAGCCAAAGGCCTGGCCTACATCACCGCCTTTGTCGAAGACCACGCCTACCGTGCCGCCGATGTGACACCTGCCGAACGCCCGCGCCTGGACGGCTTCGGCCTGCCGATCGGCGTACGCGAATTGCGTGCCTACAAGGCACGGCCCCTGGCCGGGGTGTGGGCGACACCGCCGTTCCTGCACAACGGCTCGGTGCCGACGATCTACCAATTGCTCTCGCCTCAGGACGAGCGCAGCCCGACCTTCTATAAAGGCACCTTCGAATACGACCCGCGCCACCTGGGCTATCAAACCGCCGCGTTCCCCAACGCGTTCCTGTTCGATACGCGCATCACCGGCAACCACAACAGCGGCCACGAATTCCGTGCCGGGCAGCGTGGCAACGGGGTGATTGGCCGAGGCTTGCTGCCCCAGGAACGCTGGGCGCTGCTGGAATATTTGAAAGTGCTGGGCGGCCCGCTGGAACAGCAACTGCCCTGACCCAACCGACTTCGCAGAAAAGGATTTTTAAATGCTCGCTCGACTTTGGCTGCGCCTCGGCGCGTTTCTCGGCAAGACCCTGTTGTGGCTGGTGGGCCTGGGCCTGCTGGGCTGGTTGCTGTCCACCCTGTGGTTTGCCTGGCAGCACAGCGGCCCGGTATCGCCGGATGAACAGATCCCGCCGGGTGAAGCGGCCATGACCCAGGGCATCATCCAGACCGCCGTGCGCATCGTCGACCAGCACCGCGAAGGCACGCGTTACCTGCGGGATGCGCATGCCAAGGCCCATGGCTGCGTGAAGGCCGAGGTCAGCGTACTGGCGGACCTCGACCCGGCCCTGCGCCAGGGCGTGTTCGCCGAGCCGGGCAAGACCTGGCAGGCGATGATGCGACTGTCCAACGGCAATGCGTATCCGCAGTTCGACAGCATCCGGGATGCCCGGGGGATGGCGATCAAGTTGCTGGACGTGCCAGGCAAACAGCTGCTGGCGGATCAGCAGGCGCGGGGTGAGCAGGACTTTGTGATGTTCAGCCATCCGAACTTTTTCGTCAGTGATGTGGCGGAGTATGCGCAGAACATTTCGGCTCAGGCCGATGGCAAGAAAGTCATGGCGTTTTTCCCCGGGGTGGATCCGCGCAGTTGGCAGGTGCGGCATTTGTTTATCGCGCTGGCGACGTTGGCGCCGCCACCGGTGAGTCCTACGCAGACGACGTATTTCTCGGTGTCGCCGTATAAGTTTGGGGCGGCGAATGCGAAGTTTCGGGTGGCGCCGGATCCCCAGGGGTGTCCTGCGTATGTGCTGCCCAAACAGAATCAGGACCTGCCGAACTTTTTGCGCAGTGCGTTGAATCAGCAACTGTCGACGGACCGGGTGGCGGCGTGTTTTGTGTTGCAGATTCAGCGGCAGAATCCGCAGAAGTTCATGCCGATCGAGGACACCAGCATTGAATGGAAAGAGAGTGATGCGCCGTTTGAGACGGTGGCCAAGGTGGTGATTCCGGCGCAGGATTTTGATACGCCGGCGTTGAATCTGGCTTGTGATAATCAGTCGTTTAATCCGTGGTTTGGGGTGGAGGCGCATCGGCCGATTGGGGGGATTAACCGGTTGCGTAAGGCGGTGTATGAGGCGGTCAGTGATTATCGGCATAGCCGGAATTTGTAGCTCCGCGGTGTGGGGTGCATATCCGTTGCTGCGGTTATGGCCGCTATTGGTTCCGCTCTTACAGCGGCTCACTTTTGAAGAGCGCAAAAGTAAGCAAAACGCTCTTGCCCCACCACTCG
>NZ_JACAPT010000041.1:0-1271 GCF_013385565.1 Pseudomonas sp. E6002 | reverse complement strand
TGGACTTGCTCCCTCCAAACGTACGCCATAAAGCGAGTGTTAAGCAGAGTGCTTCAGGTGCTTTGCGTAGTCATTAGGTGACCTGTATCCCAGCGCCGAGTGCAGCCGTGTCGCATTGTAAAACCCATGGATGTAGCTTGCGATTGATGCATGGGCCTGTGCTTTGCTGGGATACACACCCGTGGCTTCTTCCTTCTTGAGTGAGGCAAAAAAGCTCTCTGCTACGGCGTTATCCCAGCAGTTTCCCTTACGGCTCATGCTTTGCACAAAGCCTCTTTCCGCGATCATGCTGCGAAAACCGCTACCCGTGTATTGCCGGCCTCGATCAGAGTGAAAAATCACCCCGTGATCAACTGGCGTTTTCGTCCAGGCGTTCATGAACGCCTGTTGTACCAAACCCTCGGGCATACGATCCGACAGGCTGTATCCAAGCACCTGCCGGGTCTGAACACTCAACACCACAGCCAAGTACAACCACCCCTGGCGTGTCGAAATATACGTGATATCACCCACCCAAGCGGCTACGGGACTTGTCACAGAAAAGCGTCGTTTCAACACATTGTCAGAAATGGGTTGGATATACCGGTTATCCGTTGAATGTTTGAACCGGGCTTTGATTTTTCCTCGTAGCATCTCCTCTCTCATCAGCCGAGCTACCCGCTTGTGCCCTATCGTGTAAGAGCGGTTATGAAGCGCCTGAACCATGCGCGGACGCCCATAAGTGCCGCGGCTTGCTCGATGAATCGCACGAATCTCCAGGCGAATCGCGGCGTCTGGATCCGGACGCTCCTGGCGCTTCAAATAGCCGTGAAAGCCCGACACCGAGACCTCCATCACTCGACATAACAGCCTAACCGGAAAGCGAGTCCGTTCACGGGCGACGAAGGCGTATCTCAGTTGGACTCTTTGGCAAAGAACGCCGTCGCTTTTTTTAGGATTTCTCGCTCCATTTTGAGCGTGGCATTTTCAGCTCGAAGCCGAGCCAGCTCGCTTTCCAGGTCAGAGACCGGATGCCGGGCAGGAGAACTGAGAGGACGCCCGTTGCGTGCGGCGTCCAGCCAATTACCTAAGGTTTTGACCGAGATATCCAACTGTCGGGCAGCTTCTCCTCGACCAATGCTTTCAGCAAGTGTCACTGCCTGAGCTTTGAAGTCGTCGGTGTAACTGCGGCGAGTTTGCTGTGCCATAAGTACCTCCAAGATTGCGATTAAAATATCGCTTCTTGGCGTCCGCTACGAGGGAACAAGTCCACCAAAGCGCTCTGCCCCGCC
>NZ_JACAPT010000040.1:0-25372 GCF_013385565.1 Pseudomonas sp. E6002 | reverse complement strand
TGGTTACTTTGCCGCTTTTTGCAAAGTGACTCGCTGTAAGAGCGAAACCCTAGGTGGCCGTTACCGAAGAAACGGATATGTACCCAATCAATCACCCCACCATCTCCCGCACCCGATACCACAACATCCCCAACGCCAGCAGCGGCGAACGCAACACCTTCCCCCCGGGAAACGTCATATGCGGCACCTGGCTGAAAACATCCAACCCCCGACTCTGCCCAGCCTGAATCCCCTCGGCCAATAACCGCGCACACCAATGCGTCACGTTTAGGCCATGCCCCGAATACCCCTGGGCATAGAACACATTCGGATGCTGCTTCAGGCGCCCCACCTGGGGAAAGCGATTGGCGGTGATGCCGATCTTCCCCCCCCACTGAAACTCAATCGCGGTATTCGCCAACTGCGGAAAAACCTTGAGCATCTTCGGCCGCATATACCCCGCGATATCCACCGGATCACGCCCCGAATAATGACAAGCCCCCCCAAACAACAACCGCCGATCCGCCGAAAGGCGGTAATAATCCAACCCCACTTTCTGATCACACAACGCCAGGTTCTGCGGAATCAACTGATCAGCCACCCCAACCGACAGCGGCTCGGTCGCAATGATGTAGCTCCCCGCTGGCAACACCTTGCCGCTCAACTTCGGCTCCAATTCCTCCAGATGCGCATTGCACGCCAGCACCAGGCTACCGGCGCGCACGGTGCCGGACGCGCAACGCACCTGCACCGTGTCGCCATGGATCAACTCCAGCACCGGGCTGCCTTCAAAGATCCGCACCCCAAGGGATTCGGCCACACCCGCCTCCCCCAGCACCAGGTTCAACGGGTGCAGATGCCCGGAGCCCATGTCCACCAGGCCACCGGCATACAAGCCTGAGCCAACCACCTGCGCCATATCCTGCGATGCCACCAACCGCGTTTCAGGCGCATACCCCAAGGCAGCCAGGCTCTCCAGCTCCCCCTGAAACGCCGCAAACTGCGCCGGCGTATTCGCCAACTCGCAAAACCCCCAGCGCAAATCACAGTCAATCCCGTGCTCGCGAATCCGCTCGCCCACCAGCGCCACCGAATCGATCCCGGCCTGCTGCAGGTAACGCACGCCCTCCTCCCCCACGTACCTGGCAAAGCCCGATACGTCATGCCCAATCCCGCGAATCAACTGCCCGCCATTGCGCCCGCTGGCGCCCCAGCCAATCCGCCGGGCCTCCAGCAGGATCACCGACAGCCCGCGCTGGGCCAGTTCGATGGCGGTGTTGACCCCGGTGAACCCACCGCCGATCACACACACATCGGCGGTCAGGTCAGCCCCCAGCGCTGGGCGCCGGGGCATGGTGTTGGCCGAAGCCAGGTAATAGGAACGAGCGTGGTCGGAGGAGGAACGGTTCATTTGTTGGTCTTCACTTTGCTCCAAGACCGCGTCATCAAGCGCATGACGGCAGGCGTCGGGGTGGTGGAAATGTAGAGTTTGTCGAGCACTTCCTGGGACGGGTAGATCTCGGGGTTGTTCACCAGCTCGGGGGCCATGAAGGCCTTGGCCGCCGGGTTCGGGTTGGCGTAGCCGACGCTGGCGCTGACCTTGGCGATCACTTCAGGGTCCAGCAAGTAGTTGATGAAGGCGTGGGCGGCTTTCGGGTTGGCGGCGTCCGCCGGGATGGCCAGCAGGTCGAACCACAGGTTGCTGCCTTCCTTGGGGATCGAGTAGGCGATGTTCACGCCGTTCTTGGCTTCCTTGGCGCGGTTGGCCGCCTGGAACACGTCGCCGGAATAACCGAAGGCGACGCAGATATCACCGTTGGCCAGGTCCGAGATGTACTTGGAGGAATGGAAATAAGTGATGTACGGCCGCAGGGTCAGCAGCTTGGCCTCGGCCTGTTTGTAGTCTTCGGGATTCTCGCTGCGCGGGTCCTTGCCCATGTAGTTGAGGATCGCCGGGAACAGTTCATCCGCCGAGTCGAGGAACGCTACGCCGCACTCGTGGAGCTTCTTGATGTTCTCCGGTTCAAACAGCACGGCCCACGAGTCGATATGGTCGATGCCCAACACCTGCTTGACCTTGTCCACGTTGTAGCCGATGCCGTTGGTGCCCCATAGGTACGGCACCGAATGCTCGTTGCCCGGGTCGTTTTTCTCCAGCAGCTTGAGCAGCTTGGGGTCGAGGTTCTTGAAGTTGGGTAGCTGCGAACGGTCCAGCTTGAGGAACGCGCCGGCCTTTACCTGGCGCGCCAGGAAGTGGTTGGACGGCACCACCACGTCGTAGCCGGTACGGCCGGCAAGCAGCTTGCCCTCCAGGGTTTCATTGGAGTCGAACACGTCGTAGATCACCTTGATCCCGGTCTTGGCCTGGAAGTCGGCCAAGGTGGTCTCACCGATGTAGTCGGTCCAGTTGTACACACTGACCGTCTGCGCGGCGTGGCCCGCGCTGCTGAACAACGCCGCCAAGGCCAGCGGGAGAAGCTTTTTCACCAGACGCATATCGACACCCCTTTGCTTGATTGATTTTTATGTATTCATTCAGCCATTCTGCCCGTAGCAGCTGTCGAGCCTTGGCGAGGCTGCGTAGCGATGTATCAGACAAAATTGCGGCGGGCCCGACGCAGCCTCGCTAAGGCTCGACAGCTGCTACGGACGAGTCGTCAGACGCTCAGCAGCAGGAACTCACGTTCCCAGGAGCTGATCACCCGCTTGAAATTCTCGTGTTCGGCACGCTTGACCGCGACGTAGCCGCGCACAAACTTGTCTCCCAGGTACTGCTTGACGGTGTCGCACTCTTCCATGCGCGCCAGGGCGTCTTCGATGGTGATCGGCAGCCTCAGGTTGCGGCGCTCGTAGGCGCGGCCTTCCACCGGGGCGCTGGGCTCGACCTTTTCGATCATGCCGAGGTAGCCGCACAACAGGCTGGCAGCGATGGCCAGGTACGGGTTGGCGTCGGCGCCCGGCAGGCGGTTTTCCACGCGCATGGCGTCGGGGCTGGAGCTCGGTACACGCAGGCCGACGGTGCGGTTTTCTTCGCCCCACTCGACGTTGACCGGTGCCGAGGTGTCCGGCAGGAAGCGGCGGAACGAGTTGACGTTAGGCGCAAACATCGGCAGCAGCTTGGGGATGTACTTCTGCAGGCCGCCGATGTGGTTGAGGAACAGTTGGCTCTTGTTGCCGTGCTCATCGACAAACACCTGCTTGCCGGTGGCGATCTCCACCACGCTCTGGTGCAGGTGCATGGCGCTGCCGGGCTCGTCGGCCACCGGTTTGGCCATGAAGGTGGCCGCCACGTTGTGCTTGAGTGCAGCCTCGCGCAGGGTGCGTTTGAACACGGTGATCTGGTCGGCCAGGTCCAGGGCGTCGCCGTGGCGGAAGTTGATTTCCATCTGCGCCGGGCCGTCTTCATGGATCAGCGTGTCGAGGTCCAGGCCCTGGGCTTCGCACCAGTCGTAGACGTCTTCGAACAGCGGGTCGAACTCGTTGGCAGCGTCGATGGAGAACGACTGGCGGCCACTTTCGGCGCGACCGGAACGGCCCAGCGGGGTCTTCAGCGGCAGGTCCGGGTCTTCGCAGCGCTGGGTCAGGTAGAACTCCATCTCCGGCGCGACAATCGGCTGCCAGCCCTGGTCGGTATAGAGTTGCAGGACCTTTTTCAGCACGTTGCGCGGCGACAGTTCGATGGGGTTGCCCTGCTTGTCGAAGGTGTCGTGGATCACGATGGCCGTCGGCTCGATGGCCCATGGCACCACGTAGGTGGCGTTGGACACCGGGCGGCAGATCATGTCGATGTCGGCCGGGTCCAGCAGGTCGTAGTAGATATCGTCGTCGACAAAGTCCCCGGTTACCGTTTGCAGCAACACACTTTCCGGCAGGCGCATGCCTCGCTCATGCAGGAACTTGTTGGTGGGCGAAATCTTGCCGCGTGCGATGCCAGTCAAATCACTGATCACGCATTCGACTTCGGTAATCTTGTGTTCTTTCAGCCAGGCGGACAGCTGATCGAAGGGGGCGTTCATAAGGACCTCGTCATGGGTTGGATGCTGCGCCGCGGGCTTCCCTCGCGGCGCATTGAGGTCTATCTTGGGCCAGCCGCCCAACGGCATCTATCCACTTTGCGCCAACCACAACGCACCAATAGAGTGCGCCCAGGTTACCCATGACACAGGCAACAGCTTTGCGCGTACAGGCCTTCACCACCGGTGATGTGGCCGCTCAATGCAGTGCGACACCCGGTTGGGTGCAGCAGTACCAGCAGATGTCCCCAGGGCATTTCGCCGGGCAGATCCGCTACCTCGACCTGCAAGGTGTCGAGGTGTACGAAGAGCGGATGAACACCCGGGTGGAGCAGAACTTCAACGCGCCGCCGGGTTCCCTGGCGTTCTGTTTCGATGGCAGCGACAACGCGCTGTACGTGCTCAATGGCGAAAGCCGCAACACCTGGATCACCCCGGAAAACTACCGCGAAGTGGCAGTGGTGTTCGGGCCGCAGTTTGTCCAGCGCCATGGTCTGGATGTGGCGAAGCTGGAGGGGTTGTTCATGGCCCCGCTCAACTCCCTGCAAAACCCGTTGTTCAGCCGCTGGCTCAGCGGCACGCTGACACGGCTGTCGGCGACGCTGGACCCGCCGAGTCGTGATGCCCTTACGCAACAGTTGCTCGACGACTGCCTGTTCATCCTCGACAACGCCTGCGTGTGCCTCGACAAGGGCTCATTGCAGCGACGCACCGAGGAGCGAATCATCATGGCGCGCATTGGCGAATGGGCGGCGGATGTGCCGGATGAAACCGTCAACCTGCTGCAACTGGCGCGCATTGCCGGGGTGCCGTTGCGCCAGTTGCAGCACGGGTTCAAGACGTATACCGGGATGAGCCCGGCGCAGTGGTTGCGGTTGCGCCGGTTGAACAGTGCACGGCGGGAGTTGTTGAACCCGCCGTCAGTGGACACCACCGTGGCGGAGGTGGCGATGAATTGGTCGTTCTGGCATTTGGGGCGGTTTTCCAACAGTTATCGGGCGTTGTTTCAGGAGTTGCCCAGCGAGACCCTGAAGCGCCACCAAAAACACCGCTGGTCTTGAAGATCGTTCCCACGCTCCGCGTGGGAATGCATCCTGTGACGCTCCGCGTCACCCTCGGGACGCGGAGCGTCCAGGGCGGCATTCCCACGCGGAGCGTGGGAACGATCAGGTCCGAAGAAACGCCAGCATCAACTGATTCACCCGCTCCGCTGCCTCCAACTGCACCATATGCCCCTGCCCCGGCAGTATCTCCACCTGAGCCTCCAACCCCTGGGCATGGCTCGCCGGAATGATTGCGTCCTCACTGCCCCAGATCACCAGGCTCGGCTGCTGCCCCACCACACTGCGCAAATCCACCAATTGCCGACCACCGCTGAACAACGCCCCGGTGATCTGCCGCAACGCCTGCTCCACACCCTCCAGGCGCTTGAACTTGAGCATGTCTTCCAGCATCTGCCGAGTCACCAGCGCCGGATCGCTGAACAGTTGCACCAGTTGCGGCTTGAGTGCATTGCGATTGCTCGCGTCGATAAAACCTTGCAGGTAATCACTGTTGATCTGCGTACCCAATCCAGCGCTGGCGATCAGGGTCAACGACGCCACACGCTGCGGTGCCACCCGCGCGAGGTTCAGGGAAACCAGCCCGCCCATGGAATGCCCGGCGAGGTGTACCCGGTCAACCTTCAGATAATCCAGCAGTGCCAATACCGCCTGGCTCAGCTCCTCAAGCTCGCCCGTTTGCAGGTACTTGCCCGACTCGCCATGCCCCGGCAAATCCAGGGCGATCACCCGCCGCTCAGCCGCGAGCACTGGGTGATTGAACAGCCAGTTATTCAGGTCGCCACCAAAACCGTGCACCAGCACCAGCGGTGTGCCGCCCTCCCCGAGGTCCAGATAGCGCAGCAGGCGCCCGCCCACCTCGACCTTCTGTGCCGATGGCCCGCTGGCTTCAGCCTCGGCGGCACTGGAAACGAACCCCGCCTGGAACGCCTCGATCACCCCATCAATCTCGGCCTCGCTGGCCTCGCCTTCCACCACGATTGCCAGCAATGCCCCCACGGGCAAGGTCTCATCGCTCTGGGCCAACACCCGCCGCAGCACCCCGCTGAAGGGTGCCTCGACACTGCTGGAAATCTTGTCGGTCTCGACATCCAGCACCTCTTCACCCTTCTCCACCCGGTCGCCCGGCTGCTTGAGCCAGACATCAACCCGGCCCTCGGTCATCGACAGCCCCCACTTGGGCATGGTCAGTGTATGGATCATGCGGCATTCCTCTTGTCGGCAATCTTCAGCACCGCAGCTTCGATCTTCGCCGCGTTGGGGATGTACAGCTCCTCCAGGGCATCGGAGAACGGCACCGGCGTGTGAGGCGCGGTGACCATTTCGATCGGCGCGCGCAGGAAGCCGAACGCCCGTTGCGCCACCAATGCACTGATGTCCGTGGCAATCGAGCAGCGTGGGTTGGACTCGTCGATCACCACCAGGCGCCCGGTTTTCTCCACGCTTTCAAGGATGCTGTCTTCGTCCAGCGGGCTGGTGGTGCGCAGGTCCAACACTTCGCAGTCGATACCCTGGCGCGCCAGATTAGCTGCGGCTTCCAGGGCGATGTGCACCATGCGCCCGTAGGTCACCAGGGTTACATCGTTGCCTTCACGCACGTAGTTGGCTTCGCCGAACGGCACGGTGTACAGCTCTTCCGGCACTTCGCCCTGGAGGCTGTAGAGCATTTTGTGTTCGAGGAAAATCACCGGGTCGTTGTCGCGGATCGCCTGGATCAGCATGCCCTTGGCGTCATAGGGCGTGGCCGGGCACACCACCTTGAGCCCGGGAATATGCGTCCACATTGAAGTGAGCATCTGCGAATGCTGGGCCGCCGCACGCAGGCCGGCGCCGTACATGGCGCGCACTACAAGCGGTGTGGTGGTCTTGCCGCCGAACATGTAGCGAAACTTCGCCGCCTGGTTGAGCAACTGGTCGAGGCAGCAGCCGATAAAGTCGACGAACATCAATTCGCACACCGGGCGCATGCCTCGGGTGGCGGCGCCGACGGCCATGCCTACATAGCCGACCTCGGAGAGCGGCGCGTCGAGCACGCGGTCGGGGAATTCCGGGTACAGGCCCTTGGTGACGCCGAGCACGCCACCCCAGGCGTCCTGTTCACCGGGCGAACCGGTGCCGCCGGACACGTCCTGGCCGATGATGAACACGCTCTGGTCGCGGCGCATCTCCTGGGCCAGGGCTTCGTTGATTGCCTGCTGATAGCTGATTTTTCTAGCCATGATGACTTCTCCACGGATTGTTTTTGTAGTGGGTGGCGGTTAGCGGTAGGCGACGTAGACATCGCTGAGCAGGTCGGCGGCCTGGGGTTTGGGATCGGACTTGGCCAGGCGCACGGCGTCTTCGATCAGCTGCGCGACTTCGGTGTCGATGCGTTCGAACTGAGCCGCGTCGAGCCAACCTTCGGCGGTGCAGCGCTGGCGAAACAGGCTCAGGCAGTCGCCGGTTTCCCGCAGGTTTTTCACTTCGTCCGGGCCGCGATAGGTTTGCGCATCGCCTTCGAAGTGGCCGTAGAAACGGCTCAGTTTGACCTCCACCAGCGTCGGCCCTTTACCGCTGCGGGCACGCTCTACCGCGACGCCGAGGGCGGCGTGCACGGCAAAAAAGTCGTTGCCGTCGACAATCACCCCCGGCATGCCAAAACCCACGGCACGCTCGGCAATGTCCTTGCAGGCCACCGACCAGCCGGACCCGGTGGCTTCGGCATAACCGTTGTTCTCGGCCACGAACAGGCACGGCAGGTTCATGATCGAGGCCAGGTTCATCGCTTCGAACACCGCGCCCTCGTTGGAGCCGCCGTCGCCGAAAAACGCGACCGCCACCCCCGCGCTGCCCTTGAGCTTGGCCGCCAGGGCCGCACCGGCCGCCAGCGGCGCCCCGGCACCCACAATGCCGTTGGCGCCGAGCATGCCCTTCTCCTGGTCGGCGATGTGCATGGAGCCGCCCTTGCCGCCGCAGACGCCGGTCTTCTTGCCGTAGATCTCGGCCATCATGCCGAACACATCCACGCCCTTGGCGATGCAATGGCCGTGGCCACGGTGGTTGGAGGCGATGCAATCTTCATCGTTGAGGTGGGCCATGACCCCGGCGGCGCTGGCCTCCTGGCCGGCATACAAATGCACGAAACCGGGAATCTCGCCGGTGGCGAATTCCACGTGCAGGCGTTCTTCGAAATCACGGATGGTGCGCATCACGGTGTAGGCATGGAGCAATTGATCGGTGGACAGGTGAGTGGACATCTTGTTGTTCTCCAGGTTGTCTCGACACACAAAAGGCTGGATCAGGCCAGCTGCAAGGCACTCAGCACGGCCTGTGCCAACCCGTTGGAAAACCCGGGAAAGCCTTGACCCAGAGCAGTTGCCTGGAAGCGTGGACGTGCCACTGTGGGCCGTTCAATGAGACGCGCCGTTGCAACCTGCCCGCAGCGTCTGCGGCGCAATGAGACGCTGCGTCTCACCTCGGGCAGTTGGTCAGGCCGGCCTTGTTCCTCCCGGCCCATGGGCGCTTAATGGCGGGCATAACAACAAGGATCGAGAACCGGAGGCTTCAATGCTCGCCGTGAACTCCAAGGACCATGTCGACTGTGTCAGCCGCGTGGTACGCAACGCCGACCGCCTGCCCCAGGCTCCGGTGCCGTCGCTGATTTTTGATTCCTGGCGCCGCTCCATGGAGCAGCACCACCTCGACCCCGGTTCCCTGCAAGGGCCGCGCATCCTCACCAGCACCCTGCTCAAGGAATGCCGCGAACGCGCCGAGCTGTTCATGCGCATCGCCAGTGAGGAAGTCGGGCAGATTCACAACCGGGTGCGCCACGCCGATTACTGCGTGATGCTCACCGACGCCCAGGGCCAGACCATCGACCACCGCGTGGACGCCGGCATTCGCAACGACTGCCGCAAGGCCGGCCTGTACCTCGGCACCTGCTGGTCGGAAGCCGAGGAAGGCACCTGCGGCGTGGCCACGGTGCTGACCAGCAAGGCCGCGGTCACCGTGCACAAGCGCGACCACTTTCGTGCGGCGTTTATCGGCCTGACCTGCTCTGCCGCACCCATCTTTGATCCCCAGGGCAACCTGCTGGGCGTGATGGACGCCTCCGCCCTGAAATCGCCGGATGACCGGCGCAGCCAGCACCTGGTGCGGCAGATGGTGGCGCAAAGCGCGCGGGCCATCGAGAACGCGTTTTTCATGCACAGCGCCCGGCAACATTGGGTGTTGCAGGCCCACAGCACGCCCGGTTACGTCGACAGCCAGCCGGACATGCTGCTGGCGTGGGACCAGGATGGGCGGCTGCAAGCCTTGAACAGCAAGGCGCGGCAGGCCCTGAGATTGCGCTTCGGGCAGTTGCCGGAGCATATCGGCGAAGTGTTTGACCTGGACGCGTTGCGCGCCGTGACCGATCAATCGACGCAGCAGTTGCATTGGCTCGGCGAGCCGGGGGCGTTGCAGGTACGGGTCAGCGCGCCGCGGCGTAAGGCTGCACGTACGACGGTGTCTTCGAGTCATCAGGTAGACCCGCGAGTAGAAGAACATCTGCGCCTGGCCGTGCGGGTCAAGGACCGCAACCTGCCGGTGCTGGTCCAGGGCGAAACCGGCGCCGGCAAGGAAGTGTTTGCCCGCCAGTTGCATGAACGCAGTGCCCGTCGCGACGGCCCCTTTGTGGCGGTGAACTGCGCGGCGATCCCGGAAAACCTGATCGAGAGCGAACTGTTCGGCTACGTGGCCGGAGCATTTACCGGTGCCTCCAGCAAGGGCATGACCGGGCTGCTGTTGCAGGCCGATGGCGGCACGTTGTTTCTCGACGAGATCGGCGACATGCCGCTGGCGTTGCAGACGCGACTGCTGCGGGTAATGGCCGAAGGTGAAGTGGCGCCGCTGGGCGGGGCAAAAACCCGGGCGGTGGATATCCAGGTGATCTGCGCCAGCCATCGGGACTTGGCGGCGCTGGTGAGTGCTGGAAGCTTTCGCGAGGATTTGTATTTCCGGTTGGGCTGTGCGCGGTTCTGTGTGCCGCCATTGCGCGAGCGCATGGACAAACTGGCATTGATCAATCGGCTTCTGGAGCAGGAGGCGCGGCACAGCGGTGTTGCGGTCGGGATCGCGGCAGCGGCGCTGGAGTCGCTGCTGGGTTATGCCTGGCCGGGGAATGTGCGGCAACTGCGGCATGTATTGGCATACGCCTGTGCGGTGTGCGACGGCGGGACAATTCAACTGGCGGATTTGCCGGTGGAAGTTCGTGGTGACGCGGTTGCGGTGGAAACATCGGAAAGCGTCAGCCCGGAACGGCAGTTGGTGCTGGACGCACTGATTCGGCATCGATGGAAGCCGCTGGCGGCGGCGCAGGCGTTGGGGATTTCCAGGGCGACCTTGTATCGGCGGGTTAACCAGCTGGGTATCGACATGCCCGGCAAGCACTGACCCAACACGGTCAAAAATGTGGGAGCGGGCTTGCTCGCGAAGGCGGTGTACCAGTCAACATTTCCGGTGACTGACACTCCGCCTTCGCGAGCAAGCCCGCTCCCACATTTTTTGACCGAGTGATTCCGCCAGCTCAGCGGTACAGAATCCCGCCATCAATCAACGGCGATTGCCCGGTCATGTAATCCGAATCCGGCCCCGCCAGGTACGACACCAGCCCCGCTACATCCTCCGGTGTTTCCGCCCGGCCCAACGCAATCCCGTCCACATACTTCTTGTACGTCGCCCCTACCTCGGCGCCGGTAATCTCGGCCATGCGTTTGTCGATCTCGACCCACATATCCGTGCCCACCACACCCGGGCAGTAGGCGTTGACGGTAATCCCGTCACTGGCCAGTTCCCTCGCGGCGGCCTGGGTCAGCGCACGCACGGCAAACTTGGTGGCCGAATACACCCCCAGCAACGCAAAGCCTTCATGGCCGGCAATCGAGCAGGCATTGATGATCTTGCCCTTCTGCTTCAGCGCCTTGAATTTCTTGCCTGCGGCCTGGATGCCCCAAAGCGTGCCCTGCACGTTGATACGCAGCGTGCGGTCGACCTGTTCCGGAGTCACGTCCAGCAGTGCGTCAATCTGTGCGATGCCGGCGTTGTTGACGATGATGTCGAAGCCGCCCAGGGTCTGGTGGGCATGGTCCACCGCCGAGACCACTTGCTCCAGCTTCGAGACATCGGCGACATACACCGAGGCCTTGCGCCCCAGTGCAACCACCTCGGCCGCCACCGCTTCAATCTTCGCGCTGTTGATGTCCACCAACGCTATGTCGGCGCCGTCCCGCGCCAGGCGCAGGGCGATGGCCCGGCCGATGCCCTGCCCGGCGCCGGTCACCAGTGCAACTTTTCCAGCGATACTCATGACGATCTCCTTCAACGGTGAGAGAAGTCTTGTCTATCGCAGTTGCCAGGGGCCGCTGTCGAGCAGCAGCAGGATTGATCTGCGGGCTGAGACGGGTCGTCTCAAAGCGAACCATTCTCGAAAACTTGTAAAACGCCGCCGTTATGCCTAGCTTATGCGCCCTCCGCTCTGCGCTCTCAGGCCTTCCCCCATGGTTTTGCGTCTTCGCCCCGCTGCCCCTTCACGTTTTGCCCTCGGCCTGTTGCTCAGCGCAGGTATTGGAAGCAGCCAGGCGGCTGATATCGAGCTGCCGGAGGTGAAGGTCCAGGGCCAGGATGAATCCGGCTATAACACCGACACCGCGTCGGTGGGCGCTTTCAATGAGGCGCCGTTGCTCGACACGCCGGCCTCGATCGCGGTGTTCAACGAGTCGTTGATCAAGGACCAGCAGGCGCGCTTGCTCAGCGAAGTGCTGCGCAATGACGCCTCGGTGGGCGACAGCTATGCGCCCATCGGCTACTACGAAAACTTCGTGGTGCGCGGTTTCTCGCTGAATGCCGCCAGCAGTTACAAGATCAATGGCCGCACCATCACCGGCGAGCAGAACGTTGCCCTGGAGAACAAGCAGCGCGTGGAGCTGCTCAAGGGATTGTCGGGTATGCAAAGCGGGATTTCCGAGCCCAGCGGCGTGATCAATTACGTGACCAAGCGCCCGGAGGATGTGCGCTCGGTGACGGTGTCCACCGATGATCGCGGCAGTGGTTACCTGGCCACCGACGTGGGCGGCTGGTTTGGCAGCGAGCAGCAGTTCGGCCTGCGCGCCAACGTGGCCCATGAAGACCTGCATTCCTATGTCGAACATGCCAATGGCCACCGGGATTTCCTGTCCCTGGCGTTCGACTGGAACATCAGCCCCGACGCGGTATTGCAGCTGGATGCCGAGTATCAGAACAAGCAACAGCGCTCGGTGCCGGGTTATCAGTTGCTGGGCGGGACCGAGGTGCCGCACCACGCGTCGCCGAAAAAACTGCTGGGGCATCAGAGCGGTGCGAATCAGGTAGGGATTGATTCGCTGAACCTCAACGGCAAGTTTGAATATCGCTTCAGTGACCAGTGGAAAGGCAGCGTCAGCGCGGCGCGCAGCAAGGTGATGATTGATGATTACAGTTCGTTCGCGTGGGGCTGCTACGGGTCCGCGAGCTGTGCCGGGGCCAAGGTACCGAACTACTTCAGCCCGGAAGGCAACTACGATATCTATGACTTCCGCAGCCCTGATGACACCCGGCGCGATGATGAAATCCAGGCCACGATGACCGGGTTGTTCAATACCGGTGGCCTGGGGCATGAGTTGACGTTTGGCAGCAGTGCGTTTCGGCGAGTGGTGGACAAGCGCGAATCGGTCAACGAGATGATTGGTTCCGGCAATATCAATCAGGACCCGGAAAACTTCGCGCCCACCGATAAGCCCCTGAACGATAGCCATCGCAACCTCGACAGCCGCCAATACGGCCTGTTCGTCACCGACCGCATCAGCTTCAACGAGCAATGGCAGACCATCGTGGGCGGCCGCGAAGTGCGCCTGGACGAAAAGGCTTTCGATGATCAGGGCAACGAGTCGCGCCACACCCGGCAGTATGTGTTCCTGCCCCAGGCGGCGCTGATCTACAAACCGATTGAAAACCTGTCGCTCTACACCAGCTACAGCAAAGGCCTGTCCCTGGGCGGTACCGCGCCGTGGTTTGCCCTGAATAAAGATGAAACCCTCGCCCCGACAGTTTCCCGCCAGATCGAAGCCGGGGTGAAATACGACTGGCGCCGCATCAGCTTTGCCGCCGCGATCTTCCAGACTCGCCAGGCCTATCAATATGCCAGGCCGGATGACGCCGGCGACTACACCTACGTGCAACAGGGCGAGCAGAAAAACACCGGCCTGGAATTGTCCGCCAACGGCTGGGCCACCCAGCGCTTGCAGATCGCCGCCAGCGTCGCGGCCATCCGTGCACGGGTGACGGGCAGCGGCACGCCGGAATACGAAGGCCATCAAGCGATCAACGTGCCGAAACTGCGGGCCAGTCTGTACGCCGACTACGCCCTGCCCTGGGTCGACGGCCTGGCGCTGCTCGGCGGCGTGCAATACAGCGCCAACAAGTACGCCAATCGCACCGGTGATGTGGAAGTGGGCGACTACGCTATCGTCAACGTCGGCAGCCGCTACACCACCAAACTCGATGGCTATGAAACGGTGTTTCGCCTGAGCGTCGACAACCTGTTCGACAAGCGTTACTGGCGCGATGCCGGCGAATACATGGGCGATGACTACCTGTTCCAGGGTGCGCCGTTGACGGCGCGCTTGAGTGCCACGGTCAATTTCTGACGGTACGCGGGATCGCCAGGCATAGCGCCGCCAAGGCGCACACCAACAGGGTCCAGCCCAACTGCTGGACCCAGGCTGCCAGGGTCAACCCCACCCCGATCACCAGGTAATACAGCAAACCGAACAAGGCACCGGCGGTGCCAAGGCGGTCGCGATAAGCCGTGAGTGCCGCCCCCAGGACATTGGGAATCGCCATGCCGAAGGCCATGACCACCAACAGCATCGGCAACACGAACAGCCAACGGTCCTGTAACAGCACCACCAGCACGCTGCCCACTAACATCACGCCACCGGCTGCCAGCACCAGCTGTTCGCTGCCGGCCCCGCGCTTGAGCAACCCCTTGTTGAGCCAGGCCCCAAGCCCCGAGCCCAACGCCAGCAGGACGCCGCTGTAGCCGAACTGCTCGGCAGACAACCCCAGGCGCTGGAACACAAACGGCCCCAGGCTGTAATAGCTGAACAGCGCGATATTGAAGACCGCGACCAGCCCCACCGAACGCCACAGCGCCGCATCCTTGAGCATCAGGCCCAGGGTGCCGCGCAACGACGCTGTGGGCAGCGAGGCCGGGCGGGTTTCCGGCAAGGCCCACAGGCACCAGGCCAATAACGTCAGCGCCAGCAGCAACAAGCCTGTGAGCACCCCGCGATAGCCAAAGTGCTGCACCAGGCCCGCGCCAGTGAACAGGCCAATGGCGGGGCTGGCCGCCAGGGCAATGCCCACGACTGAAAACACCTGCGCCAGCCCGGCACCGCTGAAGCGGTCGCGCAGCACGGTTTGCGTCACCACCGACCCCACCGCCGCACCAAACGCCGCCACCGCCTGGGCCAGCAACAGGCCGTTGAACGAACGCACGCCCAAGGCCAGCGCTGTGGCCGCGCCATAAAGGGCCAACCCGGCCAGCATCACCGGGCGCCGGCCGAAGCGGTCACACAAGCGTCCCCACACCACGACCCCGAACGCGAAGGCCAGAAAGTACACCGACAAGGTCTGCCCCGCCGCCTCGGGCCCTACCGCAAACGCCTGGCCGATATCCGCCAGCGCAGGGCTATACAGGGTTTGTGCGATTTGCGGGAACATCAGCAGCGCCACCGCCAACACCAGCAAGTTTTTCAACATCATCCAGACGCTCTTCACGAGTAAACAGGCCAGGGAGTCTAAACAGCGGCAGCTGGCGTATTATCCAGACTTCGACACCTTATCAATGAAATCGGACATCCCATGGCATGGCTGGCGGCGCAGACACCTTTCGATCCCGACCGCTTCGACGCGCCCGTGGTGGGCATCGCCGCCCTGCTGGGTGATCACGACTCCGGTGTACATCAGCATCAGCGCGGGCAATTGCTGTTCACCCAACAGGGCTGCACGCGCATTACCCTGGCCAACCAGCTGTGCCTGTTGCCGCCCACTCGGGCAGCGTGGATTCCCGGCGGTGTGCCGCACCGGGCAGTGATGCAACAGACCGTGGATTACCGTTCGGTGTATGTCAGCCCGGCATTGGCCGGGCAGTTGCCGGCACAAGTGCGGGTGATTGAGGTGAGTGCGCTGCTGCGGGCGTTGCTGGAGCCGATGGCAATGGCGGCGTTCGACACCGATTGGCAACAGGGCAAATACGCGCATTTGCTGGCGCTGTGCCTGAGTGAAATCCGCGAGGCAGTCGAGCAACCGCTGCTGCTGCCCCTGCCCACGGACAAACGCCTGGCGCCGTTATTGCAGAACCTCGACGCGCTGCCACCGGAGCTGCAAGCCTTGCAACGCCAGGTGGCCGCCAGCGGCAAAACCATCGGCCGGATCTTCCAGCGGGAAACCGGCATGGGCTATCAGCAATGGCGCCAGCAGTGGCGCCTGATGCGCGCCATCGAGTTGCTCGCCACCGGGCGCAGTCTCGGGTACTGCGCCTTTGAGTTGGGCTTTGCCAGTGACAGTGCGCTGATCGCCTTCTTCAAGGCCATGACCGGCGCCACGCCACGGGGTTACTTCAAGTGAATGCCGACTGGCTGTAACCCGGTGGTAGATCGGCTTCATTGATCGTTCCCTCGCTCTGCGTGGGAATGCATCCCGTGACGCTCCGCGTCACCCGTACGCAAGACTTGAGCCTTGCATCGCCCGCTGGACGCAGAGCGTCCGGGGCGGCATTCCCACGCAGAGCGCGGGAACGATCAGTCATCCCGGCGTCTTGTCGGGTTATTTAGGCATCTTGCGAAAACCCACCGCCAGACGGTTCCAGCTGTTGATGGTGGCGATCGCCACGCTCAGGTCGACTTGCTCTTGCGGGCTGAAGTGGGCGGCCAGTTCGGTGAAGTCTGCATCCGGTGCGTGAGTCTGGCTCAGCAGGGTCAGGCTTTCGGCCCAGGCCAGCGCGGCGCGTTCACGGGGGGTGAAGAACGGCGTTTCACGCCAGGCCGACACGGTGTACAGGCGGCGCTCGGTCTCGCCCCCCTTGCGGGCGTCGGCGGTGTGCATGTCGAGGCAGAAGGCGCAGCCGTTGATCTGCGACACACGCAGGCGCACCAGCTCCAGCAGCGGCAGTTCGATGGACAGTTTGCCGACGGCAGCCTCCAGGGCCAGCATGGCTTTCATGGCATCCGGGGAAGCGGTGTAGAAGTCGGTACGAGCTTGCATGGTGATACTCCAGAACAGTGGGGATTGGTGTCTAGAGTAGTGACGAGGGGGCATTGGACAAATAGCCAATCCGGGGAAAGATCAGGTAGCCAATGGGGCCAATCCTGACGATCACCCCGGCCCTGCGCCTTCACCGCGAAACGCACTGGGGCTCAGCCCGGTCCAGCGCTTGAACGCCCGCCGAAAACTGCGCACATCGCTGTAGCCAACTTCCTCGGTGATCCGTTCGATGGACAACCCCGGGTTGCTCAGCAAGCCCATGGTCCTTGCCCTGCGCACCTGTTCCAGCAAGCCCTCGAACGTCAGCCCATGCTCGGTCAGGCGCCGGCGCAAGGTACGCCCGCTCATGTTCAAGTCACTGGCGACCTTTTCCAGCTGACTGCCCTGCAAATCCCGGGAAATCGCGCGCTCCACCGCCTGGATCAAATCCATTTTCTGATGCAGTTGCGCGCTTTCCAGTTCCAGCAGTTCCAGGGCCTGGCGCAAGGCCAGGGCATGGTGATTGGGCAGCCGCACATCCAGCCAGTGGCTGGCCAGGACCATGCGGTTATGCAGGCAGCCAAAACGCACATCCGCACCCAACAGCTGGTGATAGTCAGCGACATAGCTGGGCGCGGCGTGGATAAATTCGACCCGCAGCGGCATGAAACCCTCGCCCACCAGGGCGCGGCCATACACCATCAGGCTGGCGAAGAACTCCTCGGCGGCAAACACCTGCACCTCGGCGTAGGGCAGCAGGCATTCGATATCGACGAAAACTTCCTGGGGGCCTTCATGGGTGCGCGAGGTGGCGATACCACCGGAGGTGTGCTGATGACGTTCCCCGATGGCAAACGCATCGCGCAACGTCTTGCACAGTGAAATCACATGGCCGAGCAGGCCCAGGGTGCCGAGTACGTTCTGATGGCCTACCCACAGGCCCAGCCCCTGGTCGGGCAACACCTTGAGTGCACGCTGGATCATCGCTACCGCCTGGCGATAGGAAATGCGCTGGGCCGGGTCGTCCAGGTCGGCCAAAGTAAATCCCAGGCCACGACACAGGTGCTCGGCGCTCGCGCCTTTTTGCGCGACCACTTGGCCGAGGGTTTGCAACAGAAATGGCGAGACCAGGGCCAGATCATAGTGGGGATCAACGGCTTTCCTTTGCATGGATCTTCGATTCCCGACTGAGTGCTTCAGTTCTTGTTTTGGAAACATCCTGACAATCATAGGCTCTTGCAAGAACTGCTGCACTCTGGATGAAAGCTGTCCGCCAAAGTCCCCCTATGTGGCCGCCAATACCCTGCCCCGCCGGGCGCCGAGGGCTTATTTCTATAGGCAGCGTCGTCCTGATAATAATAATGAGCCCAGACATGAACACGACCCGTGCGTTTTACCCCGTGCAACTCGCCCTGTTGACCCTCATCAGCCTGCCGGCCCTGGCCACCGAAGGCGGCGTCGACAACATCGGCCCCGGCACCGATGGCTTCTACATCCTGCCGCTGGACGTCAACAACCTGCCCGACCACATGTTCGCCTTCAACATCTATTACAACCATTACGAAGCCAGGAAGCTCGATATCAGCTCGTTGGGTGGCAAGGTGCCGGACGTGAAGATCAAGTCCGACGCGATCATCCCGCGCCTGGATTACCTCAGCCCGTTGCGGGTATTCGGCGGGCGCCTGGGCGGCTACATCGCCCAGCCGTACCTGAAGCAACAGGTGTCGCTGTTCGGCATGTCCGACACCCGGGAAAGCATGGGCGACACCACCGTGGCGCCGATCATCCTCTGGGACCTGGGCAAGAACCTGACAGTGGGCACCGCCCTGGAAATCACCCTGCCCACCGGCGAATACGACGCCACGCGCCTGGCCAATACCAGCAACAATTTCTACACCTACAAACCGTTGGTGTCGGCGACCTGGATGCCCAACGAGCGCACTGAGCTGTCGATCAAGACCACCTACAGCTTCAACAAGGAAAACCCCGACACCCATTACCGGTCGGGGCAGATTTTTCACTTCGACTACTCGGCCAGCTACAAGGTGACGGATAACCTCAGCCTTGGGCTCAACGGCTACTACCTCAAGCAGACCACCGACGATAAGCAATACGGGCATACCGTGGTGAACATCTATGGCGAAGATGTGGATGACGGGGTCAAGGGCCAGGTGTTTGCGATCGGTCCGGCGGTGTATTTCACCTTCCTCAAGTACGCGAGTGCCGAGGTGCGCTGGGCCAAGGAGTTTGATGTGCAGAACCGGCCGGAAGGCGACATGTTGTGGGCGAAGTTGACGATTCCGTTTGCCCTGTAAACCCGGCAAAAACTGTAGGAGCGAGCTTGCTCGCGAAAAACGTCAACGATAACGCGGGCCGTCTGGATGAACGCGTCGTCCTTGGGTTTTTCGCGAGCAAGCTCGCTCCTACAGTGGGACGGCGTTGTCAGGTGTAGACCGGCCAGGTATCGACGATTTTCCCGCCCCGTACTGCCAGCAAATCGCCGAACTGCAGCAGCACAAACTCACTCTGGGTCGGGCGCAGAAACACCTGGTCTTCGACGTTCAGCCCCACCTTGGGCGAACCATTGACCATCTCCTGATTGGAGCTGCGCCCGTACAGGTCATTGCTCTGCAAGCCCCTGGGCGATTCAAACTCCGCCATCCAGTTGCCCCCATAAATAAAGAACGTGGCGCGCTGATTCGCATCCCACCACGAGAACAACCGCGACTTGCCGTCCAGCGCCGGAATGTCCACCGGCCCGGTGCTTTTCAACACGGGCGTGGCGATATAGGCCGCCGGCACATGCTCGCTCAGCGACGGCAAGTCATAGTGCGTCGGCTTGAGCAACGCCGTGCCCACCGACACCTCGCTGCTGAGCTTCTCCTGCTCGTGAATGCGATAGCTCGGGCTGCCTGCCGTATTCAACGTCAGCCCGTCGCGCCACAGCGGCGCAAAGTGCTGGCGGGTGTAATCCACATAGCCGTTGTAGCGCTGCATGACTTTGTCGAACAGGTCCTGGGGCGAGCCGAGAATCCCCGGCACACCCATGCCCACGAACGGGTCGTAGCCCATGAACCCGCTGAATTCCAGCTGCTGCGGATGCGCGCTGATCATCGTCAGCATCTGCCCCAGCACCGCGTTGTCGCTGATGCCGCCGCGATGCAGGCCCACATCCAGCTCGATATTCACCCGCAGTTTGGTGCCCAGCCCCTGGGCCAGCGCCAGGTATTGTTGCAGGCGCTCGGGCGTGTCCAGCAGCCATTGCAGCTGCCGGGACGGGTCGAACGGGCCCTTGTGGGTTTGGTAAAACAGCTCGGCGGAACGCACCGGCAACGGCTTGCCCAGCAGGATGTCGGCGTCGGGAAACACCTGGGCGTCGTGATTCAGAAATGGCTGATGAAACGACATCAGGCGCTGGGTGCCGGCTCGCTTGGCGATGTACGCCAGTAGCCCCGGCGACGGCAGGGATTTCTCCACCAGCCGCAGGTGTTTGCCGCCGCGCTGCACCGACTGCATCACCACGTCGATGTTGTGGTCCAGCTTGTCCAGGTCGATCAGCATCACCGGGCGCATCGGCCCATGGGCCTTGAGTTCCTGGTTGAGGCTGCGGAAATACTCGGTGTAAGGGCTGCCCCGCTCGCCCGGCCTCAGCAAGATGGCACCACCCACCAGCAACACGCCGGTGCCGAGCATGAAATGTCTGCGGTTCATCAGGCCACTCCCAGAATAGACGACAGGTGCGCATTGAGGAATTTGCCGCTGGGGTCCAGCTCGCGGCGCACTCGGGTAAATTCCTCCCAGCGCGGATACAGCGGCTGCAAAGTGCGCGCATTGAGGGTGTGCAACTTGCCCCAGTGCGGGCGACCGGCGTATTTCCAGAAGATCGGTTCTACGGCGGCGAAGAAGTTGTGGTGGTCCATGGTGTAGTGCTGGTGCACGGAAATCGAACAGCTGTCGCGGCCCTCGAACATACTCAGCGGAATGTCATCGGCCTTGACGTAGCGGTACTCGATGGGAAACCAGGTGCGCAGGTCCTTGTCGTTGATCAGCTTGAGGATTTCCCGCAGGCACGCCGGGCCGTGCTCGGCGGGCACCGAATATTCCATCTCGTTGAAACGCACGTTGCGCACGTTGGCGTACACCTGGAACGACTCGGCCACGCGGTCATCGAAGCTGGCAAAAAAGCGCAGGCTGTTGAGCAAGGTACGCCGGGCCTCGGGGAAATCGCTGCCGTATTTGTCGAGTTTCTCGATGATCGACACAAACTCGTTGCCGCCCGCCTCCGCCGGGTCGATGGGCGGGGTTTCGGGGTCGGTGGTTTCGTTCAGGGCGATGGACAGGGCGTAGTCGGAATGGGTCACCACGAGCATTTCCCAGTGCTGGTTTTCCCGGGTGTTCTTTGCCACGTCCTCCAGCAGTTCTTCAGTCTTGGCGATCCACTGGCGCTCCCGCAGGCGGTACGGTGCGCGGTTTTGCAGGCGGACCTGGGTGGCCACGCCGAGGGCGCCGAGGGACACCCGGGCGGCACTGAACACCTCGGGGTGGCGCTTGGCGTCGCACTCCAGCACCTCACCCTGGGCGGTCACCAGTTGCAGGCCGGTGACGCAACCGGAATATGAGGTGAAGCCCACACCGGTGCCGTGGGTGGAAGTGGAGATCGCCCCGGCCAGGGTCTGGTAGTCGATATCCGCCATGTTCGGCAGCGCCTGCCCGACGTCTTTCAAGGCCTGGCCCATGCGCGACATCGGCGTGCCGGCGGCGAAGGTGGCCTGCAAGGTTTGCGGGTCGTGATCCAGCAGGCCGTTGAAGTAACTCAGGGACAGCAACGTGCCGTCGGTGGGCACCAGGGCACTGAACGAATGGCCCGAGCCAACCGGCCGCACCTTGCCCGGTGCCTGGCCGATGACCTGCACCAGTTCATCAAGGTTCTTCGGCGCCAGCCGCGCTAGGGGCAGACAGGTTTGCGCCCCCGACCAATTGCGCCAGGGAATCAGCCGCGGTGCCCGGGCCAGCTGGGCCAGCACCGGGTTACTGGTCAATGCCATGAACGCGCCGGCTACCGCGCCGCGCTGCAATAATTCTCGCCGTGAAAGCCCCATCGCCTACCCCGTTATTCTTATTGGATGTGTTGACCCGACATAAAGCTGATCAGCCCCAGGAATTGCTCTTCGGAGCACTGCACGCACAGGCCCATCGGCGGCATGCCGTTGTAGCCGTTGATGGTGTGGTCCAGCAGGGTGTCCGGGCCCTGGGCAAGGCGCGGGCTCCAGGCCGGGCCGTCACCGGTCAGCGGCGCACCGGAGGCCGGGTTGGCGTGGCACAGCTTGCAACTGGTGTCGTAGACCTGGGCCAGGGCTGCGTCGCCGGGCATGGCATTGGCCGCCGTGGCGCGTTCGGGGGGATGTTTCGGTTTGTCGTCACAGGCTGTCAGCAGGCAGGTCACGACCAGCAGCAGACTGATGCGACGGGGGTTGATTGCCCGCATAGCCACCTTCTCTCTTATTGTGTAAAAGCGTGATCCACACTAAGGCAGCCAGGGCGCGGCGTTGAGGGTATTGGGGGACAGAAAGGGGGGCTTGGGCGGACAGGCTTCAGCGGCTGATCGTTCCCACGCTCTGCGTGGGAACGCCGCCTTGGACGCTCTGCGTCCGCGTTGTGACGCAGAGCGTCACGGGATGCATTCCCACGCAGAGCGTGGGAACAATCAGTCAGGCAGATTTAGAACGCGATACCGACCTTGAACCCATACTCGTCACGCTTGAGCTTGGTGTTGTCGGCCACGTACGAATCGTCATCGAGCTTGTACTCGGTGCGGGTGTAGTACAGGCCCGCCATCACTGGCAGATCGCCTTTCTGGTTCATCAGCAGGCTGACTTCGGCGTACGGGTTGGTGCGGTCCTTGAGGTCCACGGTGTCGCTGCCGATGCCGTCGACCTTGAGCTTGGCGCGGCCGTCGATGGTATGGCGGGCGCCCAGTTCAACACGCATGGTCATGTCATCGAACTGGTGGTTGTAGCCCAGGGCCGCCTTGGCGAACGGCGATTTGTTGGTGAGTTTCATGTCGTAGTCGCCCGAGTCCGGCTCGTAGCGGGTCCAGCTGTAGCCGCCACCCACCAGCACGTCGACGAAGTTGCGCGCATCCAGCGCGGTACGCCAGCCGAGGTCGAGGTCGGCCTGGCCTTCCTTGAGCTTGTTGTCGCTCTTCTCGCCGTACTTGGCTTCGATACCGGCCTGGTAGATAAAGCCGGATTCAGCCGTCAGCTTGTTGCCGAAGTTATAGAACAGGCCGGCTTCAGGCATGTGGTCCTTGTCGCTTTGGCTACCGCCTTCGAGTTTGAAGTCGTTGTAGCTGCCGAGGATCCCGAAGGTGGAAATCGGGTCGGTCGGCGCTGCGGCGAACACCACACCAGGTGCCGCGATCAAGGCCAGGACCGAGGAATTCTTGAGGATCTTTCCGAATAGTTTGGACATCGTTTTACGTCTCCATTGCAGGTGGCAAATTATTCAGGAAACGCTTCGAACCCTCGTTTTGGCGAAAGGTTCGAATTAATTTGCACCTTTTTCGAGGTAAAACGGTTCAGCGAAGGCTCTATATCAAGCGTCTTGGACGGGAGCCAGCAAACGACCGAGAATTGACCGCAACTGCGGATGCGCCGGCAGGCGAATGCCAAAGCTGGCCTGCAACAGGTTCAGCAACTCTTCGACGTCCTCGATTGCACGCTTTTCGCTGGCCCGGTCCAGGTAGTGAATCGCGTACTGGCCGTTGTTCAGCGTGCGGCGAAATCCCGGGCCAATCAGTGCGACTTTCAGCTGGCCGAGGAACGGCGAATCCGGGTGGGTGGAGACGTACCAGTTACCGATCTCGTAGTCGAAGTGTGACTGCACCTGCAGGTCGAACACATATAAGCCGCGCCACTCACCGGCGACCTGCGCCCACAAGGTGTAGCTGCCCTCGTCCAGGCTCAGGCGATAGGGTTCATGGGCGGTGGCCTGGGTGGCATCGGTGTCCAGTTGCAAGGGACTGGTGGGCACCATGCCACCAAAGCCGACATCACTGATGTAACGCACGCCGTCCAGGGTCACCAGGCTCAGCCGATGGGTGCGCGCCGTCAGTGCATCGGGTGGCCCCCCCATCACCACACGGCCGGTAATGCCCCGCGCCTCGAAGCCCAACTCCTGCAACAAGGCCAGGAACAGCTGGTTCAGCTCGTAGCAATAACCACCACGGCCGTCGAACAGGACTTTTTGTTCGACGCTCGGCAAATCGATCGGCACCGGTGCGTGCAGCAGGGTCGACAGGCTTTCAAACGCGAAGGTGCTGACATGGCGCAACTGCAGATCCTGCAGGGTTTGCAGGGTGGGCGGAGGCGGCGTGTCGTAGCCCAGACGTTGCAGGTAGAGACGGCTGTGGGTCAGCTCTGGCATGACGCAATCCTGGAGTCGGTGGCGAAAGCACCACTAATACCCTGACGGCGGTTATTTGCCAATTGTGGGTTGAATCAAATGCAAGTCCTCAGATGCACAAACTTTCTGAACCTTTCTGAACTGATTTATATCCATTCACTACAAGACAGGGAGGCATCATGAGTACCGCAATGATCTACACCATCCACTACTTGCTACACGGCGAACCAAAAACCTTTGTGGTGCGTGCCGAGGTCATGAACAACGCCGAAGCGTGGCATTGGGCGGCCGTTGATGCCGACATTGCCCACGTGGGGCGGATAGGCCGGCCGGGCCACGAGCGGGTGAAAAAGACCACTCGTCCCTGGGCGGAGAAGTTCGGCATCACCGAGGTGACATGGACAGCCCCGAAACGGCTTGGTTGAGGAATAAAAAGCCCCGCACGACGGCGGGGCTTGTTTCACTTTTTCAGATCACCGAGGGGATCATAGGCCGGCTTCTTGCCGGTTTTTTCTGGCTTGTCCAACGGGGCAATGGCGGGACCTACCGGGTCGACCTGTGGGTCTGCGACGTCCGGGGAATCGGGGTCGAAACCCAATTCGTCCTTGCCGCTGGAATGCTCGGATGAATGCGGGCCGCTTGTACGATTAGTCATAACTACCTCCTTGGCGCGCCGGGTCTACAGCGGGCGGGCCTTGTCGTGCAGGTTTTCCAGGTCTTCCTCGACCTGCTCTTCTTCGTCTTGCCGTTCGGCCGGGTCGTTGGGGCGCAGGGCGTCGTTGTCACGCTCCTCTTCGCCGGGCGTGCGGTCGGGGTTGGGTGTGCCGGGCGACTGTTGCTGGTACCGGGTCATGGTTCACCTCACTTGGGGGTCGGTTGCCTACAGGGGTTAGAGAAATTGCGCTGATCCATCGTTCAACCTGATTACCGTCACTCCGACGGGTGAAGCATGAGAAGATGCTGGCCGGCGTTATAACCCTACTTGTGCCATGGAGACTGACCCTGGATGTTTGAGCTCAAACCGTGCGACCCGATTGTTTTTCGCCAGCAGACGCGACGCAGTACGTTGATAGTCGCGGGGTTGTTTGTGGTGTTGGCGATGGTGCTTTCCAGCCTGGCGGTGATGCTGTTTGGTGAGCCTGGGGGGGATAATTTTCGCTTTAATGTGGGCGGGGTGTTTGCCGGGGTGTTGATTACCGTAGGGCTGGTGCGGGGGCCGTTCTGGAACCAGGCCTGGTTCGCGCCGGCGGTGTATGGGTGGCAGCTCAAGCGCAGCCTGATGAGTGTGACTAATGTGATGCACAAGGTGACTGACGGGGTGAAGGCGAATGATCCGGTGGCGATCAAGTTGCTGCGGTTTTATCACCTTGGGTTGATGCAGATGCACGAACTGGACGCCAATTCGAGTTCTCAGGCGCAGTTGGTGCGGGAGGTTGATGAGCATCTGGAGAAGATGCGGGGGTTGGGGATTGAGCCTGACCAGACGCGGCTGGATCCGGATTGGGTTGAGGCTGTGAAGGCTCGCTGATTGGGGGGCATATCCGTTATTTGGGTGATGGCTGATATGGGTTCCGCTCTTACAGCGGCTCACTTTTGAACAGCGCAAAAGTAAGCAAAACGCTCTTGCCCCACCACTCG
>NZ_JACAPT010000004.1:102259-126843 GCF_013385565.1 Pseudomonas sp. E6002 | reverse complement strand
CCAAAGCCGGAGTGAGGGCACTCCGAGCCTAAGCGAGGAGCCGAGTGGTGGGGCAAGAGCGTTTTGCTTACTTTTGCGCTTTTCAAAAGTGAGCCGCTGTAAGAGCGGAACCATAAGCGGCCGTTACCCAAATAACGGATATGTACTCAATCACCCCCCAAACGCATCCCTGAGAAACCCCGGAGCGATATACCGCTGATAATGCGCCTCGGACAAAATAAAAAACTCCCGGTCAATGGCATCCCGCAACTCAGGCAACCCCCACTCCCGAAACTCCGGCATCAACACCATCCCGTAAGCCTCCAGATTGCTGATCACCCGCGCCCCCCGGGCAATCAACTGATAGGCCCAGCAGTACTCCGACTGATGCGGCACAAACCGAATCTTGCGCTGCTCCAGCTGCCCCCGCAGCATTTTAGGGTCAAACACCTCAAGCTTCCCGGCCATCACCTGCACCAACAACTGCTCCAGCCGCAGCCACACCGCACGTTTTTCTTCCTCGTTATACCCGTTCCACTGAATCACCTCATGGTGAAACCGCTTACACCCCCGGCACACAAGATCGCCGTAAACCGTGGAGCACAGGCCTACGCAGGGGGTCTTGATGGTTTGGTTAGACATGGTCGACAACGCACAAATCAGCGAAACAGTTGCACATGTTAGCCCTTTGTCTAAGGTTGATCACCCTGCAAACTTGGCGCGGCAACTTACGTTTAGAATTTTTTTGCCGTAGAATCATCCGGCCTTGTAAGGCGCCAATAATCCGTTGGAAGCTGTTTTCAAAGCGTCACGAGCACAGTCGTTCCTAAAGAACGGTGTTGGCGATGGTTATTTACCCGGTAAATAGCCAGCGCCAACCCTCATCAGCTCCGTTCTGCAGGCGTAAAACTTTGAAAGCAGCTTCTGTGAGGATTGCCGGCAGCGCTGGCTCTACGGCCCAAAAAGCCCCTGAGCGCATGCGTGCCGTGCTTTTCTGGATGAGCGTCCCGTGGGACCACTGATGAGGGTAATAACTGTGCTTGAAGCCTACCGCAAACATATCGAAGAGCGTGCAGCCCTGGGTATCGTTCCCCAGCCGCTTAACGCCGAACAAACCGCAGGCCTGGTCGAGCTGCTGAAAAATCCCCCGGCTGGCGAAGAAGAATTCCTCGTTGACCTGATCACCAACCGCATTCCACCAGGCGTTGACGAAGCTGCCTACGTCAAGGCCGGTTTCCTGTCTGCCCTGGCCAAGGGCGAAGCCACTTCTCCCCTGATCGACAAGAAACGCGCTGTTGAACTGCTCGGCACCATGCAAGGCGGCTACAACATCGTGACCCTGGTCGAGCTGCTGGACGACGCCACCCTGGCCCCCGTCGCTGCCGCCCAACTCAAGCACACCCTGCTGATGTTCGATGCTTTCCACGACGTCGCGGAAAAAGCCAGGAACGGCAACGAACACGCCAAAGCCGTGATCCAGTCCTGGGCCGACGGCGAGTGGTTCAAGAACCGCCCGACCCTGGCCGACAAGATCAGCCTGCGCGTGTTCAAGGTCACCGGCGAAACCAACACCGACGACCTGTCCCCTGCCCCGGACGCCTGGTCCCGTCCTGACATCCCGCTGCACGCCCTGGCCATGCTGAAAATGGCCCGTGAAGGCATCGTGCCGGATGAGCAAGGCAAGACCGGCCCGATGAAGCAGATCGAAGAAATGCGCGGCCAGGGCTTCCCGATCGCCTACGTCGGTGACGTGGTCGGTACCGGTTCGTCGCGTAAATCGGCCACCAACTCGGTACTGTGGTTCTTCGGCGACGACGTGCCTTACGTGCCGAACAAGCGCGCTGGCGGCTTCTGCTTCGGCAGCAAGATCGCTCCAATCTTCTACAACACCATGGAAGATGCCGGCGCACTGCCAATCGAGTTCGACGTTACCAACATGAACATGGGCGACGTGATCGACCTGTACCCGCATGCTGGCAAAGTCACCAAGCACAACAGCGATGAAGTCCTGACCACCTTCGAAATGAAGACTCCGGTCCTGTTGGATGAAGTCCGTGCCGGCGGTCGTATCCCGCTGATCATCGGCCGTGGCCTGACCGAAAAGGCACGTGCCGAACTGGGTCTGCCACCTTCGACCCTGTTCAAGCTGCCGGAAGCCCCGGCTGAAAGCGACAAGGGCTACACCCTGGCGCAGAAAATGGTCGGCAAGGCCTGCGGCGTGGCTGGCGTTCGTCCAGGCACCTACTGCGAACCGAAGATGACCACCGTCGGCTCCCAGGACACCACCGGTCCCATGACCCGTGACGAACTGAAAGACCTGGCGTGCCTGGGCTTCTCCACCGATCTGGTAATGCAGTCGTTCTGCCACACCGCGGCCTATCCAAAGCCGATCGACGTGACCACCCACCACACCCTGCCTGACTTCATCATGACCCGTGGCGGCGTATCGCTGCGTCCAGGCGACGGCATCATCCACAGCTGGCTGAACCGCATGCTGCTGCCGGACACCGTCGGTACCGGTGGTGACTCCCACACCCGTTTCCCGATGGGCATTTCGTTCCCGGCCGGTTCCGGCCTGGTAGCGTTCGCCGCAGCCACCGGCGTCATGCCGCTGGACATGCCGGAATCGATCCTGGTGCGCTTCAAAGGTGAAATGCAGCCTGGTATCACCCTGCGTGACCTGGTTCACGCCATTCCTTACTACGCGATCCAGGCTGGCCTGCTGACCGTAGAGAAGAAAGGCAAGAAGAACGCTTTCTCCGGCCGTATCCTGGAAATCGAAGGCCTGGACAACCTGAGCATCGAACAAGCCTTCGAGCTGTCCGACGCCTCGGCTGAACGTTCGGCTGCCGGTTGCACCATCAAGCTGTCGAAAGAATCCATCACCGAGTACCTGAACTCCAACATCACCCTGCTGCGCTGGATGATCGGTGAAGGCTACGGCGATGCGCGCACCCTGGAACGTCGTGCCCAAGCGATGGAAGCCTGGGTTGCCAACCCTGAGCTGATGGTTGCCGATGCTGACGCCGAATACGCTGAAATCATCGAGATCGACCTGGCCGACATCAAGGAGCCTGTGCTCTGCGCGCCAAACGATCCGGACGACGCCCGTCTGCTGTCCAGCGTTGCTGGCGAGAAGATCGACGAAGTGTTCATCGGTTCGTGCATGACCAACATCGGTCACTTCCGCGCTGCCGGTAAACTGCTGGATCAGGTCAAGGGTCAGCTGCCAACCCGTCTGTGGCTGTCGCCGCCGACCAAGATGGACGCTCACCAACTGACCGAAGAAGGCTACTACGGCATCTACGGCAAGGCTGGCGCGCGCATGGAAATGCCGGGCTGCTCGCTGTGCATGGGTAACCAGGCACGTGTAGAGCCGAACTCGACCGTTGTGTCGACGTCGACCCGTAACTTCCCGAACCGTCTGGGTGACGGCGCAAACGTCTACCTGGCTTCGGCCGAGCTGGCGTCGGTGGCTTCCATCCTGGGTCGCCTGCCGACCGTCGAGGAGTACATGGAATACGCCGCGAAGATCAACACCATGGCCAGCGACGTGTATCGCTACCTGAGTTTTGACCAGATCGCCGAGTTCCGTGAAATTGCTGCAAGCGCCAACATCCCTGTGGTTCAAGCCTAAGGTTTTGTTGCTGTAAACGAACGCCGCGTATCGTCAGATGCGCGGCGTTTTTTTATGCGCCTCGATTGAGGCCCAGACCTTGTCCTGCGCCTGGGTGCACGGCGTGCCTTCTGGGTGTGCCTGGATCGTGGCGATCACCGCGCGTAACTCTGCCTTGCTCTGGTCCATTCGGGCTTGAAGCTCTTCTATCTGCGCAATCCTGCGCTCAAGCCTCAAGATGATATCGGCGCGTTTCGCCTCGCTCGGCGAATCGTCGGGCATCAGCGCCTTCAACTCCTGCAAGCTGAAACCGGCGCGCTGAGCGCCCTGGATCAATTGCAGCGTCTGCAACGTCTGCATGGGATAACGGCGATAGCCATTACCTTGTCGCTCGACCTGGATCAGCCCCTGGGCTTCGTAAAAACGAATCTTCGAGGCTGCCAAGCCGCTGCGTTCCGCCAGTTCACCAATATTCATCGCCAACCCCATTGACCTTAAAGTGACCTTTAAGCTTAGCCTGAGCGCTCCCAATGTGAGGAGTCAAGCATGTCGCCCTTTGAAGCGTTGCAATTGCCCAACGGCCAGCTCATCAGTAACCGCATCGCCAAGGCGGCGATGGAAGAGAACATGGCGGATGCGAACCAGGCGCCTTCCGAGGCCCTGATGCGCTTGTATCAAGCCTGGGCCGACGGCGAGCCCGGCCTGATCCTGACCGGCAACGTGATGATTGATCGCCGTGCCATGACCGGCCCCGGCGGCGTGGTGCTGGAAGACGAACGTCACCTGGACAAGTTTCGCCAATGGGCCGCGATTGGCCGGGCCAAGGGCGCGCAGTTCTGGGTGCAGCTCAACCACCCGGGCCGTCAGACCATGGCCAACCTCGGCCAGCAGGCCCTGGCACCTTCGGCGGTGGCCCTCGATCTCGGCGGCTTTTCGAAGATGTTCGCCCAACCCAAGGCCATGACCGAAGAAGATATCCAGGACGTCATCACGCGCTTCGCCACCAGCGCGCGTCTCGCCGAAAAGGCCGGCTTCAGCGGTGCGCAGATTCACGCGGCCCACGGCTACCTGCTCAGCCAGTTTCTCTCGCCCTTGAGCAACCAGCGCACAGACCGCTGGGGCGGCAGCGTTGAAAACCGTGCGCGGCTGTTGCTGGAAGTGATCAAAGCCGTGCGCGCCGCCGTGAGCGCGGATTTCTGCGTGGCGGTGAAACTCAATTCCGCCGACTTCCAGCGCGGTGGCTTCGACGCCGCCGACGCCCGCTCCGTGGTCGAACTGCTCAATCCGCTGGCCATCGACCTGCTGGAACTGTCCGGCGGCAGCTACGAAGCCCCGGCCATGCAAGGCGAAGCCCGCGATGGGCGCACCCTGGCCCGCGAAGCCTATTTCATCGAAATGGCCAGCGACCTGGCGAAAGTCGCCAACATGCCGGTGATGGTCACCGGCGGCATCCGGCGCTTGCCGATTGTCCAGCAAGTCCTGGACAGCGGCATCGCCATGGCCGGAATCGCCACTGCCCTGACCCTGGAGCCGCACCTGATCAAGCAATGGCGGGCCGGCCGCGATCTCAACCCGCAATTGCCGCCGATCCGCTGGAAGCGCAAACCCCTGGCCAGCCTGGCGAGCATGGCAGTGGTGCGCTATCAGCTTCGCCGCCTGAGCCGTGGCCGCCAGCCGAAACCCGGGGTGACGCCGCTGCTGGCGTTGATAAAAGACCAACTGTTTATCGCCCGCCGCACTCGGCAATATCGCGCTGCGATGACCAATTCTTCACATTGAGCGGGGAGCATTCAGCGCCATGGAACTGTCCTTAACTGATCAGCAGCTTTTTACCCTCACTGACGATTGGAGTTCTTCATGGCGAAAATCACCCTGGCCCAGCAATTGGCGACCACCCTTGAACAGGCGGGCATCAAGCGCATCTGGGGCCTGACCGGCGACAGCCTCAACGGCCTGACCGACTCCCTGCGCACCATGGACAGCATCGAGTGGATGCATGTGCGCCACGAAGAAGTGGCCGCGTTTGCCGCCGGTGCCGAAGCCGCCGCCACCGGCGAGCTGACCGTATGCGCCGGCAGCTGCGGCCCCGGCAACCTGCACTTGATCAATGGCCTGTTCGATTGCCATCGCAACCACGTGCCGGTGCTGGCCATTGCCGCACAGATCCCCTCCTCCGAGATCGGCCTGAACTACTTCCAGGAAACCCATCCCCAGGAACTGTTCAAGGAGTGCAGCCACTTTATCGAGCTGGTGACCAACCCCGAGCAGATGCCTCACGTGCTGCACCGTGCCATGCGCTCGGCGATCCTCAACCGCGGCGTAGCGGTGGTGGTGATTCCGGGGGATGTGTCACTGTTGGAAGTAGAAGATAAATTCAAACCGTGGCCGGCCCTGCTGGCACCGCGCACGTTGCCGGCGGAACAGGACCTGCAACGCCTCACCGACATCCTCGAACACAGCGGCAAAGTCACCCTGCTGTGTGGCAGCGGCTGTGCCGGCGCCCACGATGAGGTGGTGGCCCTGGCAGACGCCCTCGGCGCGCCCGTGGTGCATGCCCTGCGCGGCAAGGAACATGTGGAGTGGGACAACCCGTTCGACGTCGGCATGACCGGCCTGATCGGCTTCAGCTCCGGCTACCACGCCATGCTCAACTGCGACACGCTGATCATGCTCGGCACCGACTTCCCGTATCGCCAGTTCTACCCGACCGACGCAAAAATTATCCAGGTCGACCGCAACCCGCAGGCACTGGGCCGGCGTGCCACGCTGGACCTGGGCATTGCAGCTGACGTCAGCGAGACCATCCAGGCGCTGCTGCCGCGCCTGACCCGCAAGACGGACCGCAGCTTCCTCGAAACCTCGCTCAAGCATTATGAAAAAGCCCGCCAAGGGTTGGATGACCTGGCGGAACCGTCAAAGGCCGGCCGGCCAATTCACCCGCAGTATGTCGCGCGCCTGCTCAGCGAACTGGCGGACGACGACGCAATCTTCACCGCCGACGTTGGCTCGCCGACAGTCTGGGCGGCGCGTTACTTGAAAATGAACGGCAAGCGCCGGTTGATCGGCTCGTTCAACCATGGCTCGATGGCCAACGCCATGCCCCAGGCCATCGGTGCGCAAGCCGCGTTTCCCGGGCGCCAGGTGATTTCGATGTCCGGCGACGGTGGGTTCACCATGCTGATGGGTGACTTCATCAGCCTGGCGCAGCTGAACCTGCCGGTGAAGCTGGTGGTGTTCAACAACTCTTCTTTGGGCTTCGTCGCCATGGAGATGAAAGCGGCGGGCTACCTGGATACCGGCACCGAGCTGAAAAACCCGGACTTTGCCGCCATGTCCAACGCCATGGGCATCCTCGGTATTCGCGTAGAGCAGTCCGAAGACCTGGAACCGGCCCTGCGCCGCGCCCTGGCCCACGACGGCCCGGTGCTGGTGGACGTGGTCACCGCCACCCAGGAACTGGTGATGCCGCCGAGCATCAAGCTGGAGCAGGCCAAGGGCTTCAGCCTGTACATGCTCAAGGCGGTGATGAGTGGGCGCGGTGATGAGGTGATCGAGTTGGCGAAAACCAACTGGCTGCGTTAATAGCGCCGTAGTGGCCGACCACGCGGCCTGACCGCAGACAAAAAAGACCCCGCTTAAATAGCGGGGTCTTCTTTCGCACGGCTGATCAGCCGTGCTGTTTTTCCACCCACTTGCCATAGGCGTCGATAAACGCCTGCAAAAACGGCTTGGTCTTTTCCGAGACCTTGCCCGACTCATCGAACACGCTGCCCGCACCGCCCAGGTAGGCTTCCGGCTGCTGCATGCACGGCACATCGAGGAACACCAGCGACTGGCGCAAATGGTGATTGGCCCCAAAACCGCCGATGGCGCCGGGGGACACACTGATCACCGCACCCGGCTTGCCGCTGAAGACACTTTGGCCATAAGGGCGTGAACCGACGTCAATCGCATTCTTCAATACACCCGGCACGGAGCGGTTGTATTCGGGGGTCACAAACAACACCGCGTCGGATGAACGCACGTGTTGACGGAAAGTACTGTAGGCTGCCGGCGGTGCAGCACCGTCGATGTCCTCGTTGTAGAGCGGCAAATCGCCAATTTCGACAATGTTCAACTTGAGGTTGGCGGGCGCCAACTCGGCCAGTGCCAGGGCGACCTTGCGGTTGATCGACTCTTTTCTCAAGCTGCCGACCAGTACGGCAATCGTGTAGACCTTGCTCATTGGGGTTTCCCGATTTCTGACTTAAGGAGTTTGTAGTTATAGAGCCTGCGCGACGCTATCACCAGCGCGTCTTTGCAATCCCCAGGGACGTTTACACCGCAGATGGATTTGTAAGTAATGTCTGAAAAAGTCAACGAATAGTATTTTTTTTCAATAGGTAAACTACCCCGCTCTCCTACGGTCTACAGAACCGCAAATCGAGTGTTTATCTCCAGAGGTTCTAAACAGATGGCAGCAGTACTTGTCGGACAGTTCCATGCCAGAGACGCGGAAGGTCGCGTTTATTCGGTGCATGAGTTCCAGGAATCCAACCCGCCCCTCGACGGCCTGGCTGGCTCGGCGCCCACCACCACCTACAAGCTGGCCATTGGCGACCGCGTAGAAAAACTGGATGGCGATGAGTTCAGGCTGATTCAGTCGGGCACTATCATCACCCGCGAATCCGCCACGATCCACGCTTCATAAGACGTTATTCCCCATAGGCGATATCAACATTATCGCCGACGCCTCCCAGTGTCCGGTCCTTGCCGAACGAGAACAGATCAAAGTTGGTTTTGGCCTGGCTGGGAGGATAGTGGTACTGATAGGCCACGCCCCAAGGGTCCGTCAGCATGTCCTGATCCTTGAGATAGGGGCCCCGCCACTTCCCTTCTCCCGCTGGCTGAACCGTCAACACCGCCAGCCCCTCGTCGTCGGTAGGATAACGCCCTACATCCTGATGAAACTGCTCGACTGCCTTGCCCAGCTCTTTCAACTGGACCTTGGCCGTGGCGATTTCCGACTGAGTCACGTCGCCGAAGATCCGCGGCCCCACCGCAACCGCCAACACGCCGACCACCAGCACCACCACCAGCAGGTCCCACAACGAAAACCCGCGCGTGTCTGTTTTACCGAGCATCGATAAGGCTCCCCCGTGGATCCTCTGGTTGATACGCCCTTTGTATGACCTGCTGGTTGCAGGCGCCAAGGGACTTGATCGTGCAAGTCTAGTTGGGGCGCTGCCGTGGCGGGTCTTTTTTCCACGCCCGGGCCTGAGCCATTGAATCCACGTCGCGCTGAACATAGACTCCGGCCATGCGTTTACGTCATATCGAAGTCATTCAAGCGATTTTACAGACCGGACACCTCGGCACCGCCGCCGAATGGTTGCAACTGCCCGTGGCCGATGTGGACGCAACCCTCAAGGATGCCGAGCTGCAGTTGGGCTTCATGCTGTTCGCCAGTGTGCGCGGACGCTTGCAGGCCACCCGGGAAACCCTTGAGCTGCAGGCCGAAATCGCCCACCTCTATGCAGCCCTTGAGCCGGTGCAACGCCTGGCCAGCAGCCTTAAGCACCATCATGCCCCGCCCTTGCGCGCACTGTGCACCCCGCCGCTGGCCAATCAACTGCTGCCCCAGGCGATCGCCGTGCTGCGCCGACGTTTCCAAGACACGCCGTGCAACCTCTCCAGCCATTCCACCCGGGATATCGTCAAAAGCCTGCTGCTGCACGAAGCCGACCTCGGCCTGAGCCTGCACGACCCGGACCATCCGCAAATCCACAGCCAACCACTGGCCCACGGCAAGCTGCAATTGCTCGCGCCCCATGGCTGGCTGAAGCCTCGGCAGAAGTACATTGCGCTACAGGAACTGGCCGGGCAGTCGATGATCGGCCTTGAAGGCCAGGACCCGCTGAGCCGCCTGCTGGACAGCAAGCTGCAAGCCCTGCGCCCGCTGCCGGTGGTGCAAACGCGGGTGCAGACGTATCAGATGATGCGCAGCATGGTAGAAGCCGGGGAAGGCCTGGCGATTGTCGACCCGTTCACCGCCAGCGGCGCACGGGAAGCCGGGCTGGATGCGTGCCCGTTGTCACCGCCGATTGTGGTGACCTTGTATGCGTTGACCCTGAAGGGTAGCGAGCCATCGCCCGCCTTGAATGCGCTGCTGGAGATTGTCACCGAGAAGGCTGAAAGCCTGCTGACAAGCACATTGCCGTGAATGTGGGAGCTGTCGAGCTTCAGCGAGGCTGCGATAGCGGCGGCACAGTCGATAAAGAGGTTGCCTGACACACCGCCATCCCGGCCTCGCTGGGGCTCGACGGCTCCCACAGGGGGTCGGGGGAAGTCTGGGAGTTGTGTGTTCGGTCGCAAGTACTTGGGTTGCTCAAATCGAATGTAGGAGCTGTCGAGCTTCAGCGAGGCTGCGAAGGCGGCGGCACTGTCGATAAAGAGGTTGCCTGATACACCGCCATCGCGGCCTCGCTGGGGCTCGACGGCTCCCACAGGGGGTCGGGGGAAGTCTGGGAGTTGTGTGCTCGGTCGCAAGTACTTGGGTTGCGCAAATCGAATGTGGGAGCTGTCGAGCTTCAGCGAGGCTGCGAAGGCGGCGGCACAGTCGATAAAGAGGTTGCCTGACACACCGCCATCGCGGCCTCGCTGGGGCTCGACGGCTCCCACAGGGGATCGGGGGAAGTCTGGGAGTTGTGTGTTCGGTCGCAAGTACTTGGGTTGCGCAAATCGAATGTAGGAGCTGTCGAGCTTTAGCGAGGCTGCGAAGACGGCGGCACAGTCGATAAAGAGGTTGCCTGACCTACCGCTATCGCGGCCTCGCTGGGGCTCGACGGCTCCCACAGGGGATCGAGGGAAGTCTGGGAGCTGTGTGTTCGGTCGCAAGTACTTGAGTTGCGCAAATCGAATGTGGGAGCTGTCGAGCTTCAGCGAGGCTGCGAAGGCGGCGGCACAGTCGATAAAGAGGTTGCCTGACACACCGCTATCGCAGCCTCGCCAAAGCTCGACGGCTCCTACAATTGATCGGTGCAGCTCAGACTGCTTCCAATTCTGTCTTGAACAACCGATACCAGAAAATCGCCACTTCGCGCGTCTGCGGATCAATCCCGCGATAGCGCAGGTGGTCGATCCCGCCCATCACATACCCGCAGCGCTCATACAGCCGGCAGGCACCGAGGTTGTTGTTCTGGGTCTCCAGCATCATCCCCGGCAGGTTCTTCTTGCGGCTCCAGAACTGCGCCACGTCCAGCAACGCCTTGGCCACCCCGTGGCGCCGCGCGGGCAAGACCACCGCCAGTTCATCCACGTGGGCAAAGCCGTTCCAGTTGGTGCTGACCACGATATGCCCCACGGGCCGGTCATCGAGGTAGGCCATGAACACCGCACTGTCGGCCGCGTCACGGAAGCTGGCGAACTCCTCGGGGTCGATGCCGTAGCATTTGCGGTACGGCACGATACGCTCCACCGCCCACTGGTCGACGCGCTTGCCCATTTCCGGCTTGCCGTAGGCGTTGACTTCAAAGCTGAAGTCGTTCCCCCACACGTAGGCGTCAAATCCTTCGTCAGCCACCCGAACACTGAGGCCCGGGTACTTCGGGTTCATTACAGCTTGCATAAACATCCTTAACCCTTGATGCAGTCGACGGTGTAACAACGACCACTGCCGTCATCTTCGTGTTGCAGTCCATGAACATCGGCAACAAAGCCGGG
The DNA here is from genome assembly GCF_013385565.1 of Pseudomonas sp. E6002. NCBI lineage: Bacteria > Pseudomonadati > Pseudomonadota > Gammaproteobacteria > Pseudomonadales > Pseudomonadaceae > Pseudomonas > Pseudomonas sp. E6002. The sequence continues at coordinate 115,547 of NZ_JACAPT010000004.1, read as the reverse complement.
GAAACTGCTATCGAACGTCCTGGCAAACGCCAGGTAATCAATGATCGAGCGAGTCGATTCGGTAAAGCGCTCACCCGGCATGATCAACGGAATGCCCGGCGGGTAAGGCACCAGCATGACCGCTGCGACCCGACCTGGCAAAGCGTCGATGGACACCGCCTCGACTTCGCCCTTGACCAACAGGTCATAGGCGTCGGCCGGTTTCATCGCGATTTCCGGCAGTACCGTGTACATCCGCTTCAGGTGCTTGGCCGTGGCGTTGCTGCGGTAACAGCTGTGCAACTGGTCGCACAGATCCTTTAAACCCAATCCCTGATACCGCGCCGGGCCCTGCTGAAACACCGATGGCAAACAGACAGCAAGGCTCACGTTGGCGTCATAACTGCGCTTGAATTCCAGCAGTTCGGTGAGCAGGGTACTCCACTTGCCTTTGGTGATGCCCATGGAAAACAGCACGAGGAACGAATACAGCCCGGTCTTTTCCACCACCAGCCCACGTTCCCAGAGGAATTTGCTGACCACCGCAGCGGGAATTCCGCACTCGCTCAAAGCCCCGCCGGCATTCAGGCCAGGCATCACCAGGGTGACTTTTATCGGGTCCAGCAGCACATAGTCTTCGGCGATATCGCCAAAGCCATGCCAGTCGGCCTGGGGTTGCAGCAGCCAGTCCGCCGTCACCACCCGGTCAATGCCCGCCACCAGCGGCGGCTGCCAGATGGAAAACCACCAGTCTTCAGCGGCGATATGCTGGCGCAGGTTGGCCAGGGCGCGACGAAAGCTCAGGGCCTCGTCAAACATCTCTTGCAGCAACGACCGCCCCGCCGGCCCTTCCATCATTGCGGACGCCACATCCAGGGAGGCTATGATGCTGTACTGCGGCGAGGTGGAAATATGCATCATGAACGCTTCGTTGAAGCGGTCGCGGTCCAGCTTGCGCACGCCGCCATCCTGCACATGGATCATCGACGCCTGGCTGAACGCCGCCAGCAACTTGTGCGTGGAGTGCGTGGTGAACACCAGCGGGCTGTCGGCCGTGCGCGAAGTGCCCATGCCATAGCGCCCGGCGAAAAACTCATGAAACGCCGCGTAGGCGTACCACGCCTCGTCAAAGTGCAGCACCTCGACGCTGTTGCCCAGTTGCTGCTTGATCAGCTCGGCGTTGTAGCACAGGCCGTCGTAGGTGGAATTGGTGACCACCGCCAGCTTGACCCTGGCCGGTCGGCCTCGGGTCAGCGGGCTGGCGTCGATCTTGGCGCGGATCGACTCGGGGCTGAACTCGCTCAGGGGAATCGGCCCGATGATCCCCAGTTCATTGCGCTCCGGGCACAGGTACAGCGGGATGGCGCCGGTCATGATGATCGAATGCAACACCGACTTGTGACAGTTGCGGTCCACCAGCACCAGGTCATCCCGGCCCACCATCGAGTGCCAGACGATCTTGTTGGCGGTGGAGGTGCCATTGATCACGAAGTAGGTGTGATCGGCGCCGAAGTTGCGCGCTGCCCGCGCCTCGGCTTCGGCCAACGGGCCGGTGTGGTCCAGCAGCGAGCCGAGCTCCGGCACCGACACCGACAAGTCCGAACGCAGGGTATTTTCCCCGAAGAACTGATGAAACGCCTGCCCCACCGGGCTCTTGCGATAGGCCACGCCGCCGCCATGACCGGGGGTGTGCCAGGAATAATTGGAATCCGCCGTGTGCTGCACCAGGGCCTTGAAGAATGGCGGCAACAGGCCATCCAGGTAGGCGCGGGCCGCACGGGCCACTTGCCGGGCAAGAAACGGCACGGTGTCTTCAAACAGATAAAGAATGCCCCGCAACTGGTTCAGCTCGCTCATGGCATCGGCCGGGGCGTTTTCCAGGGTGACCTGCTCACCGAGGGCGAAGATCGGCAGGTTTGGCGCCCGCACCCGCGCCAGGCGGATCAGCTCCACCATGTTTTGCATCAGATGGGTATTTTCCCCGGCGCCCTCGGCGGCAATCAGCATGCAGGCCAGGCCGTGATGGGTCGAAGCCACCAGGCGACCCTCGGCGTAGTCCACCGCCGAAAAGATACTGAAGCCCTCCTGCTCAAGCTCCCGGGCGATGCCCCGGACGCGGTCGCCGGCAACGGTGTCGGCCTTGATGTCGCGGTGTACGATCAGAACCGGGAACTTCAGGTCTTTGTACATGAGCGCTTGGCGTCCTGAGGGCTATGCCTTCAGGGTAGAAGCTCGGGGCCGATGTGGCGAATGAAGATGTTCAACCGGTGTTCACAAAGCGCCGTCGATGACCTCGCGCAACACCAGCGCCGCTTCCACCGCTTGCTGGCGAGTCGCCAGGTTGGTGAAGCCCATCAACAGGCCTTGCTGACCGCCGGGCTCGATACTCCAGCCCGACACGGCCTGTATCCCCAGCCCGGCACGTGCGGCGGCCGCAGCGACGGCCTGATCGCAGACGTCCACCCGCAGCCGCGCCAGCAGGTTGATCCCGCCGGACTGCTCATCCACCTGCAAAAGCGCCCCGCAATGACTGGCCAGTGCCTCCACCAGAAAGCCGCGCCGCACGGTGTAGAGCTGGCGCATTTTTTTCAGGTGACGGGTGAAATGGCCCTGGTCGAGAAAGTCCGCCGTGGTGGCTTGCAGCAATTCGGCGCTGCGGTTTTGCAGCACGCCGGCGCTGGCCTCAAAGGCCGGGAGCAGCGCCCGAGGCACCACCAGATAACCCAGGCGCAGCCCCGGGAAGAGCATCTTGCTGAAACTGCCGGAGTAGATCACCCGGTCGGCCGTGTCCTGGCTCTTGAGCGCGGCCAGGGGCTGGCCCTTGTAGCGAAACTCGCTGTCGTAGTCGTCTTCCACCACCCAGCCGCCGTGGACCTGTGCCCAATCGAGCAAGCGATGGCGCCGCGCATCACTGAGGGCCACCCCCAGCGGGCTCTGGTGGGCCGGGGTGACAATCGCCAGCCGGGCGCCGGGCGCACGCCGTACGCCCTCCTCCACATCAAGCCCGTCGTGGTCCACCGGCACCGGGACCAACTGCACCCCCAGGTGCAGCAGCAGTTGCCGCGCATGCAGGTAGCCCGGGTCTTCGAACCAGCATGGCTGGCCGGCCATCTGCAGCGCATCACACACCAGCGCGAGGCACGCCGAGTAACCGGCACACACGAACACCTGCTCCGGCGAACATTCCACGCCCCGGTACAGCGCCAGGTATTGCGCGATCGCCACACGCAGCGAGCGGGCACCACGCACATCGCCCATGGCCAGGCTGTTCACATCGACTCGGCGCACTTGCCGGGTGACCAGCCGCGCCCACAGCTTGCGCGGAAAGCTGTCGAGCGCCGGCAAGCCCAACTGCAACAGGCGCGGGGCCGACGCCGGCGCCACGGGTTCGGGTTCAACCGGCAACGACTTGATCGAGCGCTGCGGCAACGCCTCGGCCACCACTGTTCCCGCCTGGCCCCGCGCCAGGAAGAACCCTTCGCTCACCAGCAACTGGTAGGCCGTCTCCACCGTGCCCCGGGCCACCTTCAGTTCCTGGGCCAGGCTGCGCACCGACGGCACCCGCTCACCAGGGCGCAGTTGGCCCTGGTCGATGGCCTGGCGAAAGCGCCGGTAGATCTCCTGGTATTTGGGCAGTGACGACATCGTTATCCGGCTCACAGTGAATCAGCCCTGAAGTCTGATCTTGTCCCAACCCGCTTGTCCATTCTTGGCCCTATTGAGCCGGCGACCCGGCCGCCACACTGACGGCATCACTTCATGAAACAAGGAGCACCCCATGCAACACCGTCTCGACTACGCCCTGGCGGCGCCCGTCGGCTACAAGGCCCTTGGCTCGGTGCACAGCTACATCCACGGCTGCGACCTGGAGAAGGAATTGATTGACCTGGTGTACCTGCGGGTCTCGCAACTCAACGGCTGCGCCTACTGCCTGGACTCACATTCGCGCGACCTGCTCAAACAGGGCGTGAGCCTGGAAAAGCTGATGCTGCTGGCCGCCTGGCGCGAAGCGTTGCCGTTGTTCAGCCCGCGTGAACGCGCCGCGTTAGCTTGGGCCGAGTCGGTCACCCAGGTCGCACAAACCGAGGTGCCGGACGAACACTATGCCGAGGCCAAGGCCCTCTTCGATGACAAGGAAATTGCCGACCTGACCCTGGCTATCGCCCTGATGAACGCCCTGAACCGCGTCGCCATCAGCTTTCGCAAAGTCCCTGCCGCCGTAAAAGCGCACATGGAGCACGGCAACCATGAATGACTCTGTTGAGTTTGTGCACATCGAAAGCGACGCCGACTGCCTGGCCTGCTTTGCCGTTATGCAGCAACTGCGGCCAAAGCTCGAAGACCCGCACGCCTTCGTCCAGCAGATCCAGCGCCAGCGCGAAACCGGCTACCGCCTGCTGGCCGCCCGGGAAAACGGCCAGGTGCTGGGCCTGGCCGGTTATCGCCTGACGGAAAACCTGCTGTATGGCCGCTTTATCTACGTCGATGACCTGGTGGTGGACGCCTCGCTGCAACGCCGACGCCTGGGTGCGCACCTGCTGGACGAGGTACGCCAGCACACCCGCCGCCTGGGCTATCGCTACCTGGTGCTGGACACCGGCATGCACATGGCCCTGGCCCAACGCTTCTATTTTCGCCAGGGCCTGCTGCCACTGGGGATGCACTTTTCACAGGACCTCGGCCAATGACCCGCGCCCTGCTACTGAGCTTCAGCCCCCACGGCAAGGCCGCCCAGACCTTCCGCCTGGCCCGCGCCCTGCTCCGCGAACAGGCACCCGAGGCCGAAGTGGTCGAACGCGACTACGGCGGCCAGGCCCTGCCGGCGCTGACCCGGGAATACGCCAACGCCCTGACCACGCCCGGCGGCCTGAGCGGCCCGGCAACCGAGCGCTCCGAGCAACTGATTGTCGAGCTGGAAGCCTGTGACCTGTTGATCATCTGCACCCCCGTGCACAATTTCACGGTGCCGGCGGCCCTCAAGTGCTGGATCGACCATGTGGTGCGCATCCACCGCAGTTTCACGGTGAATCCGCAGTTTGAGAAAGTCGGCTTGCTCAAGGACCGGCGCACCTTTGTACTGGTCAGCTCCGGCAGTTCGCGAAAAAACCGCGAGCCCGACTTCCTCACGCCCTACCTGCAGGCGATCCTTGGAACCGTGGGCATTCACGCGGTGGATTTCGTCTATCTGGGGGCCATGGTGCGTGGCGAAGCCGCCGTGCAGCGCAGCCTGGAACAGGCCCACACGCAGTTGGCCGAGGCATTTGACCGGCAAGCGGGCGCCCGGGCGGCAATCAGCGCTGGCGCGTAAAATTAATGGCGCTAGAATCAGCGCCATTTCTACGCCCGCCTCCCTGATACGAGCCACCCATGAGCTTTGATTTCGACACGATCCACTCCCGCCTCGGCACCGGCAGCACCAAGTGGAGTCGTTACCCGCAAGACGTTCTGCCGATGTGGATTGCCGACATGGACATCGCTGCCCCACCGGCCGTGCTTCAAGCGTTGCACGAGCGACTGGGTCAGCAGATCCTCGGCTACAGCGTGGCCTGCGATGGCGTGCGCGAGGCGATCGTCGCCGACCTGTGGGCCAAGTACGCCTGGCGCGTACAGCCGGATGAGTTGCTGTTCCTGCCGGGGGTCGAGCCTGGTTTCAACATGGCGCTGCACGCATTTGTGCAGCCCGGCCAACCGGTGGTGTTGCAAACCCCCAACTATCGCCCGATCCGCCTGGCGCCCGGCCACTGGAACCTGCCGAAGATCGAAGTGCCATTTGAGCTGAGCGCCGAAGGCGAGTACCTCACGCCGTTGCCGGCAATGCGTGAAGCCCTCACCGGCGCCGGGGCGCTGCTGTTGAGCAACCCGCACAACCCGATGGGCAAGGTCTTCCCCCGTGAGGAACTGCTGGCCGTGGCCAGCGCCTGCCTGGACCAGGGTGCGCTGATCGTCTCCGATGAAATCCACGCCGAGCTGTGCTTTGACGGCCGCCGGCATATTCCCACCGCCAGCCTCAGCCCCGAGATTGCCCAGCGCACCATCACCCTGATGTCGGCGAGCAAGGCGTATAACGTCGCCGGGTTGAAGACCTGCTTCGCGGTGATCCAGAATCCCGAGATCCGCGAGCGCTTCAACCAAGCCCGCTGCGGCATGGTCGACAGCGTCAGCCCCCTGGGCCTGGAAGCCACGCGTGCGGCCTACAGCGACTGCGGCGACTGGCTGCAGGCGCTGGTGGCCTACCTGCAAGCCAACCGCGATTACCTGCTGAACGCCGTGCAAACCCGCCTGCCCGGCGTGGTCATGCATGCGCCTCAAGGCACCTACCTGGCCTGGCTGGATTGCAGCGCCCTGGGCCTGGACGACCCGCAACGGTTCTTCCTCGAACAGGCCAGGGTCGGCTTGAGCGCCGGGATTGAATTCGGCGATCACAGCCAGCAATTCGTGCGCCTGAACTTCGGCTGCCCACGGGCCATGCTGGAAGAAGGCATCGCCCGCCTGGAACGCAGCCTGCGTCACCGTTAAGGCGCAATTCACAACTTTTCGCAACGACCGCCGAACCCCTGCTGTTACTGTTTTTGCCGATTCGTCCCACCGGTAACAGCAGGAGTTCCATGGCATGACGACCCAGCCGCTCAACCGCTCGACCGACCCCAAAGCCCTTCCTCTCACACCGCCCAAGTCCGGCGCGGCGTTCCACGTGCTGCTCAAGAACAGCGCCAACAACAAGAAGGTGGAGGCCGGCGACAAAACCGCGCAAGGGCTCGCTGCCAGCAAGGAACAAGGCTATGAACTGGCCGCCAAGGACGCCGCACCGCCCACCACCCTGGGGGACTACAAGGCCATCGGCCCGGCGGACGAAGTCGGCCCCGGCCTGATCCGCTATGAAACCCAGGACGGCAAGAAAGTCATCGTCAGCGAAAAAGACAGCCCCGAGCTGTTCAAGCAAGTCAGCGCCGACTTCAAGGCACTCTCCGGCGTCAACGCCAGCGAAGCTGCCGGCTACCAGCGCCTGGGCGGCGACGCCACGGCCCCGGAAAAGCTCGGCGACTACAAATCCCTCGGCCCGCCCGACGAAACCGGCCCCGGCGTGATCCGCTACGAGACCCAGGACGGCAACAAGTTCGTCATCAGCCAGCGCGACAACCCGGAGGCCTTCCAGAAAGCCAAGGAAGCCTATGAAAGCTTCACCGGCCTGGGCAGCAGCGAAGACGCCGGCTACAAGCGCGCCAGCGACAACGAAGTGTGGCCGCCCTACGCCGGCACCACCGTCGGCCCCAAGGATGAAGTCGGCCCCGGCCTGATCCGCTTTGAAAGCAATGGCCAGAAAATGGTCGTGGCCCGCGACGACAACCCCAAGCTGTTCGACTACCTGGCAGGCTTGCACGAGGTCTACACCAACCCCGACAAAAAGGCCGCCGTAGAGTCCGCGCTCAACGACGGCTCGACCCTGGCAGACGCCAATACCAAGGCGCCGGAGCTGAACGACTACAAGGGCTTCGGCTGGATCGAAGGCCAGCAAGGCAATGTGCTGACCTATGAAACCCACGACGGCACCAAGGTCGTCGTATCGGCCGACGTCAGCCCGGAACTGTTCAAGAGCGTGGCCACCGCCCAGGACACCTGGAGCAAGATCCACTCCAGTGAAGACGCCGGCTACAAGCTGGCCGGGCCGAATGACTTCCTGAAGAACACCGAGATCACCTTCGGTTCTCCCGACGAGCTGGGGGACGGCCTGATCCGCTATGAAACCAGCGAAGGCAAGGTCATCGTCTCCAAGGAGCTCAGCCCGCAGCTCTACGACGAAGTGGTGGCGAAATGGGAAGCCTGGAGCGCCGGCACCGTCGACGAGACCCGCGCCAAGTACAACCTGCCGAGCAACGATGAGCTCGACGTGCTCAACCTCGACACCGGCGTGCATGCCGACAAGGACGACGACAAGTCGCCGACCCAGAGCGTCAGCGAACTGGCCACCACCGAACTGATCGACACCTACCGCGCCGGCGTCAAGGACGGCTCGATTCCCAAAGACGACCCACGGGCCAAACTGGTCCGCGCCCTGGAAGCCCAGGCCGCCTACCAGAACGGCCATGGCATCACCGGCTACGAAGAATCCAAGCGCCCGTTCAACACCACCTGGCGCGAGTTCGATGACAAGCAGACCGAGCTCACCTCCGCCGACATGCACGACATCATCGACGGCAAGGCGGTGCAGGAGCAGATCGGCGAGTTGTTCAAGGACCCGACGGTGCAGGCCGACTACAAGACCAAGATGGACGACGCCATCAGTCACCTGCCCAACAAGGACGAGATCAAGCAGAAGCTTCTCGACCTGACCAGCAACCCCGACTATGTGCTGTACCTCAAGGACCTGCAAAAACAGGGCAAGAGCCACGAAGCCCAGCAAGACCTGAGCAACACCCTGACCTCGCTGTCGCTGTTCGACCCGGAAGCCGCCACCAAGGCCGCGCAGAATATCCAGGCCGATGGCCTCACCACCGATCTCAACGAGATTCTCTCGGACCCGAGCAAGATCTCCGACGACAACAAGGAACTGGCCACCAAGGACCTGTTCGGCCTGCTCAAGGGCGTGCTCAAGGGCAACCTGCTGGACCTGCCGCGCCGCAGCCAGGAAGTGCTGGAGAAATTCCTCAACGAGGGCCTGGAGGGCAAGGAGAAATCCTCGGCCGTGACCAAGGCCCTGGAAGAACTCGGCGACGTCTACAAGAACAGCGGCACCATCAGCGAAGCCGACGTGAAAACCGCCCTGAGCAAACCGTATATCCCGGTGGCGGATCGCGGCATGCTCGGCGAAGTGTTCAACACCCTCAACAGCAAAGGCATCCTCGGCTCGATGGGCGCCGGCGTCAGCCTGTTCTCGGGGATTTACCAACTGGTGGGCAAAGGCGGCAAGCTCGGCGAAACCCCGGCCCAACGCATGACCATCGCCAAGGACTTCCTGAGTTTTGCCGGCGGCGCCAGCCACTTCGTCAAGCTCGGTGACAAGATCGGCGAAGCCCTGGGCAAGGGCGGCCTGGTGGACTTCCTCGGCCTGGACAAGACCCTGCCGGAAATCTGGGGCAAGGAAGGTGCGGCCGGCAAAGTCATCGACTTCAGCAAGCCCACCGAAATCGACTCAAAGGTCAGCAAGGAAATCGCTGCGGCCCTGGACGCGGTTCCCGACAGCCAGTACGACGGCGTGGCCAAGCTGTTTGGCGAGGGCGACAAGGCGGTAACCGAAGCCACCGAAGGCCTCGCCACCCACCTGGATGACGGCCTCAAGGCAGCCGGTGCGGCCAAGCTTGGCGCCTCCCAATCGGCGAAGATCGCCGGTTCCGTGATCAAGGTGTTGGGCCCGGCGACGGACATTGCCGGTGGTTTTGCCGACATTGTGCTCGGCGCCCTGGCGATCAAAAGCGGCGTGGACAGCAAAGACCCGTTGGCTCAGGCCGCAGGTGGCTTGCAAGTGGCGGGCGGTGCGTTCGGCGCGTCGGCCGGGGTATTGGGTGCGGCGGCGCTGTTTGGCGCAGGCACGGCGGCGGCGCTGACCGGGCCGCTGTTCCTGGTGGGCGTGGTGTTAGCGGTGGTAGGCGGGATCATCGGTTACTTCGTCGACCACAATAAAAAACAGAAGGCTACCGAGAAGGAAAACGACTGGTACCGCGACCTGGCCGGCGACGGTTTGCTGCAGGACAACTGGGCGGATAAGGTCGAATACGCCCACTACGAGATCCACCACTACCACGGCCGCGACACGCCGACCGATGATAGCCTGTTCCGCTTCCAGCAATCGGAGTGGGAGCACTTCGACTCCACACCACAAAGCGGCGGCTCGTCGAGCAACCGGCTGGATGGGGATTTGCACAAGGACTACAAGGACCCGAGTGAAACGCCCAAGGCACTGCCGGATGCGTCGGATGAGAAGCCAGGATCCCGGCCATCGGGAGGCGGGCCTCGGCTCAACTAACTCTCCAACGGCTGTATGCAAAACAAAATGTGTGAGCGGGCTTGCTCGCGAAAGCGGTGGATCAGTCATTGTAGATGTCGACTGTCACACCGCCTTCGCGAGCAAGCCCGCTCCCACATTTGGATTGGGTTCACAACTGGACTCGGGTTTACAGCTTGGCGATCGACACTTCAGTCGACTTCACAAAGGCAATCACTTCACTGCCCACCTTCAATTCCAGGTCACGCACCGAGCGTGTGGTAATCACCGACGTCACGATCCCCGACGCGGTTTGCACGTCGATCTCGGACACCACTTCGCCGATCAGGATTTCCTTGATCACGCCTTTGAACTGGTTGCGCACGTTGATCGCTTTAATGGTCATGTCGGCTTTCCTTTGGTCTGTTGGGTCAATCCGCACGAATGCGCAGGCACTCAAAGTGCCCTATTCGTGAAACCAACAAAAGGAATATATAACTCTTTATTTATTCCATAAAAACATATGCAAGCTGTTGCACAGCCAACAGTGATTCAACAAAGTGCCCGCCTCCCCACTCCCAACCACTCCCCACGTAGCAGCTGTCGAGCCCAAGCGATACTGCGTCAGCGGTCTATCTGACACACCGCGAACGCAGCCTCGCTTGGGCTCGACAGCTGCTACACCAGGGTGCTGCCCTGCCCTGCAAAGACGCTGGCACAGAGACTGCATATTCCTATAACGCATGATGGAACATGCCATATGAATTTTCTGAATATAAGAAAAGCCTTCTCTTTTCCCGCCTTGTCCGGAGCTGTTCCATGAAACCCTTCTTCAATACCCTGTTGGGCGCCTGCGCCCTCGCCTTCAGCCTGCAACCCCTGGCCCAAGCAGCGGAAACCGACCCTGCGCAAGTCAACCTGGACTACGCCTACTACTCCCCGGTGAGCCTGGTGCTCAAGCACTTCGGCTGGCTTGAAGAAGCGCTGCCGCAAACCAAGGTCGGCTGGGTGTTGAGCCAGGGCAGCAACCGTTCCCTGGAATACCTCAACAGCGGCGGCGTCGACTTCGCCTCGTCCGCCAGCCTGTCGGCGGTGCTCAGCCGGGCCAATGGCAGCCCGATCAAGTCGGTGTATGTGTACAGCCGCGCCGAGTGGACTGCACTGGTGGTGCGCAAGGACTCGACGTTCAACAGCGTCAGCGACCTCAAGGGCAAGAAAATCGCCGCCACCAAAGGCACCGACCCGTATCTGTTCACCCTGCGCAGCCTGCAGAAAGCCGGCCTGAGCAAGGACGACGTGGAGCTGGTGCACCTGCAGCACCCGGACGGCCGTACCGCCCTGGAGAAAGGTGATGTGGACGCCTGGGCCGGTCTCGACCCGCACATGGCCGCCAGCGAAATCCAGGCGGGTTCGCGCCTGCTGTACCGCAACAAGGACTTCAACAGCTACGGCGTGGTCAGCGTGACCGACAAATACGCCAAGGAGCATCCACAGACCATCGCCAAGGTGCTCGGTGCCTATGAAAAAGCCCGCAACTGGGCGGTGAAACACCCCGACGAATTCGCCAAGCTGCTGGCCGACGAATCCGGCCTGCCCCTGGACGTGGCCAAGCTGCAATTGTCGCGTACCGACCTTAGCAGCCCATTGCTCACTGCCCAGGACGTGGTGTCGTCCAAGGCGGCCGCGCCGATCCTGGTGTCGGAAGAACTGGTGCGCCGTGGGGTGAATGTGGATCAGGTGATCGACCAGTTGATCGACCCAAGCTTTGGCCAGGCTTTGCCTCGTCCATAAGGGGAGCGTCATGAGCAGCAAAAGCGAAACCCTGCCCGTCGCACTCGCGCCAACGCTCACCGTGCAGCGCAGCGCCTGGCCGCGGCGGCTCAAGGGCCTGGCGTTGCCGGTGTTGATCCTGGTGATCCTTGAAGTGGTGGTGCGCATCGGCTGGCTGCCGTCCTACCAGATGCCGGCGCCCAGCGAGATCGCCGTGACCCTCACCGACCTCGCCGAAGGCGCGCTGTGGAAACACATCAGCGCCAGCCTGTTGCGGGTGCTGCTGGGGTTCGCCATTGGTGCCAGCCTGGCGTTGGTGTTTGCCGCCTGGGTCGGCTTGAGCCGCGAAGCCGAGGCGTATCTGGAGCCGACCTTCGCCGGCCTGCGCTCGATCCCGAGCCTGGCCTGGGTGCCGCTGTTGCTGCTGTGGCTGGGCATTGATGAGACCTCGAAGATCGTGCTGATTGCCATCGGCGCGTTCTTCCCGGTGTACCTCAATGGCGTCGCGGCCATTCGCGACATCGACCGCAAGCTGGTGGAAGTCGGGCAGATGTATGCCTTCAGCCGCACGCGCCTGGTGCGTCGCATCCTGTTGCCTGCCGCCCTGCCCGGCCTGTTCACCGGCTTGCGCAGCGGCCTGAGCCTGGCGTGGATGTTCCTGGTGGCGGCCGAGTTGATCGCCGCGACCAAGGGCCTGGGTTACCTGCTCAGCGACGGCCGGGAAACCTCACGGCCTGACATTGTGCTGGCGGCGATCATCGTGCTGGCGCTGCTGGGCAAGATCAGCGACGGCCTGTTGGCGGCCCTGGAAAAACGCTGCCTGGCCTGGCGCGATACCTTCAACGGCCAAGGCCCGGAGAATTGAGCATGAGTGAAGCGCTACTGGACATTCGCGTCGAGCGGAAAAACTTCGGCGCGACGACGGTGCTGACCAACGTCCATTTGGCCTTGCAGCCGCGGGAAGCCGTCAGTTTGCTGGGCCCCAGTGGCTGCGGCAAAAGCACCTTGCTGCGGATCGTCGCCGGGCTGGAAAAGGACTATCAGGGGGAACTGTTGCAAGGCGGTGGTGAGGTCGCGTTTGTGTTCCAGGAGCCACGCCTGATGCCGTGGCTGACGGTGGAGCAAAACATTGGTTTCAGCGATGACGATGGCTATGACAAGGCCTGGGTCGCGCAGTTGATCGATGAGGTGGGGCTTACGGGTTTTGGCCAGGCGTTGCCCAAGGCGTTGTCTGGCGGGATGGCGCAACGGGTGGCGATTGCTCGCGGGCTGTATTCACGGCCGCAGGTGCTGTTGCTGGACGAACCGTTCAGCGCGGTGGATGCGTTTACCCGCATGAAGCTGCAGGACCTGCTGCTGCAATTGGCCGAGCACCACGGGATCGCCCTGCTGTTGGTGACTCACGATGTGGACGAGGCGCTGTACCTGAGTGACCGGGTGTTGGTGATGGATAACCGGCCGAGCAGTATTCGCCAGGAGCTGGCGGTGGAGCTGGTGCATCCGCGGGATCGGCGGGATCCGCTGTTGGCGCGGCTCAAGGCACTGGCGTTGACTGAGCTGCAGCGGGCGCATGTGATCTGAAAGGCACGTGTTGAGTCCGCCCAAAATCAAAAGCTGAAGCGG
>NZ_JACAPT010000004.1:75679-102221 GCF_013385565.1 Pseudomonas sp. E6002 | reverse complement strand
AACGCGGCGCTCTCAGGTTCTTCGCGAGCAAGCCCGCTCCCACAAGGATCGCATCAAGCAGCCGATTTACGCGGCGTCAACGTCACCCAATACTGCGTACGGGACTGCACTTGCAGCGGCATCGTCGACGCCAGCAACGCAAGAATTCGATCGGTATCAGCCAACTGAAAACTCCCAGTGACCCGCAGCGCTTCAAGGCTCGGGTCCCAGCGCAGCACACCCGGCCGATACCGCTCCAGCTCCCGCAAAAAATCACCCAACAGCTGGTTCTGCGCAGTCAGCACACCGTCGCGCCAACCCAATTGCAACACATCAAACCCCTCCGCAGCGCCCATCCCCGACGCCTGCAACCGTGCCTGCTGCCCCCCCTGTAATGTCGCCACTTGCCCACGCAGGTCCTGCACCTGCACCGCGCCCTTCAACACGGACACCAAACACCCGGAAGACAACTGCCGCACACACACTTCAGCCTGGCTGACGATCACCTGGCCATAACGCGTCTGAACCGTCAGCGCACCAGCCCCCGGCACCGTCAACGCCATCTCCCCTTCCACCAGCGTCACACGGCGCCGGGCCGTATCCACGTCCACCGCGCTCGCGGTATTCAGTTGCAGGCTGCTGCCATCCAACAGCGGCACTCGCTTGCGTTCGCCAGTAGCGGTGTGCAGGTCGGCGCGCCACACGTCGATAGGCAATTGCCGGCTGAGCAACCACGCGGTTGGCAACAACGCGGCGACGCCCAAGGCACGCTTGAGTACTGCACGCCGTCCCGGTTGCGGACGATCAAGGCTGGCCATGGCCAACGCTGGCGGCAAGTCGGTAAACCGCTGGCGCAGCGATTGGGCTTTTTGCCAGATCTGCTCATGCTGGGGATGGCTGTCACGCCACTGCTGCAGGCGGGCGTGATCACGTTCGGTGGCGCTGCCGGATTCCAGCAACGCCAGCCACTGCGCCGCCGCCCGGGCGAGATCCGGCGCAGCACGGCTCACAGTTCCACCAGCAGGCAATGCTCGTAAGCCTGGGCCATGTAGCGCTTGACCGTACGCTCGGACACCTTGAGCCGCTCGGCAATCTCCCGATAGCCGAGTCCTTCCAGCTGGCTCCAGAGAAACGCGCGGCGCACCACCGCCGGCAAACCGTCGAGCAATTCATCCAGGGCTTGTAGGGTTTCCAGCAGCAACCAGCGTTGCTCCGGCGACGGCACGCAAGCCTCCGGCAACTGCATCAACGCATTGAGATACGCCTGTTCCAGACTGCGCCGCTGGTGAAAATTCACCAGCAAGCGCTTGCCCACCGTCACCAGATAGGCCCGGGGCTCCTGCAATTGCGCAATCGGCTGCGCGCTGGCCAGCACCCGCAGGAACGTGTCCTGGCTCAGGTCGGCCGCATCCCAGGCGTTGCCCAAGCGGCGCCGCAGCCAGCTTTCGAGCCAGCTGCGGTGGTCGCGATAGAACGTGTGAAGGCTGGGTTCAGCGAGGTGCGTCGGCACTACAGCATCATTCATGGCAAGTAACCTGCGCGGCGCGAGTCAGTCTCAAATGAGATTCATTCTATTTAATAACCCGCCGGCATACCACGTTCTTTTCGACTAACCGTTGCCCACTTCTCCATCGAACAGTTGACCGCGCCCCACCACACGACCTGAACCGAGCACCGCACCCGGCGCCAGCACGCCATTGGCTCCCACCCGGCACTGATCCCCAAGCAGCGCGCCAAACTTGTCACAGCCGGTGCGCTGCAACTGCCCGTCAATGCGCACCTGCACTTCCTTGTCGTCACGCTCGTTCCGGTAGTTGGCGACGATACTGCCGGCTTCCAGGTTAACCCCGCGGCCCAATACCGAATCACCGACAAAGTTGAAATGCGCCAACTTGCTGCCGCTGAAGACAAAGGATGTCTTGAGCTCTGCACCCGGTCCGAAGATGCAATATTCATCCACCCAGCAACCGCCGCGAAGGTAGGCACCGGCAGCGATAAAACAGTGGGCGCCGATGATCAGCGGCGATTTCAAAACAGCGCCCGCCTCCACGACCGCAGTACGGTGCACGGCAATCTCGTCATGAATCTCATAGTCATCATCAGAAAGCCCCGCCAGCAATTTGCGAACGATTTCCGGCGCCTGGGTCACCAACTCCCACGGCGCAAGATCCACCCAGGGTGCCAGCGGCGAACGGGAAAAATCAGCGATGTAATCGGTCAGTCGAATCAACGTCGAGCCCTCTACAGATCAGAGAAGCCCGAAACGCTAACACCCCCGTCACTGCCCGTCGAGCAGCACCGGTTTGCCCAACTCGCCGATCTTCTCCAGCCGCGCCCGCACGATGTTGCGGCTGATATTCAGCAGGCGCCCGGTCTGCAACTGGTTGCCATGGCAATAGCGATAGGCCGCGCGAAAGATCGTCTCTTCGATGTGCTCGTAGAGGTCCGGAATGTTCTGTTCGAACAACGCAGTGAGCGCCGCCTCCAGGCTCACCGGCCCAGTGATCGCAGGCGCGGCCTGGTTCGCCTCGTCCTGGCGAATGCCGGAAGAACGCATGTCCACCAGGTGCAAATCCGGCGGCTGCACCAGTTGATTGCGGCACACCAGCAACGCATGGTGAATGGCGTTTTCCAGCTCGCGAATATTCCCCGGCCAGCTGTGTTCCAGCAGCTTGCGCTCGGCATCGATGCTCAGTGACGCGCGGTTGTAGCCGAGGCGCTGGCAGTGCTCTTCAAGAAAAAATTCCGCCAGCGGCAGGATGTCGCCGGGCCGTTCCCGCAGGGGCGGCAGGCGGATGGTGGCGACGTGCAGGCGGTAGAACAAATCCTCACGAAAATGCCCCGCCACCACCGCGTCGGCGAGGTTGACGTTGGTGGCCGCCACCAGCCGTACGTTGATCGGAATCGGTGTGCGCGAGCCCAGGCGCACCACTTCTCGCTCCTGCAACACCCGCAATAATTTGACCTGCATGTTCAACGGCAAATCGCCGATCTCATCCAGAAACAGCGTGCCGCCGTTGGCCGCTTCGAACCAGCCGGCCTTGTGGGTGGTGGCGCCGGTGAATGCGCCTTTCTCGTGGCCGAACAACTCACTTTCCACCAGGGTTTCGGCGAAGGCGCCGCAGTTCACCGCCACAAACGGTTCACGCCCGCGACGGCTCAGGTGATGGATATGCCGCGCGACCAATTCCTTGCCGGTGCCGGTCTCGCCGATGATCAAGGTGTTGGCCTCACTGGGGGCCAGGCGCTCGATACGCGCCAGCAATTCCTGTGAGCGCGGGTCCTTGAAGACCAGCACGGTGGCGCGCACCGACTTGGTCAATTCACGGGCATTGGGATGGGTGATCAGCGACATGGTGCATTCCTGGCAGTAAAAGCGCGTGTCAATAGTGCATGAAGTTTTCTATACCATTTAATTATTAATTAATATTTATATATTCCCAAAACGAATATACCAACACATCGCACCTCGCCTGCTGCTGGAGCAGCAATCAGCCAGCACCTGCGTGTGTGCAGATCAACACCAAGCCGTTGCCAGGCAGTTCTTCGAAAACCCGCAAAGCCACGTTCTACAAGGCGTGCAGCGCGTTTTTCGGCTGATGGCATGCAATCTGCTCTCTCCCTCTCAACGCCACCTGCCCTGTAGGAGCTGGCTTGCCAGCGAAGAGGCCCTAAAGCCTTGCACCGACTAAACGGACGCTTTCGCCGACAAGCCGGCTCCTACAGGGGGTCGCGATCACTTAGCAGGGAGATCCCAATGAAAAGATTCTGGCGCAACAGCATCGCCACCATGTTCGCTGTGCTGGTCAGCACCGGCGTGCTGGCCGAACAGGCGCCACCGGCGTCGGTGAAGATCGCGATCGTCGCCTACACCCAGGGCGGCAAACCGGTGTTCGGCGGCATCGCCGGGCGCGTCATCGAAGACGGCTGGCTCGAAGCGCAACTGCGTGAGCGCGGGGTCAAGCTGGAGTGGATCGCCCTGCCCCATGCCGGCGCCGGGCCGCAGATCAACGAAGGCTTCAGCAACAACAGCCTGGACTTCGCCGTACGCGGTGACCTGCCCTCGGTAATTGCCGGCGCCGGTGGCGTACCAGGCAAGCTGATCGTGCCCGGTGGCAGCGGCAACAATATTTACCTGGTGGTACCGGAAGGCTCCGCCGCGAACACCATCGAAGACCTCAAGGGCAAGCGCCTGGCGCTGCATCGCGGTCGGCCATGGGAGTTCGCCTTCAGCAACTTCCTGGCCAGCAAGGGCCTGAAGCTCGACGATTTCAAGATTGCCAACCTCAACCCGCAAGTCGGCGCTGCGGCTGTGTCTGCCGGCAAGGTCGACGCAGCAGTGTTGCTCAGCGAGGCCTATGCCCTGGAAGACAAAGGCGTGGGCAAGATCATCTGGTCGACCAAGCAAGGCAGCAACGACTGGCGGCTGGTGTCCGACCTGTGGGGCACCGAGACCTTCGTACAGCAGCACCCGGATATCACCCAATTGCTCGCCACCGCCTGGGTGAAAGCTGCGTGGTGGATTTCCCAGCCACAGAACCAGGACGCCTATTACCAACTGTCATCCCGCGCCGGCACCGCCGAGAGCGTGCTGCGTCGCGACGACCAGAACGACCCGGTGGCCTGGAAGGATCGCTGGGCGCCAAAAAGCGACCAGCAACTCAAGGCTCATTACCAGGCCCTCACCACCTACGCCCTGGCCAATCACCTGATTCGCGACACCTACGACATCGGCCCGTCACTGGCCACCGGCTTTACCAACCAGGCCCTGATCGACCTGAAACTCACCGACTACTGGCCGGCCCTGCGTGGCCAGGTCAGCACCAATCCGTAATAGGGAAATTGAGCATGAAACTGCCGCACTCCTTTGCCTTCGGCCTCAGCGTCCTGGCCCTGTCCATGAGCGTGTTTGCTGCCGACACCTACGCCCCCAAACCTGACCCGCTGCAAGGTGATGGCCGCGTCTCGGCTTTCTACACCTGGGAAAAAGCCATCCCGGCCGTTCCCGGCAAACTGCTGCGCAGCGAGCCGCTGGACAACACCCTGAGCCTGGCCAATGCCGCCAGCGCCCAACGCATCCTGTACACCTCCACCGACGGCATCGATAACAAGACACCGATCGTGGTGTCCGGCGCGTTGTTCCTGCCCAAAGGCACGCCGCCTGCCGGTGGTTGGCCAGTGGCGAGCTGGGGCCATGGCACCGTGGGCGTGGCGGATGTGTGTGCGCCGTCGTGGCAAGGTCGCTCCTACCGTGACGTGGCCTACCTCAATCGCTGGCTGGCCGAAGGCTTTGCCGTCGTCGCCACCGACTACCAGGGCCTCGGCGTACCCGGTGGCCATCCGTTGCTGAACAGTCGCATGGCCGCCTACGGGATTCTCGACGCCGCCAAGGCCGTGGTGGCCGGGGTACCCGGGCTGGCCGACAAAGTGCTGATCGTCGGCCAGTCCCAGGGCGGTGCCGGCGCCTTCGCCGCAGCCGCCTATGCCGCCACCTACGCTCCGGACCTGGGAGTGAAAGGCAGCATCGGCACCGGCGTGATCTACACCCTCGACTACGCGAAGAACCCCAGCGAGGAAGTGCGCAACAAGGTCGATCCCACCCTGGCCTACGGCTTCTACACGTTGCTCGCCGCCCAGCAATACGACCCGAGCATCAACCCCGCCGACTTCTATACCGACAAGGCCCTGCCGATTTTCGAGCAGGCCCGTACCAGTTGCCTGTTCGCCCTCGAAGGCGATGTCGAAGGCCTCGGCCTGAGCATCGCCAACACCAAGAAAGACTACAAGGGCAAGCAACTCGCGCCGTGGCTGGCGCAGGTGTCTTACCCGACGCTGAAAACCTCGAAGCCGATTTTCATCGGCACCGGCGCCGAAGACACCACGCCGGCCGCCGCGACCCAGGTCAAGCTGATGCAGGACGCCTGCAAGGCTGGCTCCATCGTCGAAGGCCACCTGTACAAAGGCCTGGGCCACAGTGCCACGGTCAATGCATCGCTCAAGGACTCGATCCCGTTTGCCCACAAAGTCATCAACGACCAGCCGATCACCCCGATCTGCGCCCCCACCGAGCAATAAGCAGGAGGCTTGCATGAGCATCGAATTCTTTACCCGCCTGCCCTTGCACGGCGAAACCCAGTTCCTGCCCGGCGACCCGCGCAACCGGGGCGACTGGCATCGCAGCGGGCCCAGCACCGGCGCGGTGTCGGGCTTCAGTGTCGGTGATCATTTCACCTACATCGACTACCTCGGGCAAATCGCCAGGGCTGCGGAGATCAACGGCTTTGGCGGCGCACTGATGGTCAACGCGCCCACCGGCGAAGAACCGTGGACCGTCTGCGCGCTGCTGGCCCGGGAAACCCGTACCCTGCAATTCGTCACCGCCTTCCAGCCTTACCACTACACCCCGTGGGTGGCGGTGCAGCAGGCGGCGACCTACCAGCGGGCCACCGGCAACCGCCTGGTGTGGAACATCATCAACGGCGGCTCGGACGTGATCCAGCGCCAGGTCGGCGACTTCAGCGACCACGATGAACGCTACGAACGCGCCACCGAATTCATGGACGTGGTCAAGGGCTATTGGCACAACGAGTCCTTCCACTACGACGGCAAGTTCTACAAGGCCGACGGTGGTGGCCTGCGCGGGCCATTGAAGAAGGCCAAGCTGCCGCTGATCTGTACCGCCGGCTCATCCATCGCCGCCCGGGAGTTTGCCGCCAAGCACGCCGACTTCTACCTGATGCGCGCCGAACACCCGGACGAAATCGCCGCCCTGATCGCCGACCTGCGCGAACGCGCGCTGAAGTGGGGCCGCACTGACATTCGCTTCGGCCTGTCGATTGACGTGATCACCCGGGAAACCGAAGAACTGGCCCGCACCGAAGCCAAACGCTTCTTCGACGAAGGCATCGCCCGCGGCGCGGTCAAGGCCGTGGCGGCCCACGCCGGGTTGCGTACGGCGCGCAAGCTCAGCTACGAGCACGGCTTCAGCGAAAAAACCGAGACCCAGGGCTTCGATGACTTCTTCATCCACCCCAATGTGTGGACCGGTTTTGGCTACATCGGTATTCCACCGGGCTGTGCGCTGGTGGGCAGCTACGAGAACGTGGTGGCGCGGATTCGCGAGTACAACAGCATCGGCATCGACCTGTTCTTCCTCGCCGGCTATCCGCACCTGGAAGAAGCCTACCGCCTCGGCGAGCACATCCTGCCGCACTTTCGCAGTGAACGCGCCGAGTTGAGTCGTCCCCAGGAGCCGGTGCTGGAACTGCGCTCCGCCAACGGCCCGGCCGGAGTCTGATGCCATGAGCCTACTGCTTAGCCGTCGGGACTTTCTCGGCTACAGCGTGACCGTCGGCGGCGGCTTGCTGCTGGCCGGTTGCGGCCCCGCTGACACGCCCAAAAACGTCACCGGTAACGATCAACCCCGCTACGGCGGGCGCCTGCGCCTGGGGATTCTCGACGGCAACCAGAGCGGCAACCTCGATGCCCACAAACCCATTGGCAGCGGCATCGTTCGCGGCTTTGCGTTGTACAGCAAGCTCTGGGAATGGGACGAGCAGATGCAGCCGCGCCTGGCTCTGGCCGAGTTCGCGGAGCCGAATGCCGACGCCAGCAGCTGGACCCTGCGCCTGCGCCCCGGCCTGGAATTCCACAACGGCAAGACCATCGACGCCGACGACCTGATCTTCTCGATCCGCCGCCTCACCGACCCGCAGCTGGCCTCGCCCTACGCGGCGCTGCTGCACTGGGTGGACCGCGACAACCTGGTCAAGCTCGACAACCGCACCGTGCGCCTGAGCTTCCGGGAGGGGCGTAGCTACATGCCGCTGGCAGAAACCTGGGTCAATTTCGGCGGCATCGTGCCGGTGGACTACCACCCGGTCACCAACCCGGTGGGCGCCGGCCCCTACAAGCTCAAAAGCTTCACCCCCGGCCAACGCTCACTGTTTACCCGCTTCGAGAACTACTACAAGGACGGCAAGCCCTACGCCGATGAGCTGGAGATCATCGACTTCAAGGATCAGGTCTCGCGCCTGGCCGCCCTGCGTTCCGGGCAAATCGACATGGCCAACGTGATGCCCACCGAGCAGTTGCCGATCCTGCAAAAGGACCCGCGCCTGAAGGTGATCACCTCGGTGACCGGTAACTGGCTGTCGTTCGACATGAACCTCGACAAGCCGCCGTTCAACGACCCACGGGTGCGCGAAGCGTTTCGCCTGATGGCCGACCGCGAAGAACTGGTGCGCCGCGCGCTGAACGGCCAGGGCCGGGTGGCCAATGACCTTTATGCGCCCAGCGACCCGACCTTCAACCACGACCTCGGGCCACGCCCCTACGACCCGCAACGGGCGGCGCAACTGCTCAAGGACGCCGGCCAGGAAAACCTCGAGGTGGAATTGATCACCACTCCGGGGCCTGGCTTGAGTTCGGCGCTGGTGCTGGCCGAGCAGGCCAAGCGCATTGGCGTGACCCTGAAGGTCAAGCAGGTGGACCTGGCGACTTTCCAGGGCCCGTTGAAAAACGACTGGACCCTGAGCACCGGCGGCAGCATCGGCGCGCCGTTCCTGGCCAGTGCGATCCATACCGACGCGCCGTTTGCGGTGTCCAACAAGACCCACTTCAACGACCCGCAATTCAGCGAGCTGTTCCTGGCCGCCATGGCCCAGCCCGACCTGGAAAAACGCAAGGCCCTGGTGCATCAGGTCCAGCAGATCCAGTACGAGCGCGGCGGGATGCTGATCTGGGGCTACGCCGACTTGCTCGACAGCGTTTCCACCCGCGTCGGCGGGGCGCAGTCGGAAGAGTCGCTGTTCAGCACCTGGCGCTTTGAAAAGCTCTGGCTCAAAGACACGGCCTGACCCACTTACAACGCATCGCCCTGTAGGAGCCGGCTTGCCGGCGATGGCGTCCGGTCGACCGGCGCAGGGCTCAAGGGCCTCATCGCCGGCAAGCCGGCTCCTACAAGGGACCGTGCGCTCTTCATTGTTTTTTATGGGGCATTTCTGCCATGCACGCTATCGCCTTGCGTTTACCTCTGCTGCTGGCCGCAAGCCTGCCAATCCAGGCGTTTGCCGCCGATACCCAACTGCAAACCGTGACCGTGCAGGCCAGTGCCAGCCAGTCCGATGATGATGCCCTGCCCACCCGCCCGCCGACGTCGGTGTACGGCGGCACAGAGACCAAGGTCCTCGACACGCCGCGTTCGGTGGTGCAGATCAACGCTGAGCAGTTGGCCAACGACTCGATCCGCAGCGCCGATGACCTGGTCAAATACGCCCCCGGCATCACCCGGGGCGGCGGCCAGAACGCCGGCATCGCCCCGCAGTTTCGCGCCCAGGGCTCCGAGGTGTTCCAGGACGGCCAGCGCGGTTACGGCGTGCGCCACCCGGCGAACTTCAACGCCTACGAAGGCGCCGACATCGTCGCCGGGCCGTCGTCGGTCACCTACGGTTCGGTGTCCGGCAGCGGCGGCTATGTGAACTACCTGAGCAAAAAACCCGACTTCAATGAGTTCAAGACCAAGCTCAGCGGTGAACTGGGCTCGTGGATACCGGACGGCACGTCCCGCAGTTCCAACAAATTCAGCATCGACAATACCGGGCCACTGAGCGACAACCTGGCCTACCGCCTGAGCATCACCAAGCAGCGCCAGCAGGACTTCTACGACAACGTCGACAACAATTTCGACGCGTTCTACGGCGCCCTCGCCTGGCGCAACGACAACGTGCGGGTGGACTGGAACGCCAGCTACGACAACTACTACGACTACAACATCACCCACGGCTGGAACCGCGCCACCCAGGACCTGGTGGACAACGGCAAATACTACGCCGGGCGCGCCACGCCGATTATCCAGAACGGCAACACCCTGTGGTCGCCGGTGCTGGCCTCTGGCGCCGCCGATGCGCCAACCCTCGGCTGGGTCAAGCGCCAGCGCAATGCCCAGGGCCAATACAGCGTGGTGGACGGCAGCTTCCAGACCGCCTCGCCCAACACCCAGAGCAACCCCGGCAGCCTGCGGGGCTGGGTGTATGACCCGACGCTGGCGGGCAACGGCGAACGCTCGCTGTCCTCGCAAACCGGGCAACGCAAGGAAGACGAAAGCAGCTCCCGGCGCTTTACTACGCAACTGCGCGTCGAGGCCGACTTGTCGCCCACCATCACGCTGGCCAACAGCACGTTCTACGAACGCTCCAAGGACATCACCGACGCCGTGGGTTCGTTCCAGGTGCAGTCCAAAGACAACATCTTCGACAACCGCTTCGAATTCCGCTCGCGCAATGAAACCCGCCTGGGCGGCTGGACCCTGCGGGATGACAGCAACACCGGCCTGATCTATCGCCGCGAATTCAACCAATCGATTGCGGCCAATAACAGCTTCGGCTCCACCATCAACGCCTATGACCTGACCCAGAACCCCTCGGGCAAGAACCCCGGCGACCTGCTGGGCCTTACCGGTGCCAACCCCGCCGGCGGCAATGGCGCATGGATCGGCCAGCCCGGCGTGCCGCAGTATTCCAACTACTACGGCTGGCTGAACCTGCCGCCGATGTACCCGGCCGGGCACGGGCTCTACGCCGAGTCTGTAGCGCCCTACACCGCCGAAAGCACCTGGACCACCAAGACCCTGTTCAGCCAGCACAACCTCAAGTACGGCGACTACTTCGGCCTGAACATCGGTGCCAGCCGCAGCTGGATCGAGGCCGAGATCGACAACCCGTTCGTGCTCGCCGGCGGCAACCCGCGCAAGGACAGCGACAACTACCGGCTGTTCGCGTTCCAGGTCAGCCCCTACGTCAAGCCCACGGAAAACACCACGCTGTACTACACCTTCGATCGCTCGCTGGCGGTCAACACCGGGTTCTTCTCCAACGGCCTGGGCTGGGGCAGCGGCAGTGGCGCCAACCAGCTCAACCCGTTGGCGTTCCAAAGCCTGAGCGTGTTGCACGAAGTGGGCGTGAAGGTCGAAGCGGTGCCCAACCAATTGTTCATGACCCTGGCCGCGTTCAAGCAGGCTCGGGACCAGGCGCCAGACAGCAACAACAGCATCGCGCGGCTGGTGATCAAGGGCGTGGAAGCCACCGTGCGCTATCAGCCGGATGACCACCTGCGCAGCGGCCTGAACCTGTCCAAGCTCAATGCCTACAACGAATTCACCTCCCAGGCGGGATTTGCATCGGCCGGGTTCGTGCCCGACAACGGCACGGTGTTCGGCGATAACAACAGCCTCAACCAGCGACCTTCCGGGCGTTTCGACGCGGTGCAGATTCCCGAATACACCGCCAGTGGCTACGTCGACTACCGCTTCGACTCGGGCTTTGGCGCCGAGCTGTCCGGCTGGTGGACCAGCAACTGGTACCTGAACCTGAGCAAGACCGTAAAGATCCCCAACGAATACAACCTCGACCTTGCCGTGTACTACCGCCAGCCGCAGTGGAGCACCACCTTGCGCGTGCTGAACCTGACCAACGAACTGAACTTCGTCAGCGGCCTGGCCGGCTCCACCAACACCTTCCTGCAACCGATGCCGGGCCGCACCTTGCTGGCCCAGGTCGACTACCAGTTCTAACCCTCAAAGGAGCCCCAGCATGTCCATTGAATTTGTCGGCATGATCTTCCCCCGCCAATGGTCCGAGACCCGTGGCGTGCGCAGCCCGGATTTCGACCTCGACTTTATCCGCCACCACGCCCGCGCCCATGAACACGCAGGCTTTGACCGGGTACTGATCGCCAGCGGGCCCGGCAGCGCCGACAGCCTGCAAATCGCCGCCTACGCGGCGGCGCACACCGAGCGCCTGGGCTTCATGATCGCCCACCGCCCGGGGCTCACTGCGCCGACGGTCGCAGCCCGCGCGTTTGCCACGCTGGACCACACCACCGGCGGCGGGCGCATTCGCCTGCATGCCATCACCGGCATCACCGCCGAACCCCAGGAAGGCGACTTCCTGCTGGACAAGACCGAGCGCTACCAACGCACCGACGAATACCTGGAGATCGTGCGGCGCACCTGGACCGCCGAGGAGCCTTTCGACTTCGAGGGCAAGTACTTCAACATCAAGGGCGCGTTTTCCCCGGTCAAGCCGCTGCAACAGCCGCATATCCCGATTTCGTTTGGCGGCTCGTCGGACATTGCCTACCAGATTGCGGTCAAGCATGCGGACCTGTATGCGCTGTGGGGCGAACCGTTGAGCGGTGTGGCGGAGCAGATTGCCAAGCTCAAGGCGGCGGCCAGTGCGGCGGGTGTACAGGCGCCAAGGGTGAGTTTGTCGGTGCGCCTTATCTTGGGCGCGACCGAGGAACTGGCCTGGCAACGGGCCGAGCAGATTCTGGAGCAGATCAAGGCCAACCCGCAGTTCGCGGCGGGCAGCCCGTGGCAGAAGCGGATCAAGGGAACGGGATCGGAACGGTTGCTGGCAGCGGCGGCTTTAGGCGATCGGCATGACCGCGCGTTGTGGATGCCGACGGCGACGGCTGTTGGGGCGTATGGCGACACCACGGCGTTGGTGGGCACACCGGAGACGGTAGCCCAGGCGCTGCTGGATTATGTGGACCTGGGGGTCACGACGTTTTTGAATCGGGGGTATGACCCGCTGTATGACACCGTGGATTATGGGCGGTGGATCATTCCGGCAGTGCGCGAAGAGGCTCGGCGCCGCAAGGCCGCGTAAAGGCGGCCTCCGCTATCGCCGGCAAGCCGGCTCCTACAGGTGTGCGCCTTTTACCGTAGGCGCCGGCTTGCCGGCGATCACTGCGCAGCAGTGCCAATCAGCCCAGCGACGGCGAATGCTCCAGCAACGTCTGCGTATACGCCGACTGCGGCTGATCCAGCACGCTATCCACCGCGCCCTGCTCCACCACCCGCCCGACCTTCAGCACCAACACCCGGTCGGCAATCGCCCGCACCACGCCCAGGTCATGGGTGACGAACAGCAACGTCAACCCATCCCGCTGCAACTGGCGCAGCAAATCCAGAATCGACGCCTGCACCGAGACGTCCAGCGCCGAGGTGATTTCATCGCAGATCAGCAGCTTCGGTTCGCACAGCAATGCCCGGGCAATTGCCACGCGCTGGCGCTCACCGCCGGACAGGCTATGGGGATACAACTCGCCCACCGAAGCCGGCAGCGACACCCGCTTGAGCACCGCCTCCACCCGCTCACGCGCGGCACTGCCTTTAACCGCAAAGAAGTGCTCCAGCGGTGCGCTCAAGGTCTGGTACACCGTCTGCCGGGGATTCAATGCCCGGTACGGGTTCTGGAAGATGTACTGAATCTGGTGCCGCAAGCCCCCCTCGCGCTGCCGTGCCTGTAACGGCAGCGGTTGCCCCGCGTAACGCAGCTCGCCTTCGGCATTCTCCCCCAACCCGGCAACGGCCCGCGCCAGGCTGGTCTTGCCGGAACCGGACTCGCCCACCAGCGCCAGGCACTCCCCCGGCAGCAATCGCAGGGACACGTCAAACAGCACCTGGCGGTCGTACGCCACGTTCAACCCGCTGATTTCCAGCAAGGCCTTGTCGGTGAGCGCGTCCACCGCAGCAATCGGCGCCAGGGCGATGCGCTGCAGCGGCTGATCATGGGGTGCAAGACACGCCACTTCATGCCCTGGCGACAGCGGCTGCAATAGCGGTTCCTGCTGCGAACACCCTGCCCGAAAACGCTCGCACCGCGGCCCGAAGCCACAGCCTTGAGGCCGCTGCCCCGGCGCCGGGGCATGCCCGCCAATCGCCCGTAATTCTCGGCGCCCGGCCACATCGGGAATCGCCGCCAACAAGCCCCGGGTGTAGGGATGGGATGGCCGACTGAACAAGGCGTCCCGAGTAGCCGTTTCAACAATCCGCCCGGCGTACATCACCATCACTCGGTCCACCAGGTCCTTGATCACCGCCAGGTCATGGGACACATACACCGCCGCCACGCCCTGGCTTTTGCACAAGCGGCGCAAGGTGGCGAGGATATGCGCCTGGGTGGTGACGTCCAGGGCGGTGGTCGGTTCGTCCAGCACGATCAGCCGCGGTTGCAGCACAAACGCCAGGGCCAGCATCACTCGCTGTTGCTGGCCGCCGGACAGTTGATGAGGGAAACGGCGCAAGAACTGCGGGTCATCCGGCAAGCCAACATCACGCAAGGTTTCAATGATGCGCTGTCGCTGCGCCGCCTTGTCCAGGCGCAGTTGATGCACCGCCAGGGTTTCATCCAACAGGCTGCCAATGCGCAGCGCCGGGTTGAGCGCCGTGGCCGGGTCCTGGGCGACATAGCCGATCAGGCTGCCACGGGCACGGCGCAACGCTTCACCTTCCAGGCCCAATAACGCCTGGCCCGCGACATGCACCTGGCCACCGACAATCTGTGCGCCGCGTCGGGCATGGGCCAGCAGCGCGGTAGCCAAGGTGGTCTTGCCGGACCCCGACTCACCCACCAGCCCGAGGATTTCCCCGGCTTCCAGGCTGAAGGACACGCCGGACAACACGTCCACCTGCCCCGCCAATTCAACCCGCAAGCCACTGACGTGCAGCACCGTCGTCGTCATCTGCGCGATTGCATTCATGGCTGTTTTTCTCCAAGGCGTGCGCTGCTGCGGCCGATGCCTTCAGCGAGGATATTGGTGCCATAGGCAAACACGCCGATCAGCACAGCGGGGGCCAACACCGCCCAGGGCTGCACCAGCAACCCGGCCTGGTTTTCATTGATCATCAAGCCCCAGTCCGCCGTCGGCGGCGCCACGCCATAACCGAGGAAGCTCAGGCCCGAGAGCATGCCCACGCCCCAGGTCAGCATGTTGCCAAAGTGCACCAGCAACGGCGTAAGGATGTTCGGCAGGATTTCCTTGAACAGGATCCGCCGACGCGAGTAGCCCATCATCTGCGCGGCCTCGACAAACTCCTGCCCCGCCACTGCCACCGCGCTGGCCCGCGCCAGGCGGATCACCCCCGGGATAAACGCAATCGACACCGTGAGCACGATCAACCAAGGCGCGCGGCCGAGCATCGAGACAATCAACAGCACCAGAATCAGGTCGGGGAACGCCAGGGACACGTCCGCCAGCCAGGTGATCAACTGGTCCAGGCGCCGCCGCGACAGCCCCGCAAGCAAGCCGAGGGTGCTGCCGACGGCCAGGGCAATGCTCGCCGCCGCCACGGACATCCACAGCACCGAGAGGCCGCCGCTGAGCAGCCGCGACAACACGTCATGCCCCAGGAAGTCATACCCGAGCAGCGCCCACCCCGTGGGCGCGCCGTACACCGGCCCGACCATGTCCGTCGAGCCATGGGGCGCCAGCAACGGACCGAACAGCGCCACGGCAATGACCAGCAAGGTGATCAGCGCGCCCTTGCGGGTTTGCGGTTCGGCCAGCCAGCGGGAAATTCGCGTCTTGCTCATGCATCACCTCGGGAGCGCCGCCACCACGGGGTGATGCCCCGGCGGTTGCGCGAAATCAGGGTCACGCGACGGGCCGTGCGCAGCTTGGGCGTGAGCAGCACCGTCAACAGGTCGGCCAACAGGTTGATCAGCACCACCGCCAGGGTGATCACCAGCACGATGGCCTGGATCATCGGCAAGTCGCGCATCTGGATCGCCGCGTTGAGGGCGGTGCCGATGCCGGGGTAACTGAAGATCACTTCGGCCAGCACTGCGCCGCCGATCAGCGTGCGCAAGGTCAGCGCCACGCCCTGGATCGCCGGGACCAGCGCGTTGGGCAAGGTATGCCGCCACACGATCCGCCAATGGGGAATGCCCCGCAGCCGTGCGGCGATCACGTAGTCGGACTCCAGCGCGTTGATCATCGCGGCGCGCACCATGCGCGTGAGGTACGGCAGCGCCGACAGGCTCAGGGCCAGAACCGGCAGCACCAGGAACGGCAACTGGCGCCACAGCGACTGATCCGGGTCGAGGATCGACACCGCCGGCAACCAGTCCATATGCGGCATGGAAAACAGCAGCACCAGGCCGATGGCCAACAGAAAGCCCGGCGTGGCCTTGAGGAAAATCAGCAACGACAGGCTCCAGCGGTCGAGGTGGCAGTCGCGACGCAGCGACAGGTACACGCCGAGGCCCAGCGCCGCCGGCACCACCACGGCGATCACCCCGGCGAGCAACGCCAGGGTGTAGCCGAAACGCCCCCACAGGATGCTGCCGACCGGCGCGTTGGAATCCAGTGACACCCCGAGGTCGCCACTCAGGGCCGAGCCGAGCCAGCGCAGGTATTGGCGCAGGATCGGTTGGTCCAGCCCCAGTTGATGTTGCAGGGTGAGGATGCTTTCCAGTGGCGCGTCGGGGCCGAGGATCACCCGGGCCGGGTCCGATGGCAGCGCCTGGGTGGCGATAAACACCACCAGGCTGATCACCCACGCGGTGAGCAGGCCGTAGCCCAGGCGGCCGATAAACCACGATAACCAGGCCGGCGTTCGCAGGGGTTTAGACATGGTTCAACCACAGCTCGTCAAAGCGCCAGGAGGCGAAGGTGGTCTGTTCCGGCGCAAGGCCGCCGACCCGTACCGAGGCGGCGTCCAGCACATCGTTGAAACCCCAGATCAGCAGGCCACCGCGTTCGTGTTGAATCTGCTGGGCCTCGTGCACCAGGCCTTTGCGCAATTGCACATCCGGCTGGGCCAGGGCCTGGCGATACAGCGCATCGAAACGCTGGTCATGGAAGTTGCTGCGGTTGTAGATCGCCAAGGGCGCGTCGTTGTGCAACGCCGACGCGAGGAACCCACGGGCCGGGGTCGAACCCGGTGAGAGTTGCCACTGCTCGCGCTGCGGGCCGTTGAATACCGCGCCGTCGACCTGGGTCACGCGAACCTCCGCGCCAGCCTTCTTCGCCTGTTGCGCAAACACCAAAGCGGCATTCACGCCGGCGCCGGACGGGGTCGTCAGTTCCACCCGCAGATCGGTCTGCCCGGCCTGGCGCAGCAGCGAGCGCGCTTGCTCAAGGTCATGGGGGCGCTGCGCAATGTCGTGGTTGTAGGTGGGGTCGTGGGGCGAATACAGGTCATTGGCGATGCGCCCGAAACCGTTGAGGCCCCGGTCCACCAACTCTTGCCGATCAGCCAGCAAGCGAAACGCCTGGCGCACCCGTACGTCGTCAAACGGCGGCTTGGCCAGGTTCAGGTTGAAGCCGGTAAACGAGGTGCTGGGCGACACGCACAGCGACAGGCGCGAGTCGGCCTTGAGCAGCGCGCTGTGCTCGGCCTGCACGCCGCTGGCGACATCGATCTGCCCGGCACGCAATGCGGCCACCCGCGAGACCTGGTCCTTGAATTCGATGATTTCCAGTTCGTCGGCATAAGGCTGGCCGGGTTTGTAGTAATTCTCGAACCGGCTGTAGAGCGAGCGCTGGCCGGGCACGAAGCGCTTGAGTTTGTAGGGGCCGGCGCCCACCGGATTGGTGATGGGGTCGTAGTCGGTGGGCACGATGCCGCCGAAGCTGATCAGGGTTTCATCCAGCGGGAAAAAGCTCTGGCCCTGTTTGAAACGGATTTCGATGGTGCGCTCATCCAGCTTGCGCAGCGCATTGCGGTCGATGGCGCCCACCAGTCCGGCAAACGGCGAGGCAAGTTTCGGATCGGTGAGGCGCAGCAGCGAGAACAGCATGTCGTCGGCGCCGATGGTCTTGCCGTGGTGGAACTCCAGGCCCGGCTTGATGCGGATGGTCCAGGCGCTGGCATCGGCGTTCGGCTCGGCGAACTCGGCCAGGGCCAGGCGGGTACTGACGTCGGTGTTCCATTCCCAGAACTTGCTGTACAGCGCCCAGCCGCGAATGATCCCGCCGCCCACCGGCTTGTGGGCATCGAGGTTGCCGGACTGGTCGCCGTCGATAATGCCGATGCGCAGGCGTCCGCCGGTGGTCGGTGTGGTCGACAACACCGCCGCCGGCGCCGCCCCGCTGTCACAACCACCCAGCAGCAAGCCGCCGCCGATGGCCAGGCTGTTGCCGAGAAACACTCGGCGGGAAAATCCTTCGCTCATCAGCTACGCCTCTTGCTGCTGCACGGCGTTCAGACGCGGCACATCAAAACCATGGTCCAGGTCGAGCAACGGGAACAGCAGGTCTGCCACCCGGTGCGCCTCATCGATCAGCGGGAAACCCGACAGGATGAACGCCGAGGTGCCCTGGGCTTCGTACTCACGGATACGCTCGGCCACTTGTTCGGCGCTGCCCACCAGGTAAGTGCCGGCGGCCGGGCCGAGGATGTTGAAGCCGAACAGGCTCGGGCCGAGCCACACGTTGGGGTAGATCTCCAGCTCGCGAGCCGTGGGCAGGCGGCCGGCGCGAATGGTCTCAACGTTGCGCTGGGTTTGCGGGTCGTCGCTGTGGTAATCCTCGAAGCTCACCCCGGGTGGCAACTGGCGCTCAATGGCATTGCGCGCAGTTTGCAGCGAGGTGCGTTGCAGCAGTTTCTCGGCGTGGGCCCAGGCTTCTTCTTCGGTCTCGCGCACGATGATTTGCAGGCGGGTACCGAAGGTCAGCTCACGGCCGATCTTCGCGGCTTCGGCGGCGACCTTGCGGAACTTGTCCCCCAGCTTTGGCGGCGTATTGGCGAAGCTCAGGTACACGTCCAGCAATTGCACCGAGTGTTCCACCCCTGGCCCCGAGGTGCCGGCGCCCCACAGCGGGATGCCCGGTTTCTGGTACGGCGGATGCCAGCCGCCCAGCGGATGCTTGGCCGCTCCGGGCGCACGCGGTGCGAGCTTGATGTATTGGCCGTCATAACCCCGAGTATCGCCGGCATAGAAGCCCTGGAAGGCGCGCCAGTATTCGAGGCTGAAGGCGTAGCGCTCATCGTGGGGGTAATGCACGCCGAGGGTCGCCAGGCCCGCATCATTGCCATTGACCACGTTGAACAGCAGGCGGCCATTGGAGAATTGGTCGAAGGTCAGGGCCCACTTGGCCAGAACTGCCGGTGACAGCTCGCCCGGGTGTTGCGCCACCAGGAAACGCAGGCGCTGGGTGGCGTCGATCAGCGAGGCGGCCACCGCCAGGCTTTCGTTGGGGCTGGAGCCCAGCAGCGAGCCGTAGAAACCCAGGCGATCACTGGCGACCGCGAGTTGCTTGAGGTGCTGGAAGTCGGTCTTCCAGCGCCCTTCGGGCTCCCAGGGATAAGGGCCGTCGGGGGTGGTGAGGTACCAGAGAATTTTTACCGCCATGGGGCAACATCCTTGAATGGAACCGCCCCTTATAGGAGCCGGCTTACCGGCGATAACGGTGGCACATCCAACAGGAATGTCGCCTGATGCACCGCTATCGCCGGCAAGCCGGCTCCTACAGGGGTCGTGGTGGTTTCAGTCACCGTGATAAGGGTGTGTTCAGTTTTTGCGGTCGATGGCGGGGACCAGGCCCAGCGCCGTGGCCTGCTCAAACAACCCACTCATCTTCCACTGCTGGGTCAACACCCCCGGCCCGTATGCCCGCGAACCGCCCAGGGCATCCGCCAGCAATTGCAGTTGCGCGCCCTCTTCCAGCAACAGGATGAACTCAGCCGTGGCCCGCAACCCCTGCTTGCCCCACACCGTGGAGCCGCCGTTGGCTTCGAGGATCGCCAGGTTGAAGGGGTTTTCCGCGATCTTGTCGAGGATGAAATCCACTTCCTGCTGGCGACGGTCGATGTACACCGGCAGTTCCCGCGCCAACTGGTAACGCTGCACAGGCACGTAATGGAACGGCAGCGTGCGGTGGGTCTGGGCCCAGGCCCCAAGGTACGGCGAGTGCACGTGGGACACGGTGGTCACGTCTGCATGCTGCTGGAACAGCTTGGTGTAGCGCCCCAGGCCGCCCTTGCCCTTGCCGACAATCACGTTGCCGGCAAAGTCGGTGACGGTGGCCTGCAGCGGCTTGCGGTAGTTCCACGGGCCGCCGTAGTTGACCGACACCAGCAGTTCCTGGCCCGGCACGCGCTCGATAAAGCCCACGGTGCCGTTGGCGGTGATGGTGTTGGTTTCGCGGAAGACCGTGAAGGCTTCTTCGGCTTCCAGCAGGACCTTGTCGATAAAGGCCTGCAGTTCCTGGGTGATCGGTTGGGCGTGGACAATGGCAGTCATGGCAGTTTCTCCGGGTTCAGGCGCGGCGCTTGGCCAACAGTTCATGGGCAGCTTGCAGAGGGCGCGGGTCGACCCAGTCGGCGATCGCAAAATCGCGCTCCAGGAAGCCGTGCAGGTACAGGAAGTCTTTCTGGATGCCGAGGAAATCCAGGCGCTGGGCCGACAGGTCCGGCGCCAGGGTGGTATGGAAATCACCGCGATAGGCCTCGGCCACACCGGCACTGCCGGCGCGGGTTTCTTCTTCGAGAATCGCGTTCAGGCCGTCGCGATTGTTCGCGGCCCAGTCAGCCGCGTTCAGGGTTTGTGCGAGGAAACGCACCACCAGGTCAAAGTGATTGTCCAGCAAGCTCTGGTGGACGGTGATAGGGCGCGGCGTGCCGTTGTTGATGCGGTAGCGCGGCTCGGCGATCAGGTCCAGGTCGATGCCCACCACCAGGCCCAGACGGCGCGCGGCGTCGGCGGCCGAAGCGCCCTTGACGTACACCGCGTCCACTTCGCCGCGCGCCAGGTAATCGAGGCCCGACCACAGGCGTTGCAAACCTTCCTGTGGGTTGGGCGCCTGCTCCTGATCGTGCAGCGCGACCTCCACCAGTTGCACGTCATCAAAGCCCAGGCCGGCAAGGCTCAACGCGCCTTTGTAACCGTGCAGGCTCATGGCCCGGGCGATGCTCCCCGGACGGCTGTCACCCCAGGCCGGCAAGGCCAGGCGCTTGCCTTTCAAATGCTCGGGACGCGTGATGCCGGAGTCCGGGCGGACCAGGATGGTTTGCCATTCCTCGATCCAGGTCAGGCCGATCAAACGGCTCGGCGCGCCGGCGGCACGGGCGGCCAATGCCGGCACATTACCGCCTTCGCGAAACAGCCCCGGCAGCTCGTGATCGTAGTGGTGATGGCCCAGTTGACGAGCCTCCTGCAAGGTCGAGACCGGCAGGCCGTCGGCGGCGAATTCGTCGCCCAGCCAACCGAGCTTGTAGGCGATGCCGGAGGCGGTCGGTACCGGGCAGCGGGTAAACCAGATCTGCTCAAGCGCAGGCTTGGGCAGGATCGCGGAAAGGGTCATGGGCAGCTCCATTGAATTGGGCAAGGCAGTCCATGGGGGCATTGCAGAGGCCGTGCCAATTGGCCAAAGCCCCGGTTTGCAGGGCTTTTACGCAAAGAGTCGAAGTACTGTTGCTGGCCTGTCAGCAGCGCTGCTGCTGGCCCAGCAGTCACCCGTTCGCCACTGCTGCCCCAGCAACACTCCGTTATCGCAGGCCCCGCCAGGGGTGGTTTTCGGCATTGGCGCAGAACTTGCTCAAGGCACCTTCAATGCCCGACATCCAGCGCAATCCCCTGTAGGAACTGGCTTGCCAGCGATGGTGGTTAACGATGACGTGTACTGACGGGTTTACGCGGCGCACTTGAGTCCATCGCTGGCAAGCCGGCTCCTGCAGAGGGGCTTAAACACACGGGCCAAATCAGGGGAAGAAACTATGAGTACGTTCGAACAGGTACCGGTACGCCAACTGCACAGCGAGGCCGAAGCCATTGCCGCAGCCAAGGAGATCGCCGTGGAGATCGCCGCGATTGCCGCCGACAGCAGCCAGAACGGCCAGTTGCCGTGGCGCCAGGCGCAACTGCTGTCCCAAAGCGGCCTGACCGCCATCGGTGTGCCCAAGGCATTCGGCGGGCTGGGGGCCTCGGTGCAAACCATCGTCGAAACCGTGCGCCTGGTCTCGGTGGCCGATGGTGGTGTGGGCCAGTTGCTGCAGATTCACAACGTGATGCTGCGGGGCATCTTCAACGGCTATCCGGATGCGGTGCGTGATCGCCTGGTTGCCGATGTGCTGGCCGGCAAGCGCTTTGGCAACGCCCTGGCGGAAGTCGGCGGCAAGAACAAGTTCGCCCTCAAGACCCGCGTCGAGCGGCGTGCAGATGGCAAGCTGGTACTCAATGGCAGCAAGTTCTACTCCACCGGTTCCTACCTTGCCGAATGGATCTCCCTGACCGCGGCCTCGGATGACGGCGGCGCCGGCGTGCTGCTCAACCGCAACGCACCGGGCCTGACCCTGGTGGATGACTGGGAAGCCTTCGGCCAGAAAAACTCGGTCAGCGGCACGGTGAATTTCGACAATATCGAGCTGGATGAAGACTTCGTTTCGAAGCGCAAGGGCCCGATGAAACGCACCGGCCTGACCTTCCCGCAGATCCTGCATGCGGCGATCGATACCGGGATTGCCTCGGGCGCGCTGACCGCGGCGGTGGAGTACCTCAAGCACAACGCCCGGCCCTGGGTGGAAAGCGGCGTGGACCACGCCAATGAAGAGCCGCACATCATCAAGCAGATCGGTGAATACGCGGTGGCCCTGCGTGCAGCCGAGTCGCTGCTGCGGGATGCGGCGCGGGTGTTCGACGCACATGAGCTGGACCCGGAGAACAAGGAACTGCAGGACGAATTGATCCTGTCGGTGGCCACGGCACGGGCGCATTCGGACAGTGCTTCGTTGAAGATCTCCAGCGATATTTTCTCGTTGCTGGGGGCCAGTTCGTCGCTGAGCAAATGGAACCTCGACCGGTTCTGGCGCAACGCCCGGGTGCATACCACCCACGACCCGATTCGCTGGCGCTTGCACCATGTGGGCAACTACTACCTGAACGGGATTGATCCGGGGGAGTACACGGCGATCCTCAATGCCAAGGAAACCCAGGGCGCTACCACTCGCTAGACCAGCCCAACACATCCCTGTGGCGAGTGAGCTTGGTCCCGCTGGACTGCGCAGCAGGCCCTGTTTTTGGGGTCGCTTCGCAACCCGGCGGGAGCAAGCTCCCTCGCCACAGTTTGGGAAGGATCAATAAACCCAATGAGCTTTTCATGATCGAAAAACACCCCCTTCTGCGCAGCCTGGCGATCTACCGCGAAATGCCCTGGCGCTTCGCTCTGGTCGCCGGGCTGTTCGTGGCCATCAACCTCGGCCTGGTCTGGCAACAATGGCTGATCGGCCATGCGGTCAACGATGTCAGCGCCGGTCGCGCAGTGATCCGCCACGCCGACGGCAGCCTCGATGCCAGCCTTGGCTGGCACTGGCTGTGGCTGATGCTCGCCGTGGCCCTGGGCCGTGGCGCGCTGCAATACGCCGCCAGCGTCATGTCCCTGGTGCTCAGCCAGGAACTGCTGACACGCCTGCGCGAACGCATCCTCGCCCAGGTGCAAAGCCTGCACCTGGGTTATCACTGGCAGCACGGCATGGGCGAGATGATCACCCGCACCACCCGCGATGCCGACAAGGTGCGTGACGCGCTGATCACCTTCTGGCGCCAGGTGGTGGAAACCCCGCTGGTGGTGTTGGCCACCGTGGGTCTGTTGAGCTGGTACAACCCGTGGCTGGGCTTGGTACCGCTGCTGCTGACCGTCACCGGGCTGTGGATCTTCGTGCTGCAAACCGAACGCCTGGTTGAACTCGACCGCAGCGTCGGCGCGGCCTACGACCGCGTCAACCAGGACCTCAGTGAAGGCATCGGCGGGGTGCGTGTGATCAAATCCTTTGCCCTTGAGCAGAGCCGTATCCAGGGTTTTTCCGAACAGGTTGCAGTGTTCGCAGGCTTGGCCCGCCAGGCGCTGGCCTATTCCAGTTCACGCATTCCGCTGCCCCAGGCCGTGGTCGCCCTCGGCCATGTGTGGATCCTGGTCTACGGCGCCCACCTGGTGGCGGCCGGTCAGTTGGGCATCGGTGAACTGGTGACCTCGCTGCTGATCGCCACCACCCTGGTATTTCGCATCGAAGGCATTGGCCGGGTGATGCAAACCTTCGCCGATGCCCGGGCCAGTGCCGAACGTATCTGGCAACTGCTGGACGCCCCCGCAGCGATACGCAGCGGCAGCGCCACCCTGCCCGCTTCGCCCCTGGGGTTGCGCCTGGAGCACGTCAGTGTCAGCGCTCCCGGCGGTGGGCGGGACATTCTGCATGACTGCTCGCTGGCCCTGGTGCCCGGCGAAATTGTCGCGTTGGTGGGCGCCACCGGCACCGGGAAAAGCCTGCTGGCCAGCCTGTTGCCACGCCTCACTGATGTGAGCACCGGGCGCGTGCTGCTGGGCCATGACGGCGCTGGCTGGCAAGACATTCGCGAACTTGACCTCGGTGCGTTGCGCCAACGGGTGCACGTGGTGCCGCAAGAGAGCTTCCTGTTCGCCGGCAGCCTCGCCGCCAACCTGCGCCTGAACGCTCCCGACGCCACTGATGAGCAATTGCTTGAAGCCCTGCGCCTCGCCGCAGCGGACGACATCTTGCTGCGCCTGCCCCACGGGCTGGCCACGCCGCTGGGTGATCGTGGCGTGACCTTGTCCGGCGGCCAGCGCCAGCGCCTGTGCCTGGCGCGGGCGCTGCTGGGCCAACCGGACATCCTGTGCCTGGACGACGCCACCAGCGCCCTCGACGCCATCAGCGAACGGCACGTACTGAACAACCTGCGAGAACTGCGCGGCACCACCGTGCTGGTGATCTCCAGCAAGTTGTCGACCATCCTCCTGGCCGACCGGGTGCTGATGCTCGCGGACGGCAAAATCGCCGCCACAGGCACCCACGCCGAACTGCAACACACCCACCCGCACTACCGCGACCTGCTGGGGATCGACCATGGCTAATCCAATCGCCGGCAAAGCCTTGAGCGATATCGAAATTGAAGAAATGCTCGCGAAAAAGGCCCTCGACCGCAGCATGTTCAAACGCTTGCTGCCGCTGCTCAGGCCAATCCGCCGCTCGATTTTCGCGGTGATCGGCATTGAGCTGTTGCTGGTGTTCACGGTGTTTTTGCGACCCTGGTTCGTGCGTGAACTGCTGGACCGTGGCTTGATTCAGCAGGCCGACCACTGGCTGTTGGACGAGCGCCTGGTGCTATGGCTGGGCGCGGGGCTGGCTGCCAGTTGGCTAGTGCGATTCCTGCTGGCCGGGGTCTCGCAGTTTGTTGCCGGTGGCGCGGCGATCCGCGTGCTGAACGCCCTGCGGGTGCAGGTGTTTGCGCATGTCCAGGGCTTGAGCGTCAGCTACTTCGACCAGACCCGTGCCGGGCGGATCATTTCCCGGGTTGACCGCGACGTGGACGCCCTCGAACCCTTGGTGATCCAGGGCCCGCCTGAACTGCTCGGTGCCTTGCTGCGCTGTGGCCTGGCATCGGTGATGTTGTGGCGTATCGACCCGCGTTTCTTCCTCAGCCTGGTGGCCACCGTACCGTTGCTGGTGCTGGCGACCTGGAGTTTCAAGCGGATCTCCCAGCGCAACTGGGCGCGGGTTGCGGAAAACCGCAGCCGTTTTACCGCACACCTGGTGGAAAGCGTCAGCGGCGCGCGGATGCTGCAGCAGTGCGCCCAGGAGACGCCGAACCTGCGGCGTTATCGCGGGCTGTTGGATGACTTCAACCATGCACTGATTCGCGGCAGCTTGCGCTCGGGGTGGTTTGCGCCCTTTACGGCGCTGCTGAGTTCGGCGGGAATCGCCTTGTTATTGCTGGTGGGCGGCTATG
The DNA here is from genome assembly GCF_013385565.1 of Pseudomonas sp. E6002. Lineage (NCBI taxonomy): Bacteria > Pseudomonadati > Pseudomonadota > Gammaproteobacteria > Pseudomonadales > Pseudomonadaceae > Pseudomonas > Pseudomonas sp. E6002. The sequence continues at coordinate 76,716 of NZ_JACAPT010000004.1, read as the reverse complement.
GGCTGGCGGCCGGTGAAGTGTCGGTCGGGCAAGTGGCCGAAAGTCTGTTTTACGTGTTCCTGTTCTTGGGGCCGTTGCAGGAGCTGTCGGACCTGTTTGAACGCTACGCCACCGGATCGGCGTCGGCGCAGCGGATTTTCCTGTTGCTCGATACCCAGGCGCAGATTACCGACAGCGCTACACCGCGCCATTTGGGCCGAGCGCGGGGTGAGGTGCGGTTCGAGCAGGTGGGTTTCAGTTATGTGCCAAGTGCGCAGGCGCCGGTGATCAATGGGCTGGATTTGCATATTCCTGCGGGTGAGGTGTTGGCGATTGTCGGGCCTTCGGGGCATGGGAAAAGCACGCTGGTGCAGTTGCTCACGCGGTTTTATGAGGTGCAGTCGGGCGTGGTGCGGCTGGACGGGATTGATGTGCGGGAGCTGGCCCAGCATGCGTTGCGGCGCAATGTCGGGGTGGTGTTGCAGGACAATGTGTTGTTCAGCGGGAGCATTCTCGACAACTTGCGGTTGGCGGCGCCGTTGGCGGATGACGCGACCCTGGTCGCGGCGGCCCGGGAGCTGGGCGCCGATGAGGTATTGGAGCGGTTGCCGCATCAGTATCACACCGAGGTTGGGCCTTTGGGGGCGCATTTGAGTCATGGGCAGCGGCAGCTCGTTTGCCTGGTGCGGGCGTATCTGGCGGACCCGGCGGTGCTGGTGCTGGATGAGGCGACTTCGGCGGTGGACATTCACACAGAGCGGCGGATTCAACGGGCGTTGCGCAGGCTGTGTCTGGGGCGTACGGCGATCATCATTGCCCATCGGCTGGCGACGATCCGGGATGCGGACCGGATTGCTGTGGTTCGGCATGGGCAGGTCGTTGAGCTTGGGGCGCATGATGCGTTGATTGATCGTGGGGGGGCTTATGCGGCGTTGTATCAGACGTATTTGCGCAGTGCACGGGTGGGGGACTTGGTGGCTGGGTGATTGGGGGTATATCCGTTTTTGGGTGATGTTTGAGATTGGTTCCGCTCTTACAGCGGCTCACTTTTGAACAGC
>NZ_JACAPT010000004.1:75407-75557 GCF_013385565.1 Pseudomonas sp. E6002 | reverse complement strand
AGCCAAATCAAAAGCTAAAGCGGGCACGGTCCAAATGTAGGAGCTGGCTTGCCGGCGATGGCATCACCTCGGTGTGTCTGGAAGACCGAGGTGTCTGCATCGCCGGCAAGCCAGCTCCTACAGAAAAGCAGCTCTGCTTTCGCTCTGGCT
>NZ_JACAPT010000004.1:59111-75321 GCF_013385565.1 Pseudomonas sp. E6002 | reverse complement strand
TGGTTACTTTGCCGCTTTTTGTACGGACCGCAACAACGGATATGTACACAAAGTGCTTCACCTACAGCACCCACTGCTGACCCAGTGTTGCTACAGACGCACCCCCACCCCCAAAAAACCCACAACCCCCTGCCCCCGTTGGCCCAAGCCCCCATGGCATGCCCGTTGCAGTCCCAATCCCCAAAGGTCCCCGCACCCAATACGACTGAACCGGAGCACCCATGACCACTGAATTCTTCTGGCGCCTGCCGCTGGGCACCGACGGCCCCCAACTCACCACCGACAAACACAACCGCGGCAACCCCACCTACCGCCCCGGCAACATCGCACCAGGCCGCCTGCCCAACGGCCAACCCGACGACTTCACCTACATCGACTACATCGCTCAGGTCGCCAAAGCCGCCGAACTCGCCGGCTTCGAAGGCGCCCTGCTGCCCACCGGCCCCGAACCATGGATCGTCGCCGCCGCCCTGGCCCGAGAAACCCGGCGCATCAAATTCCTGATCGCCTTCCAGGCCACCTGGACCCTGCCCGCCTACGCCGCCCAACAAGCCGCGATCCTGCAAAACCTCAGCCGTGGCCGCGTAGAGTGGAACATCATCACCGGCGGCAACCCCGCCAGCCAGCGCGCCAACGGTGACTTCCTCGAACACGACCTGCGCTACAAGCGCACCGGCGAATTCCTCGACATCATCCAGGGCCTCTGGGAGCACGAAAAATTCTCCTACAACGGTGATATCTACCAACTGGAAAACGGCGCCCTGCCCCACGGCCTGCACCACGAACGCAAGCCCGGCGTGTACTTCTCCGGTTTCTCCGACGCCGCCCTCGACGTCGCCGCCAAACACGCCGACGTGTACCTGAACTGGGCCGAACCCATCGACAAGCTCAAGCCACACATCGAGCGCGTGCGCGAACTGGCCGACAAACAAGGCCGCACCGTGCGCTTCGGCCTGCGGGTAGACCTGTTCGCCCGGGAGACCGAGGAGCAAGCCTGGAAAGACCTGCGTCGCCAGTTCGACAAGCTCGAAGGCAAGAGCAGCCAGGTCGCCAAGGGCTTTACCAGCGGCTCGGACTCGGTCGGCGGCGCACGCCAGACCGCGTACCACCAGAACGTCGACCGCTTCGATGACCTGATCATCGGTCCCAACCTGTGGGCCGGTTTCGCCAAAGCCAAACCGGGTCCGACCGTGGGCCTGGTCGGCAGCCACCAGAACATCGCCGAGCGCCTGGTGGAATACCGCGACGCCGGCTTCTCGACCTTCATCCTCGCCGGCAATCCACACCTGGAAGAAGCGTTGCGCATTGGCCAGGAAGTCCTGCCGCTTGTGCACCAACGCCCGGCGATCCAACCTTTGAAAGCCAGCGCCTGAACGCTGTGGGAGAACTCCTGATGACCCAACCTCTCGATACGCTCTGGTACACCCGCTGCCCCGTGCCCACCGGCCTGGGCATTGCAGTGCAAAAAGGCTGGCTGCAAGACACAGTCGGTGCCCTGGGCACCGAGGTGCAGTCGCTGCGTGAGTCCGATGACAAGGCGGTGCGCGAATCGCACTTCGATCACACCCTGCGCAATTCGGTACGCCATGGCGGCAATATCCCGGCGATCTGGGCCCGCGCCCAAGGCCGGGAAACCCGAGTGATCGGCCTGTCGTGGGCAGATGAAGTGCAACTGATCCTGACCCGCCAGGACAGCGGCATCAAAACCGTCAAGGACCTCAAGGGCCGTACTTTCGGCTTGCCGGACTGGGCCGGCGCACAGATCGACTTCACCCGCGCCCAGGCCCTGCGCGGGCTGGAAAACGCGTTGTCACTGGAAGGCCTGAAAGTCGGCGACGTGAAGCTGAAGAACTTCCGCTACGGCGGCACCTTCAGCGATACCCCGGTGCGCAATATCGCCGGTACGCCGGTCACGCAAAAAGTCAGCGAACGCAACCTGGAGCTGATAGGCCTGCTGCGCGGTGAAGTCGATGCGATCTTCCTCAAGGGCGCCCACGCCGCCCAACAGGCTCATGATTTCGGCCTGCACACGGTGATCGACACCGGCTCGCACCCGGACCCGCTGATCCGCAGCAACAACGGCACGCCGCGCACCCTGGCGGTGGACCTGAACCTGCTGAAAAACCACTTCGACGTAGCCACCGGCATTCTTGACTCGGTCCTGCGCGCCGAGCAATGGGCCCACACCCACTCGGAGGAAACCCGCCGCTACCTGGCCCAGGAAACCAACAGCAGTGAGTATTGGGTCACCGCCGCCTACGGCAACGACGCCCACTTGCGCCTGCGCACCGAACTGGATGAACAGGCAATTGCCGCGCTGCAGGACTTCACGCATTTCCTGCACCGCTGGCGCTTTATCCCGAAAAGCTTCGACGTGCGTGAATGGATTGATGCACGGCCGCTGGAAGCACTCTTGAACGGCAAAACCGCGCTGGCAGGCTAACCCCTGTAGAAGCCGGCTTGCCGGCGATGACGGCCTTGAATGGGGTATTGACCTTTCGGGCCTCATCGCCGGCAAGCCGGGCTCCTGCAAAGGTTTCCTATTTCATGGATTTGAACGAAGACCCTTATGAGCAAACCACTCGATACTCTCTGGTACACCCACAGCCCGGTTCCCACCGGTCTTGGCATTGCTGTGCAGTCCGGTCGCCTGGCCGAGGCGTTCCTGCCTTTTGGCACCAATATCCAGTCGTTGCGCGAGTCCACGGAACGGGAAGTTCGCGAGGCGCATTACGACCATCACCTGAAAAACTCGGTGCGCCACGGCGGTAATATCCCGGCGATCTGGGCCTACGCCAGTGGCGTGGAAACCCGGGTGCTGGGGCTATCGTGGAGCGATGAGGTGCAGTTGATCCTGACCACCGCCGAAAGCGGTGTGCGCAGCGTGCGCGACTTGAAAAACCGGCGCTTCGGCCTGCCGAAATGGGCCAACGTGCAGATCGACTTCACCCGTGCCCAGGCCCTGCGCGGCCTGGAAAACGCCCTCAAGCTCGAAGGCCTGGAAGTCTCGGACGTAGAGCTGGTGGACTACCCCTACGGCGGCACCTACAGCGACAACCAGGTGCAATACGTCTACGGCTCCCCGGCGAGCCTGGGGGTGAGCCGCTTCAGCCGCCGCAACAACGAACTGATCGGCCTGCTGCGCGGTGATATCGACGCGATCTTCCTCAAAGGTGCCCACGCCGTGCACCTGGCCAACGAGTTCGGCCTGCATGTGGTGGTGGACACCGGTTCGCACCCGGACCCGCTGATCCGCTCCAACAACGGCACGCCACGCACCCTGACGGTGGACATCAACCTGCTGCAGGAGCACTTCGACGCCAGCGTGAAAATCGTCGACACCGTGCTGCGCACCGAGCAATGGGCCTGGGCCAATCCGGACGAGACCCGGCGCTTCCTGGCACAGGAACTCAACACCAGCGAGTACTGGGTAACCGCGGCCTACGGCGAAGATGCCCATCGTCGGCTGCGTACCACGCTCGATTCGCGCTCCATCGAAGCCTTGCAGGATTTCACCGATTTCCTGCATCGCTGGAACTTCATTCCACGGCGCTTCGATGTGCGCGACTGGATTGATTTCAGCGTGCTGGAAAAGGTCATCGGCTCCACCTCCCGCGTGGCTGTTTGACCTCCCCCATGTAGCAGCTGTCGAGCCCAGGCGAGGCTGCGTTTGCGGTGTGTCAGATACACCGTTTACGCAGCCTCGCCGGGGCTCGACAGCTGCTACGGCAACACCTCCCCTGCTGCTCCAGCAGCACCCTCCAAGCAACTTCTGCTGAATCTTCGACAGGCTTTTCAAGCGGCCTTCGGCTGCGCTTTCAATTGTTCGAAAACGTCCTCTTCTTGAATTTTTTAATCGTTATATATCAATATCTTAAAACCATGTATCGACCCTGAAATCTGCTTGGCACGATCTCTGCTCTAACCCCTTCAAGGAAACTTTTCCGGGGGAGATTTCAATGCACACACTTAATCCAATCACCAAGGGCCTGTGGCTCGCTTTACTGCTGGCAGGCGGCACCGCCAGCGAACATCTGCTGGCCGCCGACGCTGCCGAAAACGATGCAGGCAAAACCGAACCGTCGCTGAAGACCGTGACCGTCACCGCACAACACCGGGAAGAAACCCTGCAAGAGGTTCCGGTCGCGGTGTCGGCGGTACAAGGCACCAGCATCATTGCCGACGGCGTGCGGTCGATGGGCGATATCACCACCTTCATTCCCAACGCCTCGGCGAAAAACCCCGACGGCGACGGGCGCCCGCGCTGGTACATCCGTGGCCTGGGCACCGGCGACACCGGCGCGGCCACTGTGTACCCGGTGGGCATCTACGCCGATGACGTGTACCTGAACGCACCGATTGCCGGTGGCGGCCCGCTGTTTGACCTCGAACGCATCGAGATCCTGCGCGGCCCCCAAGGCACGCTGTATGGCAAGAACACCACGGCCGGCGCGGTGAATATCATCTCGAAGAAACCGACCTTCGACACCGACGGCTATGGCACGATCGGTTTTGGCAGCAAGAACGAACGCATCGTCAATGGCGCCATCGGCGGCACCCTGGTTCCGGAAAAACTCGCGGCGCGGATCTCGCTGTACTCCGAGGAACGCGACGGTTTCCAGAAAAACCTGATCGACGATCACACCTACGGCGACGTCAACAAAAAGGCCGTGCGCCTGCAATTCTTCGCCCAGCTCAACCCGGACCTGGACGCGCTGTGGAAGATCCACAGCCGCGAGTTCAAGGGCGACGGCGCCAACGGTGCGCTGACCCTCGGCCGCTACTACAACGTGGGCTACACCCGCCCCGCCGGGCGCAATATTGCGCTGAACGTGGACGACGACTCCAAGCTCAACCATGACGGTACTTCGCTGACCCTCAACTGGCACCTGGGCGACTACACCCTCACGTCCATCAGCGCCTACGACTACATCCGCGGCCAGTCCAGTGGCGATGCCGACTACACGCCCTACGAGGTCAACGGCACCTCTACCGCCGACAACAAATACACCCAGTACTCCCAGGAAATCCGCCTGGCCTCGCCCCAGCAGGAAACCCTGCGCTGGTTGGCCGGCGCGCACTATTTCCATGAAGACCTGGACAGCAGCGCCGGACGCTTTATCGCCCCGGGCCCGACACCCAATGGCACCGGCTCGAACCAGGTCAACGGCGCGACGGACTTTCGCGACCTCAATTACAACCACACCACCGACAGCTACGCGCTGTTCGGCAACCTGACCTACGACCTCACCGACAACTTCAGCGTGACCGGTGGCCTGCGCTGGACCCAGGAAAAGAAAGACATCGACCTCAACCTCACTCAGTTGACGCGCGCCACCGCCAATGGCCCGCTGATTCCCCTGGGCGGCGTCGGTACCAACGGCAACCGCCAGGAAGACAAGACCTGGGAAGCCTGGACCTATGACCTGACCCCGGAATACCGGATCAACGACAACGTGCGGGTGTTCTTCCGCTATGCCCACGGCTTCCGCTCGGGCGGCTTCAACACCGGGCTGTCCACCAGCCTGTCGCAGCTGACCACGGTGGACCCGGAACAACTCGATGCCTACGAATTCGGCGTGAAGTCCGAGTGGTTCAACCATCGCCTGACGGCCAACGCGAACATCTTCTACTACGACTACTCGGACATTCAGGTCAACCTGCTGACCGTCAACAACGGCGTACTGACCACCGCGCTGACCAACGGCGCCAAGGGCAAGGTCAAGGGCGCCGAGCTGGAACTGGAAGGCCAACCCACCGACTACCTGCACCTGCGGGCGGCGATTTCGTTCCTGGATACCGAATACACCGACTTCAAAAACACCAACCCCAACACCGGTGCGGTCACGGGTGACTACAGCGGCAACAGCTTCGTGCGCTCGCCGCGCAACGTGGTGTCGCTGGGTGGCGACTACACCATCCCGCTGGAAATCGGCGGCAAGCTGGTGGCCGGTGCCGACGTGAGTTTTCGCGACAAGGAATACTTCCTCGCCGACCGCCAGAGCAGCGCCGACAAGGACTTGAGCCAGCCGCACTACACCTTGGCCAACAGCCGCCTGACCTGGTACAGCGCCGACGAAAAACTCAGCGTCACCGGGTTTGTGAACAACCTCACCGACCGCCGCTATCAGGTGCATGGCCGGCCGAACGGCGGGCTGGGGCAGTACGTGATCACTTACGGCGACCCACGCACCGTGGGGCTGAGCGTGACCAGCCGCTTCTAACTTCAGCCGCCGGACACTATTCACCAAACGCCGGAGATCAAATGTGGGAGCTGGCTTGCCTGCGATAGCGGTGGGTCAGCCAACCATTATGTGGCTGTGCCGCCATCATCGCAGGCAAGCCCGCTCCCACAGTTGACCTTCTTTGTTTGAGCCATAGCGCCCGGCCGCCATCGTCAACACGCTTCGAAAGGACCTTTCTATGTTCCAACGTACTCCGTTGGCCGGCGCCATCGCGCTGGTCATGGGCAGCCTTGCCGTGCCTGCTGTAGCCGCCGATGCGCAGCCCACTGCCAAGACCGACAAGCTCGACACCGTGGTGGTACTCGGCACCCGCCGCAGCGACGTCACCGCCCTGCAAAGCGCCGCACCGGTAGATGTGCTGAGCGGCGAGCAATTGCAGCAAACCGGCGCTGCCGACCTGTCCGGCGCACTGACCGCACTGTCGCCGTCCTTCAGCTTCCCGCAGTCGCCCCAGGGTGCATTTGCCGGTTCCATCGCCCAGGGCGCCTCGCTGCGCGGCCTGGCTTCCGACCAGGTGCTGGTATTGGTGGATGGCAAGCGCCGCCACACCAGCGCCAACATCACCCGCCAGAGCCTGGCCAACGGTCGTGGCGCGGCAGCGGTGGACTTGAGCCTGATCCCGTTGAGCGCGATCGACCACGTGGAGATCCTGCGTGACGGCGCCGCCGCTCAATACGGCTCCGATGCGATTGCCGGGGTGATCAACATCGTGCTCAAGCAAAAGGACGACGGCGGCAACGTCGGCTACCGTTTCGGTGGCTACAACAAGGGCGATGGCATGCAGCGCAAGTACAGCGGCTGGAAAGGCTTCGAACTGCCGAATGACGGTTTCCTGACTTTGAGTTTCGATGCCGGCAGCCAGGACCCGGCCAGCGACACCAACCCGGACAACCGAATCTTTTATCGCGGCGACACCAGCGTGAACACGCCGCGCGAGCAGAACAACCGCTATCGCACCTGGAACTGGGGCTCCAACAGTGTCTCCGACCAGTACAACTTCCTGGCCAACGGCGAGATGGGTGTGGGCGAAGGATTGACCGCCTACGGGTTCGCCACCTATTCCCACAAGAACACCGACTCCACCGGTTTTTTTGACCCGCCCACCGCGCTGTACAACAACTACGGCAGCGTTTCCTTGCAGCGTTATCCGGACGGCCGTTTGCCGATCACGCGCTACACCCTGGAAGACTATGCCGCCACCGGTGGCCTGCGGTACGAAAACGAGCAACTGGGCAAGTTCGACCTGGCGCTTAACCACGGCACCAACATCGTCAAGTCCACCGACTACAACGCGATCAACCCCAGTTGGGGCACCAACAGCCCGGCGACGATCTACACCGGCGAGCGCAAGAACGACCAGACCAACGTGACCCTGGATTGGGTGCGGGACTTCCCCACCGACTTGCTGTTCAAGCCGCTGACCGTCTCCGCAGGCCTGGCCTGGCGCCAGGAAAATTACCAGTTGAGCGCAGGCGCGCCGGCCGCCTCGCAGAACGGCCCGCTGTTCAACACCGTTGACCCGGTGACCGGACGCCGGCTCACCGGGTATTACTCGGGTATCACCCCGGTGGATGCCGACTCGCTGCAACGCAAGGTGCTGGGCGCGTATCTGGATGTCGAAGGCCAGGTCACCGAGAAGTTCCAGGCCGGTGTCGCAGTGCGTACCGAGCACTATTCGGACTTTGGCGACACCACCAACGGCAAGCTGTCGCTGCGCTACGACTTCACCCCGCAGATCGCCGCACGGGCCAGCGCCAGCACCGGCTATCGCGCACCGTCCCTGGCGCAGAGCGGCATGTCGTCGTTCAGTGTGCAGGTGGTGGAACAGCCGCCGGGCAGCGGCAACTACGTCGAGGTGCAGCAGCGCACCTTGCGCGCCAACAGCCCGGAAGCCCAGGCCCTGGGCGGCACACAGCTCAAGCCCGAGGAGTCGACCAACTACTCGCTGGGCCTGGTCTGGCAACCGCTGGACAACGCATCGGTGACGGTGGATGCCTACCGCATCAACATCAACAACCGCATTACCCTGTCCGACCAATTGCCGGCCTCGGTGGTCTCGCCGATCTTCGCCGGGACGCCTTACGCCAATATCCAGAGCGCGGCGTTCTACACCAACATCGCCGACACCCGCACCGACGGTATCGAACTGACCGGCAACTACAAACTCGACCTGCAGCAATGGGGCCGGGTGAACTTCAACGCCGGCTATGCGCGTAATCGCACGCAAATCACCGACCTGCGCAACGTCGGCAACATCGCGGGCAACCAGATCATCGGCCGCACCACCCAAGGCCTGATCGAGCACGGCACCCCGGACTACAAGCTGACCCTCAGCGCCAACTGGGCCTATGAAAAGTGGGGAGTCACCGTGGCCCAGCGCCGTTATGGCGAATGGAAAAGCCTCAATGCCGCCAACCCGAACCTCGACCAGACCTTCAGCCCGCAATGGGTCACCGACCTGGACGTATCCTACAACCTTGGCAAGGGGATCAAGCTTTCAGCCGGTGCGACGAACCTGTTCAACACTCACCCGGACAAGGCTTCCGGCGCGCAGTTGTACGGTGTGCCGATATACTCGATCACCAGTCCTGAAGGCGCCCAGGGTGCGTTCTACTACACCAGTGTGAGCTACGACTTCTGAGGTAATTGCTGATGAGGTGTTGCTGCAGCAGCACCCCATTGTTGGCCAGGCATCATTCGGGCATTCGGATGTACACCCATCCATTGTGGGAGCTGGCTTGCCTGCGATGACGGTGGATCAGCCAGCCTCAATGTTTACTGGCCACCGTCATCGCAGGCACGCCAGCTCCCACATTTGGCCTTCATTGTTCTCCCCTGTTGTGTTCACTGGCACATGTCTTGCGATAGCCCCCGGGTACTTCGCTGAAATAAGACCCGCCATGCGCCCTTACCGATTGCTCACTGCCCTGACCTGGCTCATCTCGCCGCTGGCCCTGCTCGCCACCTGGACGCTGGTGGCGCACCTCGGGATCTTCCCGCGCAACCTGCTGGTACCGCCGGCCCAGGTCCTGCAAACCTTTGAAGAACTGCTCGCCAGCGGCGAACTCGCTGAACACCTGGGCAACAGCCTGTCCCGGCTCGGTCTGGGCTTTGGCATCGGCTCGCTGTGCGGCCTGGCCTTCGGCGTGCTGATGGCCCTGTCAAAGAACGTCGAGGTGTATTGCGCCCCGCTGTTCCACACCTTGCGCCAGATCCCCAGCATCGCGCTGATCCCGATGTTCGTGCTGCTGTTCGGCATTGATGAAACCTTCAAGATCATCATCGTCGCCAAGACCGCATTTTTCCCGGTGGCCCTGGCCGCCAGCGAAGGCGTCAAGGGCATTCCCCGCAGCTACTTCGAAGTGGCCGACGTGTACCGCCTGCGCTGGCCGACCTTCGTCTGGCGCATCGCCCTGCCCGCTGCCGCGCCGCCGATCATCACCGGTTTTCGTATCAGCCTGACCCGCGCCTGGGTGGTGCTGGTGGCCACCGAACTGCTGGCGGCCGACAGCGGCCTGGGGCAGATGATCGAGATGGCCCGGCAGATGCTGCGCATCGACGTGGTGATGGTGGGTGTGGTGGTCACCGGGCTGATTGGTTTTGCCCTCGACTTTGGCTTTCGTTCACTGGAACAGCGGCTGTTTCGCTGGCAGACCCGCTAGGAGCCCGGCATGACCCTCTTGAAAAAATCCCGCGGCCTGTTGCTGCCGCTGCTGTTGATCCTCGCCTGGGAATACGCCTCGCGCCAGGACGCGGCCGGCGCCTACGCCTTTGTGCCGCTGTCGGCGATCGGCTCGGCGTTGCTGGAAATGCTCGGTAACGGCGAGTTGCTGGTCAACCTGCTGGCCAGCCTGGCCCGCACCAGTGGCGGCCTGGCCCTGGGCATCCTGTTCGGCGTGGTGCTGGGGGTGCTGATGGCGCTGTCGAGTGTGGCCAACCGTTTGATCGGCCCGCTGTTCCATTCGATTCGCCAGGTGCCGATGCTGGGCTGGATCCCGTTGATTGCCATGTGGTTCGGCAATGGCGAGTTCTCCAAGGTGCTGATCGTCAGCCTCGCGGCGTTCTACCCGATGGTGCTCAACACCTACCAGGGCTTCAGCCATGTGGAGCGGCGTTATCGTGAAGTCGGCCAGGTGCTGGTGCTCAGCCCGGTGCAGCAGTTCGTGCACGTGCTGTTGCCGGCGGCGTTGCCGAGCATCGCCACCGGAGTGTTGCATGCCCTCGCCTTCGCCTGGGTCACGGCGATCGGCAGTGAGCTGTTCCTGTCCTCCGGCGCCGGCCTGGGCAACCTGATGATGAATGCCGAGGCTGGCTCGCGCATGGAAGTGATCGTGCTCAGCGTGCTGTGCATCGGCCTGCTGGGCTACCTGATGAACCTGCTGTTTACCCGCCTCAGCCGCCACGTGCTGCGCTGGCGCAATATTCGTTGAAGGCCATGAACATGAACGCAATCGCCCACCACGCCCTCCACACCGCCGTGCAGACCGGCGCCCTGCAGATTCGCGGCCTGAACAAGGCCTATCGGATCGAAGGCAAGCCGCTGCCGGTGTTGCACAACATCAACCTCGACGTGCGGCCAGGGGAGTTTGTCAGCATCGTCGGCGCCAGCGGCTGCGGCAAATCCACCTTGCTGCGCCTGATTGTCGGGCTGGAGGCCGAGTACGAAGGCGATATCCTGCTGGACGGCCAGCGCATCGCCGCCACCAGCCTGGAGCGCGGCATTGTGTTCCAGGATCACCGCCTGTTCCCGTGGATGACCGTCAGCCAGAACATCGCCCTGGCCCTGAAAAACCACAACCTGCCCCAGTCCGAAAAGGATCGGCAAGTGGCCGAACATATCGCTCTGGTCAACCTCACCGGCTTTGAAAACGCCTACCCGCACCAGCTCTCCGGCGGCATGGCGCAACGTGCTGCAATCGCCCGGGCACTGATCAATAAACCCAAGGTACTGTTGCTCGATGAACCACTGGGCGCCCTCGACGCCCTGACCCGTGTGCACCTGCAGCGGGAGCTGCAACGGATCTGGGTGCAACAGCGCTGCACGGTGATCATGGTCACCCATGACATCGAAGAGGCGCTGTACCTGGGTGACCGGGTGATCGTGATGGACGCCCACCCGGGGCGGATCAAGCATGAAATCCGGGTGGACTTGCCACATCCGAGGGAGCGCAGTTCGCCGGTCTTGCAGGGCTACAAGGACCGGTTGCTGGAAGAGCTGGTCGGGCACTGAAGACAGTGGGCATGCCGAGCTTTACATTTTGTATAGTTATGGATATTTTATCCAGACAGCAAATGCAATGCGCTCGTGCCCGGTTCATTTTCAGAGGTCCTTTCCATGCAACTGTCTTCGTACCATGACGTGATCAAAGCCGCCGAACGCCTGGAGGGCTTCGCCAACCGCACGCCGGTGTTCACCTCGCGCACCCTCGATGCCGAGACCGGCGCCCAGGTGTTCATCAAATGCGAAAACCTGCAACGCACCGGTTCATTCAAGTTTCGCGGTGCGTTCAATGCGCTTTCCCGGTTTGACGAGGCGCAGCGCAAGGCGGGTGTAGTGGCGTTTTCCTCGGGCAATCACGCCCAAGGCATCGCACTGGCCGCCCGCCTGTTGCAGATGCCGGCCACCATCGTAATGCCCACCGACGCCCCGGCTGCCAAGGTCGCCGCCACCCGGGAATACGGCGCGACCGTGGTGTTCTACGACCGTATCACCGAAGACCGCGAGCAGATCGGCCGCACCCTGGCCGAGCAGCACGGCATGACGTTGATCCCCTCCTACGACCACCCGGACGTGCTGGCCGGCCAGGGCACTGCCGCCAAGGAGTTGCTGGAATTCACCGGCCCACTGGATGCCTTGTTTGTCGGCCTGGGCGGTGGCGGTATGCTCTCCGGTACGGCATTGGCCACCCGTGCGTTGTCGCCTGATTGCCTGCTGTACGGGGTCGAGCCCGAAGCCGGGAATGACGGCCAGCGTTCCTTCCAGACCGGCAGCATCGTGCACATCGACACGCCAGCGACCATCGCAGACGGCGCCCAGACCCAGCACCTTGGCAATCACACCTTCCCGATCATCCGCGAGAACGTGAATGACATCCTTACGGTCTCGGACGCCGAGTTAGTGGAGTCGATGAGGTTCTTCATGCAACGCATGAAGATGGTCGTGGAGCCCACCGGTTGCCTCGGCCTTGCGGCCTTGCGCAACCTCAAGCAGCAGTTCCGGGGCCAGCGCGTAGGCATCATCGTGACCGGTGGCAACGTCGATATCGAGAAGTACGCGAGCCTGCTAAAGGGCTAAAACCTCTAACAAGAAAATACTGTGGCGAGCGTGCTTGCCACATGGCTTCCTGCTGCCTGCAATTTCTGCCGCCTATAAAAAATGCCTGGGTGTTCCCTGAGCGTTAACAACAAGAGGTGCTTATGAAAAATCGTTACCTGGCCCGGGCCATTGTGATTGCGATCATCCTTGGCGTGCTGGTGGGGGCCGTGCTGCATGCCCAACTGGACGCCGACACCGCCAAGACCATCGCGGGTTACTTCAGCATGGTCACCGACGTGTTTTTGCGCCTGATCAAGATGGTCATCGCGCCGCTGGTGCTGGCGACGTTGATCAGTGGCGTGGCGAGCATGGCCGACAGCGGTTCCATCGGCCGTGTCGGGTTGAAGGCGATGACCTGGTTTTTGATTGCGTCCGTGGTATCGCTGCTGATCGGTTTGACATTGGCCAATCTGTTTCAGCCAGGCGCGGGGCTCAACCTGAGTGTGGCGGCCAACGGCAACAGCGGTTTGAACACCGCCAGCTTCAACCTGTCGGGTTTTTTGTCCCATGTATTCCCCCGCAGCATCGTCGAGGCCATGGGCAACAATGAGGTGCTGCAAATCGTGGTGTTTTCGTTGTTCTTCGGCGCAGCGCTGGCGTTCGTCAAGGGCAGCGCCAGGTCGCCGATCCTGCACGTGCTGGAAGAACTGACCCAGGTGATGTTCCGCATCACCGAATACGTGATGGTGATCGCGCCGCTGGCGGTGTTTGCCGCAATTGCCGCCACCATCAGCCTGTACGGGCTGGGGATGGTGGTCAGCTTTGGCAAGTTGATCGCGCAGTTCTACCTGGGCCTGGCGGTGCTGTGGCTGGTGATCAGCGGCGTGGGTTACCTGGCGCTGGGCGCACGTTTCAAACAACTGTTGCAGTTGCTGCGCAGCCCGGTTTTGCTGGCGTTCTCCACCGCCAGCAGCGAGGCGGCCTACCCCAAGACCATCGCCGCCCTGGATAGCTTCGGCTCGCCCAAGCGCATCAACAGTTTTGTGCTGCCCCTGGGTTACTCGTTCAACCTCGACGGTTCGATGATGTACCAGGCGTTTATCGTGATGTTCATCGCCCAGGCCTATGGCATCGAAATGAGCTTCGGCCATCAGGTAATGATCCTGCTGACCTTGCTCGTCATCAGCAAAGGCACCGCCGGCGTGGCGCGCGGCTCACTGGTGGTGCTCGCGGCGGGCCTGCCGATGGTCGGCCTGCCGGAAGCCGGTTTGCTGCTGATCCTCGCCGTGGACCCGATCCTCGACATGGGCCGTACCGCCACCAACGTGTTCGGCTGCGGCGTGGCCACGGCGGTGATTGGCCACGGTGCCACCGATGAACAACCTGCTCCCCTTCCCTCCCTTGCTTGAGAACTGCCGATCATGAAGATTCACCACACAGCCACTGCCTCCCAGCCTGCCGGGCACTACTCCCAGGCCCTAAGCCACCAGGGCACGCTGTACATCTCCGGTCAATTGCCGGTGAGCCCTGACGGGCGTCATAACCTCGAGGCTTCGTTTGCCGAACAGGCTCAAGTGGCCCTGGACAATCTGTTGGCGATTTTGAAGGCCGCAGACGGCTCACCCGCAGACCTGGTGAAAGTCACGGTGTACGTGGTGGGGGTAAAACACTGGCCTGAATTTGATGGCTTGTACGCCGCTGCGCTGGGGGATCACCGCCCCGCCCGCGCGGTGGTGCCGGTGCCGGAACTGCACCACGGCTATCTGATTGAAATCGAAGCCGTGGCGCGCTCGGCATAGGTCATTTGGCGTAGGTGTAGACCGCCGCCCGCGAGACCCCAAGGTGTGAGGCAACCGTTTCCATGGCACGCCGGATGTCCATCACGCCGGCTTCTTTCAGCTCTTGCATCAGCAGGCGCCGGTCGGCGGCCTTGAGGGCACGTGGGGTGGTCGCCAGGCGTGCGGCGAACTGGTCGATGCGCGCACGAATGGCGTCGGCACCGGACGGGTCGAGAGACTCGGCGGGCCGGTCGCCGCTGACCGAGCCGAACTGTTCCAGCATGCCCTGCAAGCCACGGAACAACGAGAGGTCGACGTTCATGCACAAGGCCGCCACGTACTTGCCGGTGGAGTCCTTGATGCCGATGGAAGTGCTCTTGACCTGACGCCCGTCGGCGAACTGGTTCTGGTAGTTGGCGATCACCTGCGGGTACTCGGGATCGGCAATCCGCGCCAGGCCCAGCTCGGTGGCCGGGTCACCCGGCTGGCGCCCGGAGAGGTTGTTGTGGATGGCCATGATTGCGTGCTGCGGGTCGCGCAGGTCGTGCAGCACGACCTCGCAAAACGGGCTGAAGGTCTTGCTCAGGCCTTCGGCAATCTGTTCGAGCTGGCTGATCAAGGCCGCTTGTTCGGGAGTGTGTTTTTTCATTCAGACAACATATCCAGTACTGGATAGACCGTCAATTTACCTTTTGGAGTGTGCACGATGGAAACCCCGACAGCTTTGCTGGATGTGAGCCGGATGCAGCGCAATATCCTGCGTATGCAGCAGCGTGCCGATGACTTGGGTGTGCGCTTGCGGCCCCATGTGAAGACCCATAAATGTGCCGAGGTGGTGGCGGCGCAAATCGCTGCCGGGGCCACGGGGATTACGGTTTCGACGTTGAAGGAGGCCGAGTATTTTTTCGACCTCGGCATTCGGGACGTTCTGTATGCGGTGGCGATGGCGCCGCATAAATTGCCTCAGGCGTTGGCGTTGCGTCGTCAGGGGTGTGCGCTGACGCTGATCACCGACAGCCTTGCCGGGGCCCGGGCGATTGTCGAGTTTGGTGCGCTGCAGGGTGAGGTTTTTGCGGTGCTGATTGAGATTGACTGTGATGGGCACCGGTCCGGGGTGAAGCCTCAGGATCCGCTGTTGCTGGAGATCGCCAGGCTGCTGTATGGCGGCGGGATGCTTGCCGGGGTGTCGACTCATGCCGGGGAAAGTTACGGGCTGGATACGCCTGAGGCGTTGCGGGCGATTGCCGAGCAGGAACGGGCGCGCTGTGTTGCAGCGGCCGAGGTGATTCGGGGGGCGGGGTTGCCTTGCTTGCAGGTGAGTGTGGGTTCGACGCCCACGGCGCTGTCGGCGGTGAGCCTGGAGGGTGTGACTGAGCTGCGGGCTGGGGTTTATGCGTTTTTTGATTTGGTGATGCATAACGTTGGGGTGTGCCGCATTGATGAGCTGGCGTTGAGTGTGCTGACTACGGTGATCGGGCATCAGGTGGAAAAGGGCTGGATCATTACCGACGCGGGGTGGATGGCGATGAGTCGGGATCGTGGGACGCAGTCGCAGAAGCGGGATTTTGGTTATGGGCAGGTGTGTACCGAGGGTGGTGAGGTGATTGAGGGGTTGCTGGTGGGCAGCGCGAATCAGGAGCATGGGGTGGCTTGGTTCGACGGGGTGGCGGTGGATGTGGTTGAGCGGTTTCCGCTGGGGACGCGGCTGAGGGTTTTGCCTAACCATGCGTGTGCTACGGGGACGCAGTTCGGCAGCTATGGCGCGCTGCTGGAGAATGGTGAGGTGCAGGTTTGGGAGCGGTTGCGGGGGTGGTAGATCGGGGGCATATCCGTTATTTGGGTGATGGCCGATATTGGTTCCGCTCTTACAGCGGCCTGAAAGCCGGCTTGAGTGTTAAAAGCCAAATCAGAAGCTAAAGCGGGCACGGTCC
>NZ_JACAPT010000004.1:0-58991 GCF_013385565.1 Pseudomonas sp. E6002 | reverse complement strand
AAGCTCGAGGCCGAACGCAGGTATTGCGCAGCGGCCCTCGCTGTAAGAGCGAAACCATAGGTAGCCGTTACCCAGATAACGGATATACACCCATACCAAAAGAGTATCAAACCATACCAACCCGATATTAGACGAAAGCAAAACCAGCAGAGGAAACTACCCACAATTACAAAAATACCTAAAGAGTATAAAAAATGCCCACCCACTCCTCATGGATCGTACTGTCCATCACCGGCCTGTACATGCTCAGCCTGGCACTGATCAGCTACGGCGTGCGCCGCCACTCCCGCAGCGCCAACAACTACACCACCGGCGGCGGCCACTTCCCGGCGTTCCTGATCGGCTTCCTGATGCTCTCGGAATTTATCGGCACCGCAGTCAGCATCGGCACCGCCCAAACCGGCTTCAAGGTCGGCATCTCCGCCGCATGGAACCTGTTCGCCCTGGCCCTGGGCTTCGTACTCTTCGCCTGGCTACTGGCGCGCAAATACAAGGACCTGGGCGACAACACCATCTCCGGCGTACTCGCGCGCAACTACGGCCAACGCACCCGCTTCGCCACGTCGATCATCACCATCTTTGCCCTGGAGATCGTCGCCGTCTCGA
The DNA here is from genome assembly GCF_013385565.1 of Pseudomonas sp. E6002. Classification (NCBI taxonomy): domain Bacteria; kingdom Pseudomonadati; phylum Pseudomonadota; class Gammaproteobacteria; order Pseudomonadales; family Pseudomonadaceae; genus Pseudomonas; species Pseudomonas sp. E6002. Next base: position 58,385 of record NZ_JACAPT010000004.1, on the reverse strand, counting down.
TCTACGCCAGCGGCGGCGCCGTATTGGCCAGCGTGATGCAAGTAGACCGAACCCTGGCGATCGTGATCGTCGGCGTAGTCTCGGTGGCATACGTCAGCATCGGCGGCATGCGCTCAGTGATCTACACCAACTTCGTCCACGCCGCCCTGAAATACCTGGGCGTCGGCTTGGCCTTGTGGTTCGGCTTGAAGCAGGTGGGCGGCATCGGCCAGCTGCAAGCGCAATTGCCTGCCAGCATGTTTGACTGGACCGCCGTGGGTTGGGGCCAGATCATCGCCTGGATGATCGCCGGGATCGGTTCGATCTTCTCCACCCAATACGTAATCCAGGCGGTGAACACCGTCAGCCACGCAGGCAAGGCCCAGCGCGCCTGCTTCTACGTGGCGGTGCTGATGGTGCCGTTCGGCATCGGCGCAGCACTGATCGGTATGTGCAGCGCGGTGCTGTTCCCCCATGTCGACTCCCTGCAAGCCTTCCCCACCCTGATCGCCAGCATGGACCAACTGACGGCCGGGCTGGTGGTGGCAGGCCTTGCCGGCTCGCTGTTCGGCACCATTTCGGCGGTGAGCATGGGCTCGGCGACGTTGTTGCTGCGGGACTTCTACGAGCCATGGTTCAACCCGGAAAAAAGCGACGCCAAGTCCCTGCGCTTCGTGCGCCTGGCGACCATCGCTGTCGGCCTGTTGCCGATTGCCCTGGCACTGACCTCGGACAAGGTGCTGATGATCGCCTTCCTCGGCAAGGCGTTGCGCGCCTCCCTGGCCGTGCTGGTGTTGATGGTGTTCTACGCGCCGAAATTCGGCACGGCGGCCGGGGCATTCCTGAGCATCATTGCCTCGTTGCTCGCGACCGTGGGCTGGTTCCTCGCCGGTAATCCGTGGGGCATCGACAACGCCTACATCGCCCTGTTCACGCCGTTGATCATCATGGGCATCAGCCATGTGACGCGCCGCAGGACACCGGCCGCCCCCCTGGTGGCAGCCACGAGCTGAGGTAGGATGGCAGCCTCACCCAAAAGGAACTTGTGAAATGCTGCCGATTCGCACCCCGTTGATCCTGCACCCCGGCTTGTCTACCGCTACCCGGCGGGTCTGGCTGAAGCTCGAGAACCTGCAACCCTGTGGCTCGTTCAAGTTGCGCGGCATGACCACGCTGTGCGCCTACGCGGCGAGCCAGGGCAAGACCACGGTGGTATGCCCCTCCGGCGGCAATGCCGGGCTGGCCACGGCCTTCGCGGCGCGCGGCCTGGGGTTGCAGGCGCGGATCGTGGTGCCGACCACCACCCCCGAAGCCACCTGCGCACGCATCCGCCAGGCCGGGGCCGAGGTGGTGGTGCACGGTGATCTGTGGGATCAATCCAATGAGCTGGCGCTGCAACTCTCCGAATCACCTGAGGCACTGTATGTGCCGGCCTTTGATCACCCGCTGTTGTGGGAAGGCCACAGCAGCATGATCGATGAGATTCTCGAGGACTGCCCTCAGGTGGGCGCCATCGTGACCTCGGTGGGTGGCGGTGGACTGCTCGCGGGCGTTCTGACGGGCCTGGAGCGTCATGGGCGGTTCGGCTGCAAGGTGATTGCGTGTGAAACGGCGGGCGCGGCTTCGTTTGCTGCTGCCGTAGAGGCTGGAAAGCCCGTGCGGCTGGCGAAGATCGATACCGTGGCCAAGTCGTTGGCCGCGACCCAGGTGGCGGCGTGGCCGGTGCAGCATATCGGCAGGTTTGCCCATCAATGCGTGGTGTTGAGTGATGCCGACGCGATGATGGGCGTGGCGCGGTACGCCGATGATTTACGCCAGTTGGTGGAACCGGCATGTGGGGTTTCGTTGGCCGTGGCGTATCTGGAGCATGGGGCGATTGCCGGGATTGAGGATGTGGTGGTGATTGTGTGTGGTGGGGTAAGCATCAGTGCCGAAACGGTTGCCCAGTGGCAAAACACGGTCTCTCTACCGAATTAAATCCCCCTGTGGGAGCGGGCTTGCTCGCGAAGGCGGTGGTTCAGTCGACATATCCAGCGCCTGACACACCGCCTTCGCGAGCAAGCCCGCTCCCACATTTTATCGGTGGTGCCCTCAGGCATCCTGCAGGATCAGATCCGCGCCCTTCTCCGCCACCATCAACACCGCCGCATGGGTATTGCCCGAGGTCACGTTGGGGAAAATCGACGCATCGACAATCCGCAGCCCTTGCATCCCGTGCACCTTCAGGCGCTTGTCCACCACCGACACCAGCGGGTCCGAGCCCATGGCGCAAGAGCCACACAGGTGATAGATCGAGCCGCTGTTCTCGCGGAAGTACTGCAGCATCTGCTCATCGGTTTGCACCGCCGGCCCCGGCAATACCTCGGCCACAGTAACGCCCTTGAGCGCCGGCGCCTGCATGATCTTGCGCATCAGCCGGCTGCCCTGGATCACCTCGTCGATGTCCTTTTGGGTGCTCAGGTAGTTGGGGTCGATCAAGGCCGCGTCCCGTGGGTTTTTCGAGGCGATGCGGATCGTCCCGCGGCTGGTAGGCCGGCACGGGTTGAAGCACAGCAGGAAGCCTGAATACGGCTCGGGCTTGAGGCTGGCCTTGTTGTTTTTCGGGATCTGGTACGACAGCGGGTTGAAGTACAGCTGCAGATTGGGGTGCGCCTGCCCTTCGTTGCCGCGAAAGAACCCGCCGGCCTGGTTGACGCTCATGGCCAGCGCGCCCTTGCGGGTCAGCAGGTATTTGAGGCCGAGTTTGACCTGGCCAAACAGCGAACTGAGCTGGTCGTTCAGGGTCGGGATATTGGCCTTGTAGTAATAGCTGGCGCAGAGGTGGTCCTGCAGGTTCTGCCCCACTGCAGGCAGGTCCTTGACCAGCGGGATGTTGTGTTCGGCGAGCAATTGCTTGTCCGCCACACCCGACAGTTGCAGGATCTTCGGCGTATCCACCGCCCCGGCGCACAGGATCACCTCCTTGCGCGCGCTGAAGGTGCGGACCACGCCGTGCTGGGTCACGCTGATGCCGGTGGCGCGTTGTTGATCGTCGAACAGCACGCGGTCTACCAGCGCATGCAACTCCACGGTCAGGTTCGGCCTACCCAACGCCGGGTGCAGGTGCGCAAAGCTGCTGGAGCAGCGCTCACCGTTGCGGGTGTTGACGTCGTAGAGGCCCGCACCTTCGAAGTTCGGCCCGTTGAAGTCATCGCTCAGGCCATAGCCCAATTGCTCGCAGCCCTTGAGAAATACATCGCAGATGGCATGGGTCTGGCCCTTCATCGGGGTGATGCTGATGGGGCCGCTGCTGCCGTGGTATTCGGTGTCGCCCAGGGGGTGATTTTCCAGCTTGCGGAAGTACGGCAGCACGTCCTTGAAGCCCCAGCCGTCGTTGCCATTGGCCGCCCAGTCATCGAAATCATGGGCCTGGCCGCGCACGTAGATCATGGCGTTGATCGAGCCGGAACCGCCCTGCACCTTCCCCCGCGGGGCATAGATGGCACGGTCGGCCAGCTGTTTTTGCGGCTGGCTGTAGTACATCCAGTTGAAGGTCGGGTTGTAGTACATCTTGGCGAAACCGACCGGGATCTTGAACCACCAGGAGCTGTCCTTGCCGCCGGCTTCCAGCAGCAATACCGAATGCTCGCCCGAGGCGGAGAGTCGGTTGGCCAGGACGCAACCTGCGGCGCCGGCGCCGGCGATGATGTAGTCGTATGTCATTCACGGTTACCGCATAAGTCGTTTTTTTTAGCCCTTGGCGGGCGAAGTGTCTTTCACGTCAGCAGGCGTGGGCGCCATTTGCAGGTGCAGCCGCTCGCCGGTGTACGGCGTGTGCTTGCGCACCACGTCCATGTTCAGCTCCACCCCAAGGCCCGGCTCGGTGGACGGGATGATGTAGCCGTCCTCCCATTGCAGCGGCTTGGTCAGCACTTCGGCATGGAAGCCGCCCCAGGTCATGATGCTTTCCTGGATCAGGAAGTTCGGCGTGCACGTGGCCAACTGGAAACTCGCCGCTGCGCCGATCGGTCCGTTGTACAGGTGCGGGGCGATCTGCGCGTAGTAGGCCTCGGCCATGCTCGCGATTTTCTTGGCTTCCAGCAGGCCGCCGCAGCGGGCCACGTTCATTTGCAGGATCGATGCACCACCGGCCTGCAAGAGCTTGAAGAACTCGTACTTGGTGGTCAGGCGCTCGCCGGTGGCGATGGGAATGCTGGTCTTGGCCGCGACTTGGGCCATGGCCTCTTCCTGGCCTGGTGGCACCGGTTCTTCGAACCACAGCGGGTCGTATTTCTCCAGGCGCTTGGCCAGGCGAATCGCCGACGACGGCACCATCTGCCCGTGGGTGCCGAACAGCAGGTCGCACTTGTCGCCCACCGCCTCGCGAATCTTGCGGCAGAAGGTTTCGCAGCGTTCCAGCACTTCCAGGGAGATCTGGTGGCCGGAGTACGCGGTGTACGGGCCTGCCGGGTCGAACTTCACGGCGGTGAAGCCCTTGTTCATGTTCTCGATCGCGCATTCGGCGGCCAGGTCCGGGTCGTCGTAGTCGTACTCGCCCTTGCTGTTGACCGGGTACAGGTAGGTGTAGGAACGCAGGCGTTCGTTGACCTTGCCCCCCAGCAACTCATAGACCGGTTTGTTGGCGGCCTTGCCGATGATGTCCCAGCAGGCCATTTCCAAGCCGCTGACCACCCCCATCATGGTCAGATCGGGGCGCTGGGTGAAACCGCTGGAGTACGCCTGGCGGAAGAAGCGCTCGATGTGGTGCGGGTCGTGGTTGAGCAGGTAGCGCTCGAACACGTCCTCGATGATCGGCAGCATGGCCTTGGGGCCGAAGGTGGCGGCGTAGATCTCGCCCACGCCTTCGATGCCGCAGTCGGTTTTCAGTTTGACGAACAGCCAGTACATGCCGCCGATGTGCGGCGGCGGTACGGCGACAATATGGGTTTCAAGGGCGACGATTTTCATCTCAGGCACCTGTCTGGTTGAATTTTTTACGATTGATCCGGGCGCGCAAGGTCAGGGCCGCGAGGGTCCCGAGCACGCCGATGAAGGCGATGTAGCCGAAGTACAGGTTGTAGCCGACCTGCCCCGGGTATGTGTCGGTGAGGTAGCCATTGATCAGCGGGATAAAGGTGTCCGGCAGGTAACCCACCACCGAGACGATGCCGATGGCCAGGCCGGTGATGCGCAGCGGGATGTCGCAGCTGTCGAGGATCGCCCAGTACAGGCCGCGAATCGCGTAGGTCATCAGGCCGATAAAGATCACCGTGCCGATCAGCAAGCCGAGGCTGCCAATGGCCGGGAACACGATCAGGCCGACCATCGCCAGGGTCACCAGCAGCAGCGCGACGATCAGCACCGAGATGTTCGAAAACTTGTCCCCCAGCCAGCCGCCGCCGATCCCGCCGATGGGTCGCATCCACAACTTGATGGTGGTGATGGTGCCGGCCATCACGGCGGTCATGCCGCTGCCTTGCAGGTAATCGGAGAAGCTGTAGGTGGCCCAGAACATGTGGTAACCGCAGAACACGATGGCGGTCACCAGCCACAGCTCGGGGATTTTCACCAGGGTGGTGAGGTCGGCGATCAGGTTGAACTTGCCCTTCTCGACCGCCGCAGTTTCGGCCATGGACTTGGGGTCCTTGAGCAGCACCAGCACACAACCAATGGCGATACACACGAACGAATACAGGTAGACCACGTGCTTGAAGCCTTCGGCCGCAGTTTGGCTGCGGGTCTCGGTGGCGTAGGCGAACAGCCCCAGGGCCACGGTCGCCAGCAAGGCTTCCACCAGGCCACGGCCGCCGTCGAGGATGCCGAAGAAACGGCCCTGCTCACTGTGATGGGCGATCATCTTCACCCGCTTGAGCACCGAAGCCCAGAAGGTCAGGCCGGTGGTCAGGCCCCAGCAGCCGAAGATGATCATCAGGCCGGTCATCGACGGCACAGTGGAGTACCAGATACCCAGGGCCCCGGTGGCCACCAACGAAAAGAAGATCAGGAAGCGTGGCGGCAGGCGATCGGCCAACCAGCCGCTCGGCAGGTAGCTGAGCAGGAAGATCGTACCGAGCATCGAGTACAGATAACCCAGCTGGCTGTGGTTGATCTGGAACACCTCGAGCATGGTGGTCTGGTAGACCTGGCGCAGGTAGAGGATCGGGTAGATCGCCCCGGCAGCCAATACCAGCAACATCAATTGGAAGTAGCGACTGGCTTTGTCGCTTTTAGCCGCGGACACGGCATCGAAACCCTGGGCAACGGGTGCAGGCTTGGACATCTTGTAGACCTCGGGCACCCACTGTGCAGGTGCCCCGATAATTGTTTTTATTGAGGTGAAGCCGGTGGTCGGTGAATCAGTACTTCATGACCACCAAACGGGTCTGGGTGAATTCAAGCATCCCGTGCTTGCCGTCATCGCCGCCCAGCCCTGAGCGTTTCCAGCCGGCGTGGAAACCCTGGTAAGGGTCGGCCGGGGTCCGATTGACGTACAACTCGCCGGCCTCGATGGCGTTGGCGACTTTCATGGCCGTGCGGTAGTTCTCGGTATAGAGCACCGACGACAGGCCGAACTGGTGATCGTTGGCCATGGCCAGCGCTTCGTCGATATCGCGGTACTTGAGCACCGGCAGCACCGGGCCGAAGATTTCTTCCTGGATGATTTCCATGTCCTGGCGGCAGGCGCTGAGCAGCGTCGGCGGGTAGAAATGGCCCGGGCCGTCGGGGAGTACGCCGCCTGTTTCCAGTACAGCACCGTCGGCGATGGCGCGCTCGACCATGGCGTGAATATTCTGCCGGGAGCTGGCGTTGACCAGTGGGCCCATCAGGCCCGCATCCGTGGCACGGTCACCGAATTTGACGGCGCCGATCTTGGCCTTGAGCAGGGCCAGGAATCGGTCATAGACGCTTTCCTGCACATACACCCGCTCGACGGCCGTGCACAGTTGGCCGCAGTGGGTGGTCTTGGAAGCGATGATGTCGCTGGCGGCTTTTTCCAGGTCGGCGTCGGCCTCGATGATCGCCGGGGTCTTGCCGCCCAGCTCCAGGGACGGCTTGGCGATGTTGGCCTTGCAGTAGTCGAGCACGATGCGCCCGGCGTTGACGCTGCCGGTCAGGGTGATCAGGCCCATGGCCTTGTGGGTGCACAGGGCGGCGGCGGTGGCGTGGTCCATGGTCAGGATGTTGATCACGCCGGCCGGCATGCCCGACTGCTCGACGGCGCGGGCGATTTCAAAGGCGGACAACGGCGTGTTGTTGCTCGGGCGCACCACCACGGTGTTGCCGGCAATCAGCGCCGGGGCGATTTTGCGCAGCAGGGTATAGACCGGGTAGTTGAACGGAATCAGGCAAGCCACGACGCCAATGGGCTCGCGTTGCAGGAACAGGTTTTCGTCCGGGGTGTCGCTGGGGATGATTTCGCCTTCGATGCGGCGTGCCCATTCGGCGTGGTAGCGGGTGATCTGGGCGGCGTAGCGCGCTTCGTTGCTGGCGTCGTCGAGGCTTTTGCCGGATTCGCTGGCCAGCGCTCGGCCTATGCTTTCAGCGCAGGTTTCGAGGGCGGCGGCGAAAGCCCGCAGGTGTTCGGCGCGCTGGATGCTGGTGAGCTTGCCCCAGGTTTTCTGTGCGCTGGCGGCGGCATCGACGGCCGCAATGGCTTCATCAGGGGTGGCGGCGGACACCCGGCCTACCTGGGCCTCGGTCGCGGGGTTGTAGACCGCGATTTGGGCGGTGCTGGCAGGTTCGGCGAAGTGGCCGTTGTAAAAGTTGCGCTCGATTTGCATATGGTTTTTTGCCCAATCGTTGTTGTTTTGCGAGTGACTTGCAGTTTTGTCATTGGGCGGGGGTTGGACAAACGATTTATTGACGGGGGTAACGTGCGAAAAATGCAGGTTAGTGGCTGATCCGTATTAATGACCCGGGTCTGAGTCTGTATTGTTCTACCCATACTTCCTACAGTGCCGCCCACTTGGAACCGTGGGAGGACTAAGCATGCAACCACCATCAACCGCACAGGCCTACAACTACAAGGTCGTGCGTCAATTCGTCATTGCAACCATCGTCTGGGGCGTGGTCGGCATGGCCATGGGCGTGTGGATCGCCTCGCAACTGGTGTGGCCCGAGATGAACCTCGACCTGCCGTGGACCACCTTCGGGCGCCTGCGCCCGCTGCACACCAGCCTGGTGATTTTCGGCTTTGCCGGCAGCGCGCAATTCGCCGCCAGCTACTACGCAGTACAGCGCACCTGCCAGGTACGGCTGTACTCGGACAAGCTCGCTGCCTTTACCTTTTGGGGCTGGCAGTCGGTGATCGTGATCATGCTGGTCAGCCTGCCACTGGGCTACACCACCACCAAGGAATACGCCGAGATCGAGTTCAGCGGCGCGGTGTGGATGACCGTGGTGTGGGTGGCCTATGCGATCGTGTTTTTCACCACTGTGGTGCAGCGCAAGACCCAGCACATCTACGTCGGCAACTGGTTCTTCGGTGCATTTATCGTGGTGATCGCCATGCTGCACGTGATCAATCACCTGTCGATCCCGGTGGACTGGTTCAAGTCCTACCCGGTGTATTCCGGGGCCACCGACGCGATGGTGCAGTGGTGGTACGGGCACAACGCCGTGGGGTTCTTCCTGACCACCGGTTTCCTGGGGATGATGTACTACTTCGTGCCGAAGCAGGTCGGGCGGCCGGTGTATTCCTATCGCCTGTCCATCGTGCACTTCTGGGCGCTGATCACCCTCTACATCTGGGCCGGTCCGCACCACCTGCACTACACCGCGCTGCCGGACTGGGCGCAGTCGCTGGGGATGGCGATGTCGCTGATCCTGCTGGCGCCGAGCTGGGGCGGGATGATCAACGGCATGATGACGCTTTCCGGGGCCTGGCATAAATTGCGCACCGACCCGATCCTGCGCTTCCTGGTGCTGTCGCTGGCGTTCTACGGGATGTCGACCTTTGAAGGGCCGATGATGGCGATCAAGACCGTCAACGCCCTCTCCCATTACACCGACTGGACCATCGGCCACGTCCACGCCGGCGCCCTGGGCTGGGTGGCGATGATCACGTTTGGCTCGCTGTACCACATGATCCCGAAAATCTTCGGGCGCGCGCAGATGCACAGTGTGGGGCTGATCAATATGCACTTCTGGCTGGCGACCATTGGCACGGTGCTGTACATCGCGTCGATGTGGGTCAACGGCATCACCCAGGGCCTGATGTGGCGGGCGGTGAACGATGACGGCACCCTCACCTACTCGTTTGTGGAAGCGTTACAGGCCAGCCATCCGGGATTTGTGGTGCGATTCGTCGGCGGGGTGTTCTTCCTCAGCGGCATGTTGCTGATGGCGTACAACACCTGGCGCACCGTGCGTGTGGCGGATTTGAAGGTAGCGCAGCTTGACGCGCAGATCGCCTGATGTGGGAGATAGCGCTGAACCTGGCGGCGGTGATCGGCCTGTATGGCGCGGTGGAGTATTGCCTGCGGGGCCAGTCGAAGGAGAGCCTGGATGAGGCCAGCCTGACGCCGTTCGCCGATGACCCGGAAGTGGCACGGCGGGTGGAGCTGGCCACGGGCAAGCGGGTCAACGCGGTGGCGCCTGAGGAAACAAAGCAGGACTGGGGCAATATAGAGATCTAATTGTGGGAGCGGGCTTGCTCGCGAATGCGGTGGTTCAGTCAACATATACAGCGACTGACACACCGCTTTCGCGAGCAAGCCCGCTCCCACACAAGCACCACATTGAGCGACTAGCCGCGTTCGCGGGGAATCAGGCTCTGCAACTGCAACGCCAGGAAGTTGGCATCGAAGCCGAACGTATCCGGGTCTTTCAAACCGTTGGTTTTCTTCCACAGCCAGTCGTTTTTCCCCGGCAGCAATACCAGGGAAATGCTGCCGTAGCGGGCGGCGGTCAAGCCCATCACCGACAGCGAAATCAAACCGCCGGCGCCCATCACATCCGGCACGAACTCCACCGGTTTGCCGGCGATATGGATGGTCAGTTTCTCGGTCTTGAAGGTGGAGGTCTCCACCGGCACGCTGGGGCCGGAAGCCACGTACGCCTCGCGCTGCACTTCCAGCAAACCGACCGTCTTCACAGGCGCAAGCCACTGCTCGATCTGGCCGAACAACTCGCCGATCTTCTGCGCCCAATGGGCCGACTGCACTTCGAACTGCTGTTTCTTGTGGGCTTCGCTGTCGGCGTAATGACGCAGCATCTCGCCCAGTTGTTGTACATCGTCCATTGCCGTGTTCCTTGGGTGACCCATGTTGCGAGCCTTGATCATGGCAGATGCCGCACACCGGCGTATGACTAAAGCGCAGCGCGCGGGTAATGTGGTGCCCTCGCCCGTCCAATTCAGGAGCATCGCATGCGCACCATCGGCCTTATCGGCGGCATGAGCTGGGAGTCCAGCGCCGAGTATTACCGCATCATCAACCAGAACGTGCGCGACCAGCTCGGGCCGCTGCGCTCGGCACAACTGTTGATGTACAGCGTCGACTTCGGCCCGGTGGAGCAGGCCCAGCACGCCGGGCGCTGGGACGATGCGGCGCTGATCCTCGAAGACGCCGCCCGCCGCCTGCAAGCCGGGGGCGCCGAGTGCATCGTGCTGTGTACCAACACCATGCACCTGGTAGCGCCGCGGATTGAAGCGGCGGTGTCGATACCGTTTCTGCATATTGCAGACGCTGCCGGCGCGGCGGCCGTGGAAGCTGGCACCCTGAGCGTTGGCCTGCTGGGTACCGCGTTTACCATGGAGCAGGAGTTTCTCAAGTCACGCCTGGCGGCACAGGGGCTGACCGTGCTGGTGCCGGACGCTGAAGAGCGCCAGGCCGTGCACCGGATCATTTACGAAGAGTTGTGCGTCGGGGTGATCAGCGACGCATCGCGCGAGGTGTACCAGCGGGTGATCGAGTCTTTGGCCGCCCGTGGCGCCCAGGCCATCATCCTCGGCTGTACGGAAATCAGCCTGTTGATCAAGCCGCAGCACAGCGACCTGCCCTTGCTGGACACCACCGAGCTGCATGCGCAGGCTGCGGTGGCGTTTGCGTTGCAGGACGACTAGGCCGGCTTGCGGATGCGCGCCATGGTCAGCGTGTCGACGAATGCGCCGTCACGCACGGCGTAGTCGCGCAGCAGGCCTTCGGTCTCGAAGCCGAACTTGTGGTACAGCCGGTGGGCGGCTTCGTTGTCGGCGTACACCGTGAGTTCCACCCGGTGCAGGTTCATCCAGTTATCCGCCACCTCCAGCGCCGCGCCCAGCAGCCGGGAGCCCACGCCCTTGCCCTGCCAGGCGGTGGCGACGCCCATGCCGAATGAACCGACGTGGCTTTGGCGCACGCGCAAATACTGTTCCAAACCCAGCTGGCCGATCACTTCACCGGCATGCAGCGCCACCAGCTGTAGCCGCCGCTCGTTGTCCTGCACCAGGCGTTTGCGCCAGGCCTCGACTGACTGGAAAGGCATTTGCAGCACCTGACGGCAGACAGCCGGGTCGTTGTAGAGCGCAGCGACGCCTTCAAGGTGGGCCTCGGTGAAGCGCGTGATAACGATCTTGGGTTCAGGTGTGTGCATGGTGTTTCGTCCTTTGAAAAACACGTGGCCGACCAGTGTAGGCGGCAAAGCCTCAGAATGGCGAGCCCTGCACTGCACTCATCGGGAACGCGAAGCCACCAATTTCCAGACCCGCGCGATGTCCGAGGCGCGCTCGCGCAACAGGCGCGGTGCCTCGCTGCAGGCCTGCTCCAGGGTAGTCGGGCCGGACGGCAAGGCGAACGCGACATCCACACCGTGGGCGTACATCTGCTCATAGCCATCACCCAGGGTGCCGGCGATCACGATCACCGGCACGTTTTGCTGCCTGGCGATCCGCGCCACGCCAAACGGGGTCTTGCCGCGCAGGGTCTGGGCATCGAACCTGCCTTCGCCGGTGATCACCAGGTCGGCGCCACGCACGGCTTGCTCAAGCCCAACAAGCTCTGCGACCACTTCAACACCCGCGCGAAACTGCGCGCCAAGGAACGCCTTGGCGGCGAAACCCAAGCCACCGGCGGCGCCGCTGCCGGGTTCGTCGCGTACGTCTTTGGGCAATACCCTGGCGCAGTGATCGGCAAAATGGCCGAGGGCCGCATCCAGTTGTTCGACTTGCTGGGGATTGGCGCCCTTTTGCGGGCCGAAAATCGCCGAGGCCCCGTGAGGACCGCATAAAGGGTTGTTCACGTCGGCGGCGATTTCGAAGCGCACTTCGTTCAGGCGGGGGTCCAGTTGTTCAAGGCTGATGCGCGACAGCTTGCCCAGCGCCAGGCCGCCAAGGGGCAGCGCTGCTCCCTCGGCATCAAACAACTGCACACCCAGGGCTAGCATCGCCCCGGCGCCGCCGTCGTTGGTGGCGCTGCCGCCAATGGCCAGGATGATGCGCTGGGCGCCGGCATCCAGGGCGGCGCGGATCAGTTCGCCGGTGCCGAAGGTGCTGCTGGAACACGCATCTCGCTGACCCGGTGGCACGAGTTGCAGGCCGCTGGCTTCGGCCATTTCGATGATTGCGGTGTGGCTCTCGGCCAACCAGCCCCAATGCGCGTCGACACTGCCGCCCAATGGCCCTTGCACACGGCTGGTGCGCAGCTCGCCCTGGCAGGCGGCGAGTACCGATTCCACCGTGCCCTCACCACCGTCCGCCATTGGGCACTTGATCAGCTCGGCGTCGGGCCACACGCTGGCCAACCCCTCGGCAATGGCATTCGCCACGCCCTCAGCACTCAGGCTGTCCTTGAACGAGTCGGGGGCGATGATGATTTTCATGGGCTTTCTCCGGTTTTTATAACGCCCATGCTGCCAGTTGGCACCGGCAATAACGCCGGTCCATTGCACAAGAGTGGCTGGGGTTTGTTGTTCATTTGGACAAAGCTTGCGGCAATAGCTGCACGCCGAGGTACAACGCGAGCATGCCGTCGAGGGTCAGCGGGTCGACGCCGCTCAGCTCGGCGATGCGTTCCATGCGGTAGCGCAGGCTGTTGCGGTGGATCCCCAGGGCATCGGCGCAGGCTTGGCTTTGGCCGTCGTGGTCGCACCAGCTGCGCAGGGTCGCCAGCAACTGGCCGTTGCTGTCCTTGGCCAGTACCTTGCGCAGCGGGTTGAGCAGTTCGTCGAGGGCGTCGTCGTTGCGGTGGCGCCAGAGCATGACCGGCAGGCGGTAGCGATTGAGGGTCAGCAACCGCGATTCGGGCAGCACATCACGGCCATAGGCGAGCAGGTCGCCGACCCGCCGGTAACAACGGCGCAGGCCGGCCAGCCCGTCCGCTTGCCCGCCGACGGCGACCCGCAGGATGTTCCAGCCCAGGCCGTCGAGCTTTTCCAGCAGGCGCGGGTTATCGACTTGCACCGACGCCGGCCGGCACCACAGCAGGGAAAACTGCGCGGAGCTGACGCACCAGCTGTCGGGGTAGCGCGAGGTCAGCCAGGCGCTCAAGGCCTCGGCCGACTGGCCGCTGCCCAGCTCGAACAGGTACGGCGTGCGCGCCAGCTGCGGCTTGAGGCCCAGTTGCTGGGCTTCATCCACCAGGCGCGGCGAATCGCCGGTCTCGGCCAGCAGCAGTGCCAGCAGATCATCGCAGCGCTGGCGCCGCCATTGCTGCTCGGCTTGCTGGTGACGCTGGCTGACCAGCATTTCGGCGGTCATGCGCACCAGTTCGGCATAGGTGCGCAGCAATTCCGGCTCACCGGTAATGCCCAGCACGCCGATCAGGCGCTGGTCGTGCAGCAGCGGCAGGTTGATCCCGGGTTGCACGCCCTTGAGGTGCTTGGCGGTCTGGCCGTCGATTTCCACCACCCGCCCGTTGGCCAGCACCAACTGCGCGCCTTCGTGGCGGGTGTTGATCCGCTCGGGTTCGCCGCTGCCCAGGATCAGGCCCTGGCTGTCCATGACGTTGACGTTATAGGGCAGGATCGCCATGGTGCGATTGACGATATCCTGCGCCAGGTCATGATCCAGCTCGAACATGGGGCTAAATTCCTGAAAAAAACCGGTTGTTCATAGGCACAGCGCAAACCATGCTTCACTGTGCGCGAGCACAAAGACAGCACCCCTTGAGGTGGCCGAGACTCGTTGGGCGATCAACGTTACCCTCGCATCGCGAAAAATCATAATAAAGAGAGACTGCCATGTCACAGAGCGCCGCTGTTACCCAGGCCACCGATGACGATAAAAACGCCGTATACAAGCGCATCACCCTGCGCCTGATCCCCTTCATTTTCATCTGCTACCTGTTCAACTACCTCGACCGCGTCAACGTCGGCTTTGCCAAGTTGCAGATGCTCGACGACCTGAAATTCAGCGAGACCGTGTACGGCCTCGGTGCCGGGATCTTCTTTATCGGCTACGTGCTGTGCGGCGTGCCGAGCAACCTGGCGCTGACCAAATTCGGTCCACGGCGCTGGATTGCGCTGATGATGATCGTCTGGGGCGCCCTGTCCACCTGCCTGTTGTTCGTTACCACACCGACGCACTTCTACGGCTTGCGCCTGCTGACCGGCGCCGCTGAAGCCGGGTTCTTCCCGGGCGTGGTGCTGTACCTCTCGCAGTGGTTCCCGACCTTCCGCCGTGGGCGGATCATGGCGCTGTTCATGTCGGCGATTCCGGTATCCGGCCTGCTCGGCAGCCCGTTCTCCGGCTGGATCCTCAACCACTTCGCCGCCGGCCAGGGCGGGCTTGCGGGCTGGCAGTGGATGTTCCTGCTGCAAGGCGTGCCGACGGTGATCCTCGGCGCCCTCGCCTACTTCCTGCTCAGCGACAGCTTTGCCAACGCCAAGTGGCTCACGCCCCATGAGCGCGCGGTGCTGGAAGCCGACCAGGCGACCGACCTGGCCAACAAACCGAAGACCACCAGCGACTCGCTGCTGGAAGTGTTCAAGAACCCGGCGATCTGGGCGTTCGGCCTGATCTACTTCTGCATCCAGAGCGGTGTGTACGCCATCAACTTCTGGCTGCCATCGATCATCAAGAACATGGGCTTCAGCGATAACCTGGTGATTGGCTGGTTGAGTGCGATCCCGTACCTGCTGGCGGCGGTGTTCATGCTGCTGGTGGGCCGCTCTGCCGACTTGCGCAAGGAGCGTCGCTGGCACCTGGTGGTGCCGATGCTGATGGGCGCGATCGGGCTGGTGATTGCGGTGAACTTTGCAACCACGCCGGCCATTGCGATCCTCGGCCTGACCATCGCCACCATGGGTGCCCTCACCGGCCTGCCGATGTTCTGGCCGGTGCCAACCGCGATGCTCAGCGCAGGTGCGGCAGCGGGTGGTCTGGCGTTGATCAACTCCATGGGCCAGATGGCGGGGTTCCTCAGCCCGTATATCGTCGGGTTTGTGAAAGATGCCACCGGGTCTACGGACCTGGCGCTGTACCTGCTGGCGGCGGTGATCGTCGCGGGCAGTGTGCTGGCGTTGCGCATGACGCGCACACTCAAGGCTTGAATCAGCGCTGACCGGTGCCGCGATATCGAGGGCGGCGCCGGTCATCTATCTGCTCATATAAAGGCGTGTTTTTATAGGCAAACAACTGCCTGACAGCCGTATTAACCTCTACGCCCATTCCAGGTAACAAATAGGCTACAACCTTTACCCAGCCTTTACTTTCGTACCCCATCATCCCGTCCGAAACCGCTGTCTGAAGCATATGCCCGGGGATATTATCAAGACCGGTTCGGTGCATATGTAGAGGACTTATCATGATCAGTCGACTCTCAAAAATGAAAGTAGCCATGTTGCTCATTGCCACCCTCGCCATCGCAGGGCAAGCAGAAGCCCGTGGAGGATATGGCTATGGCTGGGGTCACGGTTATGGGTACGGGCATGGCGGTGGTTGGGGCTGGGGTGGCCCGGCTTTGCTGGGTGCGGTTGTCGGCGGTCTCGTAGTGGGGTCAGTGGTCGCCAACTCCCAGCCTCCGGTCTATGTGCAGCAGCAACCGGTTTACGTGCAACCGCAGCCGGTGTACATCCAACAGCCGCCGCCGGTCTATTACCAGGCGCCACCTCCAGGCTATTACTACCCGCCACAACCGGTTCCGGTGCCACGTTATTAAGCACGGCCCTATTACTGATAATGCAGGTCCCGCCTGAAAGCGGGACCTTTTTTATTCAGCTGCCTTTAGAGTAATCCGCCGCCGTCGACATCAATCACGCTACCGGTGATAAACCCGTTCTCCATCGCCAACACGTACCCGGCAGCCACTTCTTCGGCCTGCCCCACGCGCCCCACCGGCAACGCCCCGCCCGCCTTGGCAAACATTGCCAGTCGCTGCTCATCGGACAATCCGGCATACGCCTCGGTGTCGATCACGCCCGGGCTGACCACATTGACCCGCCGTGGCGCCAGTTCCTTGGCCAGTTGCTTGCCCAGCGCTTCGGTCGCCGCATTGATGCCGGTCTTGATGAACTGCCCCGCGACCGTTTTGCGCCCCAACTGCCCCGACGTCAGGGTGATGCTGCCGCGCTCGGCGAGAAATGGCAGCGCCGACTGGATCGCCCGCAGCGAACCCCAGAGCTTCACGTTGAAGTTGTCTTGCGCCAGGTTCAGGTCGGTCTCGATCAGGGCCTTGGCCTGCACCGCAGGCCCTGCGGTGTAGACCAGATGGTCAAACGGCCCCACGGTTTCGAACAAGCGCTGTAATGAGGCTGCGTCGGTCACGTCCACCTGCTCGCTGCGCACCCCGTTCTCCACGGTTGAAGACAAGCGCCGCCCGGCCAGCACCACATGGGCACCGCGTGCCACGGCCTGCTTGGCCACCGCGGCACCAATGCCGCTGCTGCCGCCAATGACGATGATGGTTGTGCCGTTGAGGGGAGATGTCATGGGGAAATACCTGGCTGAGAAAATGAGCTTTCATCTTCCCAGCTTGGCAATCGTTGAAAAATCCCGGTAAAACGACAAGATCTTTAAAGGATTTTTACAAATGAGCTCAATCCTCGACCTTGAAGTGTTCGTACGCACTGCTGACACCGGCAGCCTGTCGGCAGCCGCCCGCAGCCTCAGCCTGACCCCGGCCGCAGCGAGCATTGCCCTCAAGCGCCTGGAAACCCGCCTGGGCATCCGGCTGCTGGCGCGTTCCACCCGCAGCATGCGCCTGACCGAAGAAGGCCGGCGCTACCTCGACAGTGTGCGCGTGGCACTGGAGGCGCTGTCGGAAGGCGAACAGGCGGTCAAGCAGCAAGGCCAGAGCCTGAGCGGGTTACTGCAATTGGCCGCGCCCTCGGATTTCGGGCGCAATGTGCTGCTGGGCTGGCTGGATGAGTTCAAGCTCGAACACCCGAACGTGCGCCTTCAGTTGCTGCTCAATGACAGCAATGCCGACCTGTTCCGCGAAACCGTCGACATCGCCCTGCGCTTCGGCGTACCACGGGACTCCAGCCTGGTCGCGTTGCCGGTGGTGCCCGACCACACGCGGGTGGCGTGCGCCAGCCCCGACTACCTCGCGCGCCACGGTACGCCACGCCTCCCCCAGGACCTGGCACAACACAGCACGCTGCGCTATATGCGCCAGGGTCGGGCGAACAACACCTGGTACTTTCGCCAGGGTGAGGTGTTGCAGGAAGTCGAGGTCGGCGGCGACTACCTCAGTGATGACGGCGAGATCGTGCGGCGCTGGGCGTTGGCCGGTCACGGCATCGCCTATAAAGCGCGGCTGGATGTAGCCCGCGATATCAAGGCCGGGCGCCTGGTGCCGTTGCTCACCGATTGGCAAGGCGAACCGACCCCGTTCAATCTGATGTGTCCCCATCGGTTGCAGGTGTCGGAGCGGGTCAAGGTACTGCACCGCTTCCTGCAACTTCGCTGCGCCGAACTATTACCGCAATAACCGTCGCGGGGCTTGTTCCAGAGCCTTGCTCTCTGGTATTGGATAGGGCCTGTCTCCCCCTTTTGAGGTGTTCACGATGATTTACCGCACACTGGGCCAGTCCGGGTTGAAGGTCAGCGCACTGACCCTGGGCAGCATGATGTTTGGCGAGCAGACCAACACCGAGGACTCGCTGCGCATCATCGACAAGGCCTGGGATCAAGGCATCAACTTTATCGACACCGCCGACGTCTACACCGGCGGGCGCTCCGAGGAAATCGTCGGCGAAGCCATCGCCCGCCAGCGCCAGGATTGGGTGCTGGCCTCGAAGGTCGGCATCGGCCCGGCGGATGGCCTGCCGAACCGCAGCGGCCTGAGTCGCAAGCGGATTTTCAATGCGCTGGAAGCCAGCCTGACGCGCCTCGACACCGATTACCTGGACATCTATTACCTGCACCGCGAAGACCACAACACGCCACTGGAAGTCACGATTTCAGCGATTGGCGACTTGATCCGCGAGGGCAAGATCCGCCACTGGGGCCTTTCCAACTACCGCGGCTGGCGGATCGCCGAAGTGATCCGCGTGGCCGAGCGCCTCGGGGTGGACAAACCGATCATCAGCCAGCCGCTGTACAACATCGTCAACCGTCAGGCCGAGGTGGAGCAGATCACCGCCGCCGCCGCATATGGCCTGGGCGTGGTGCCTTACAGCCCGCTGGCCCGTGGCGTGCTCAGCGGCAAATATGCGCCGGACGTAACGCCTGAAGCCGGCAGCCGTGCCGGGCGCCAGGACAAGCGCATCCTGGAAACCGAATGGCGCGTTGAATCCCTGCGCATCGCCCAGCAGATCCAGCAATACACCCAGGGCCGTGGCGTGGGGATTGTCGAGTTCGCGATTGCCTGGGTCCTGAACAACTCGGCGGTCAGTTCGGCGATTGTCGGGCCGCGCACCGAGGCGCAGTGGGATGCCTACACCGGCGCGCTGGAGGTGAAGATCACGGCGGAGGACGAAGCATTCATCGACTCGCTGGTCACGCCAGGGCATGCATCGACGCCAGGGTTCAATGATGTGAGCCACTTTGTGTCGGGGCGAGTTGCCCGGCCATAAGTCCCTTTTATGGGGGGACCTGAGAAATCCTCCCATAAACCGCTCCAAAACAGAGCAAACATCTCACCTCAAAAGCACTATATTCCCTCCCTGAAATCCCCCCTTCTTTTGTATCAATCGGCTTTCGTGAGGACAGTGTGTCTAAAGGTGTTGTGTTATCGGTCTTGGCCTCGGTGTTGTTTGCCGTGATGTATTACTTCACGTCGCTGCTTACGCCCTTGAGCGGCCTGGAGATCTTCGGCTGGCGCATGTTGTTGACGGTGCCCTGCATGACCGTGTTCATGATTGTCAGCGGCGAGTGGCGACGGGTGTGGGAACTGGTTCGGCTGGTTGCGGCCAAACCCGCGCTGATCGGCGGGGTCGTGGTGTCTTCGGCGCTGCTGGGGGTGCAGTTGTGGCTGTTCATGTGGGCGCCGCTCAACGGTCGCAGCCTGGATGTATCGCTGGGCTATTTCCTGCTGCCATTGACGATGGTGCTGACCGGTCGGCTGGTGTATGGCGAACAATTGTCACGCCTGCAAAAGATTGCGGTGTTCTTCGCCGGTGCTGGTGTGCTGAACGAGTTGTATCAGGTGGGCGGATTCTCCTGGGCAACCCTGGTAGTGATCATCGGCTACCCGGTTTACTTCGTACTGCGCAAACGCCTGAAGACCGACCACCTCGGCGGGCTGTGGCTCGATATGGCGCTGATGTTGCCGGTGGCACTGTGGTTCGTGCAAAGCGGCGAACAGGGTTTTGCCGTGCTCGACGCCCACAAGGGCTTGTACGCCTTGATCCCGATGTTGGGCTTGATCAGTGCGTCGGCGCTGGTGTGCTACGTCGTCGCCAGCCGCTTGTTGGCCTTCAGCCTGTTCGGGCTGCTCAGCTATGTAGAACCGGTGCTGCTGCTCGGCGTGGCCTTGTTGTTGGGCGAAAGCATCAAGGCGGGGGAATGGCTGACGTATCTTCCGATCTGGCTCGCGGTGATGGTGCTGGTGTTTGAAGGCTTCAAGCATTTGGTGCGTCAGCAGAAGGCCTGACAGCGCTTTTTTTTGCTGCCATTTCGAGCATTACAGCCGTTTGCGACACCCCCCCTCGGATGGCCCCGTAATACGGAATCCTGCCTTGGATTTCGTCGCCTATTTGCGTCAGTGCGGCGTCCATTTGCGCCTTTTCAACGCCAAACAGCTTACCGAGCCGGTTGTCCTGGTTGAGTTCAAGCAAGGTGCCGGTGACGGGGTTTTTGACGATTTTTTCGATGGACTGCGCCACATCCTCAGGCACGCCCAGTGCGATCAAGGCCGTCCCAATGCCTGAACCCGGATTCTTCAGTTGGCGGATGAACTCGTCGAACAGCCCCCATAAATCGTTGGCACCTACATTATCCAGGCTGACACTGACGACCGTTTTCAAGTATTGCTCTCGCGAGACAGGCGACAGCGGCTGGTCATTGTTCAGGCCGTTTTTCACAAAGTAGAAGTTGCCCTTGTTACCTCCTCCATGGAAGTTGCCGTAGGCATCGTACTGATAGAGTACGGTTTCTCCGTCCGGACGTGTGCCTGCGAAAGTCACCCGGCCATCACGGGTCTCAACTTTCAGGTAGGTCCCCGTCAGCCCGTTGACCGGTACCGGCGGCACGCTTGTGTGCTTGTCCAAGCGATTGAAGATATCGCCCTTTTCGTAGCCAAAAGGCCCGACCACGGCATTGATATCGCCTGCGGCGAAGCGCGTCATCGTGTCTTTTACCCGCTTTGTCTGATCGGCAGGTGCATTGCGGGAAAAATGCCCGGCAAATACATCCAACTTCTCAGGGTCGGTGGCGACCTCTTTGAGCCAGGCGTTCATTTCTTCAAGGTTATTGAATTCGAAGAACGAATTGCCCTCCACGTCAGGAATGTACAACAGGACATTCGTTCCGGTTTCAGAGGCGGGTACGCGTTTGACCACCAGAATGTCGCTCGACTGGATCCCGTCCACCGCGAACGTGCAGACCTGCGCACCGACGGTTGATGAGGTACCCGGGGCCAATACGGCATTGGCCAGTTCGACGCCTGCGGCGGTCAGCTCGCCTTGCGCACTGCTCCATTCCACGTTCGAGGAAAACGTCACGCGGGCGACAGTGGCAGGACTTAATGGGGAGGGATCGGTTGGGGCCAAGGGACTGATGGCGGGTACGTCGTTGACGGCTGCTGCCTGATTCAAACCTGGAGGTGGACTACCGGTGTGCGCAATGACTGTCATACATGAACCTCAACTGGGCATATGACACTGAGTAACGCTGGCAGTGAATTCCGTTCCTGGCCGCTAGCAACCGCCTATGTCCCGATGTTTCTGCCGGGCAACAAAAAGCCCGGCCAGGTGCAATCCCGGTCGGGCTTTTTTGTGTATCGCCCAGGCGATCAGTCAGCGGTCAACACACCACGACGCACTTGGTCGCGCTCGATGGATTCGAACAGCGCCTTGAAGTTGCCTTCACCAAAGCCGTCGTCACCCTTACGCTGGATGAACTCGAAGAACACCGGGCCCATCAGGGTTTCCGAGAAGATCTGCAGCAGCAGGCGCTTGTCCCCCGCCACTGACGAGCCGTCCAGCAGGATGCCCCGTGCCTGCAGTTGATCCACCGGCTCGCCGTGGTTCGGCAGGCGGCCCTCGAGCATCTCGTAGTAGGTGTCTGGCGGCGCGGTCATGAAGCGCATGCCGATCTTCTTCAACGCATCCCAGGTCTTGACCAGGTCATCGGTGAGGAAGGCAACGTGCTGGATGCCCTCGCCGTTGAACTGCATCAGGAACTCTTCGATCTGCCCGGCACCCTTGGACGATTCTTCGTTCAGCGGGATGCGGATCATGCCGTCCGGGGCGCTCATGGCCTTGGAGGTCAGGCCGGTGTATTCGCCCTTGATGTCGAAATAGCGCGCCTCACGGAAATTGAACAGCTTCTCGTAGAAGTTCGCCCAGTAGGCCATGCGGCCGCGGTACACGTTGTGGGTCAAGTGGTCGATGACCTTGAGGCCCGCGCCCACCGGGTTGCGCTCGACACCTTCGAGGTACACGAAGTCGATGTCATAGATCGAGCTGCCTTCACCAAAGCGGTCGATCAGGTACAGCGGCGCGCCGCCAATGCCCTTGATCGCCGGCAGGTTCAACTCCATCGGGCCGGTTTCGATATGGATAGGCTGGGCGCCCAGTTCCAGGGCCCGGTTGTAGGCCTGTTGCGAGTCCTTGACGCGAAACGCCATGCCGCACACCGACGGGCCGTGCTCGGCCGCAAAGTAGGAGGCGATGCTGTTGGGTTCGTTGTTGAGGATCAGGTTGATCTCGCCCTGCCGGTACAGGTGTACGTTCTTGGAACGGTGGGTCGCGACCTTGGTGAAGCCCATGATCTCGAAGATCGGCTCCAGGGTGCCCGGGGTTGGCGATGCGAATTCGATGAACTCAAAGCCCATCAGGCCCATTGGGTTTTCGTACAGGTCTGCCATTTTCGGTGCCTCATCATCATTCTTGTAATTAACAAATGTTTATTTGCGAGCAAGGATGAGGTCAGCGGGTGGCGCACAGGAGATACCCCGCACGCTGCGGGCGAGGAAGTCACCAAAGATGAGGGGGGACCCGAGTAGCTTCATGGTTACATCAGTCTCTGACGGGCGAGGCTTGCGTTAGCGCAAGTCCTTATTCTTGTATGCGTAAATCGATTCTACACAGCGTAAACAGATTTGTCCGTACTCTTATCAAATCCCCATTGCCCTGGCCCGCGCAAGGGGTTTGTTGCACAGATAGATGCCCAGCAGGATGACCGCCCCACCCAGCAGCATCGGCACGGTCAGTTGCTCGCCAAGCAGCAATGCGCCGCAGATCACTGCCGTCAGCGGATTGAGGGCGATAAATACACCCGCACGGGTGGCGCCAATGCGGCGCAGGCCATCGTAGTAGCCGATGTAGGCCAGTGCCGAGCCCAGCACGCCCAGGTACAGCAAACTCATCAGTTGGGGCAGATCAATCCGGCCCAATGCGGCCATCGTTAGCCGACCCGTCACCAGCGTGGTGATCGTCAGCATCAGCGTGCCCAGCAGGATCGACCAGGTCACGGTTTGCAACGGCCCCAGGCGCTGGTTGAGACTCCGGGCAAACAGCGAGTACACGCCCCACCCCACCACGCAGCCGAAAATCAGCAGGTCACCGACCCACGCATCTGCCGTGCCCTGCAGCAACTGAGGGTTGCGACTGACGATCACCAGCCCTGCGCCACCCAGGCACAGCGCGATCCCCACCAGCTTGAAGCAGCCCAGGCGTTCCTTGAACAGCAGCCACGAGGCCAGGCCAATCACTGCCGGGTTCAGCGCCACGATCAATGACGCCCGGGACGCATTGATGTAATGCAGGCCGTAGAAAAAACACAGGTTGTAGAAAAAGATCCCGAAAAAGCCCAGCACCATCAATTGCACCCATTGCGCGGTGGTCGGACGCACCAGGCGAATACGCGCGACGCCCAGGAAGGCCAGCAGCGCCAGGCTGGCCAGTGCAAAGCGCACGGTCGCCGCCAACAGTGGGTCCAGGCCTGCCGCCAGATAGCGCCCGGCAACGAAGGTGCCGCCCCAGATCATGGTCACGGCCGCCAGCTTCAGATATGTCAGACGGTCAGGGCTCGGGTTCATCAGATTTCTACTCACAAGACACGGGATTGGCTTATTGTTTGGCTAATCCCCGATCATCGTAAAATGAGTAAATACTCATGACCCTTACCCAACTGGAAATCTTTTCCCTGGTGGCCGAACTGCAAGGTTTCACCAGCGCCGCCAATCGCCTGGGCATCAGCCAATCGGCGGTGTCCCATGCGATCAAATCCCTGGAGCAGGAACTGGGTGTGGAGTTGATCCGACGTCATCAGTCCCAGGTCGAACTCAGCGATATCGGCCAACAACTGCTGTTGCGCGCCCGGGCCATGCTCGGGTTGGCCAACACGCTGCAACAGGAAGCCGCCGATGCCCGCGGGATGAAGCGCGGCACGCTGCGCATCGGCTCGTTCGGGCCGACCTCATCGATTCGCTTGTTGCCCGTGATCCTGCAGCATTTTCGCGAGCAGCATCCGGGCATCGAGGTGCATGTCGACGAAGGCCCCGATCGCCAGGTGACGCAGTGGCTGGAAGAGCGGCGCGTCGACGTTGGGTTTGTAGTGCTGCCTGAAGAGCGCTTCGATACGTTCCCGTTGATTGAGGACCAACTGGTCGCGCTGCTGCCCTTGGGGCATCACTTGGGCGCGCAGGCAAGTGTCAGCCTGAAAGCGCTGTGTGGTGAACCTTTTATCCTGACCCAGGCCGGTTCGGCCGAACTGGTCTCAAGGCTGTTCGTCGGTGCAGGGTTGCAGCCGGATGTGCGTTACCGCTGCTCACAGCTGCTCAGCACCCTGGACACCGTGCGCCGGGGCGACGGCGTGACCATTGTCGCCGAGTTGTCGCTGCCTGAATCCACGCAGGCGGATTACCTGATCAAACCGCTCAAGCCTGCCGTCAAACGCCAGGTGGGGCTGGCGGTACTGGACCGTCGGCAGTCCTCGCCGGCAACCCTGGCATTTATTCAACTGGCCACACGGTTGAAGCTTTATTGAACATGCACAGACGCCTGCCGCCATCTATCATGGCCAATACCGATACGCTTTGTTGGAAGGCCACCGAGGTTGTCCCGACCGCATTTGAGCGTCCTATTGCCCTCTCCCGCTACAGGCTGCGCAAATGCCACTGACCGTCAAAGGCCCCCGAAAGGCCTCCACTCGCCACCTGATCACCCTGCTCAGTGGCGCGCTGCCCATTTTGCTGGGTGTGCTTATCCTGTATTGGCAAGCCGGGCGCACCCTCGAGCACAGCACCGCGCAAACCGCCCAGGAGGCCGTGCGCCAGTTTGACCTGATGCTCGACAACACCGCCCTCGCCGCCCAGGACCTGCTGCCACTGGCCGGCCATGAATGTGATAACCCGACTCAACTGAAGCTGCGGGAACAGGTCACCCGCCGGCCGTTCGTGCGCGCCACCACCTTGTCCTGGCAGCGCAACATCTATTGCAGCTCGTTGTTTGGTGGCAACTACCAGTCCCCGGTCAACCCTGAGGACTACGTCGGCGGCCGTCTCTGGCTGATGAAAGGCAACCCGGTGACACCCGACACCGCATTGCTGGTGTATCGCCTCACCGAGGGAGACCGGGGGGCCTTCGCCTCTATTGATGGCTACCACTTGACCAACGCGTTGCGCCTGATCAGCCGATATACCGACCTGGTGTTGCAGGTGGGGCCTAACTGGCTGGCGGCGGATGGCAAGGTGCACAGCACAGCGCTGCCGACATTTTCCGTCGCGCATCATCATCTCGACTCCACGCGGTATACCTACAGCGTGGAAGCCGGGATGCCGGAGGGTGAAACCTGGCGCTACATGCGGGCGCGGTATCCCGCGCTGTTCGTTCTGGTGGTGTTTTTCGGCGTGCTGGCAGGCATCCTCGCCCACTGGCTGCAAAAGCGCTCATCGGCACCGACCCTGGAACTGCAACGGGCCCTGGGCGCCAATGAATTTGTGCCCTATTACCAGCCAGTGGTGCGTGGCGACAACATCCGGCAGTGGGCCGGCTGTGAAGTGCTGATGCGCTGGAATCATCCCAGGGAAGGTCTGGTGCGCCCGGACCTGTTCATTCCCCTGGCCGAACATTCGGGCCTGATCGTACCGATGACCCGCGCCCTGATGCGCCAGACCGCCGCACAGTTGGCGCCCCACACCGCGCAGTTTGCCGACAATTTTCACGTGGGCATCAACATTACCGCTCGCCATTGTCACGACCTGGGGCTGGTGGAGGACTGCCGGGAGTTCCTCGCTGCCTTCCCGCCGGGCAAGGTGATCCTGGTCCTGGAGTTGACCGAGCGCGAGTTGATCGAACCCACGGATATCACCCGCCAGCTGTTCCAGGCGCTGCATGAAATGGGGGTAATGATCGCGATCGACGACTTTGGCACCGGCCACTCCAGCCTGGGTTATTTGCGCAACTTCAATGTCGATTACTTGAAGATAGATCAAAGCTTCGTGGCAATGATCGGTGTTGATGCACTCTCGCGGCATATACTCGACAGCATCATTGAACTGTCTGCCAAGCTGGACCTGGGCATCGTTGCCGAAGGCGTCGAAACACAAGAACAATGCGACTATCTGGCGGCCCAAGGCGTTGATTTCTTGCAAGGCTACCTGTTTGGCAAGCCTGTACCTTGCGACGAGTTCATTAGATTCCTGAACAGCCATTGAATAGCCAGCCACTTCAACGGAAATATTGTTATTTATACAAAAGACATGATTTACTCATGACTGATTAACTACTACAATTTTTCCTGCCTGTGCTGAATTGGCAGGAAGGCCACTTTCATTGAGTCGCCTTAAGGCTCTTGGCTTATCGCTTTGTTTGCAGTAGATATCAGCCAAATACACTATTGGAGTATAGATTTTGTCCAGACTCGCCGAATTTCGCGCAGCAGAAAAAGCCCTTCAAGAGCAGCTTGCCCAGCTGGAATCCCTGAAGAACGATGCTGGTTTGAAGAAAGAAATCGAATTCGAAGAAAAGCTGCAAGGGCTGATGAAGACCTACGGCAAAAGCCTGCGCGACATCATCTCCATCCTGGATCCTAACCCGGGCAAGTCCGGCGCTTCCGTCGCTGCCGCACCCAAACAGCGCCGTGCCCGCGTCGTCAAGGTTTACCACAACCCGCACACGGGTGAACTGATCGAAACCAAGGGCGGCAACCATCGCGGCCTGAAGGCGTGGAAAGAACAGTACGGCGCAGCCACTGTAGACTCCTGGCTTCGCGGCTAATGCTTTGCGGCTAGTACAAACGCACTAAGAAAAGCCCTGCACATGCAGGGCTTTTTTGTTTACAGGCATCGATAGTGAAACAAATCAGGACGCTGGCACTTTCAAAAGCGAACTTTAAAAAACATTTCACTTTGTTCAAATCGACTTATTTGTCGCGATGCCTACAACGCTCAAAGTTTAAGGCTGTCACGCACCGAACTGACTTCATCCTTGCTTGATTCGTAAGCGTCGGCCTGGCCTGCGTATGAAAAAACATAGGCCTTATCGGTATCGACAGCCCCCACCAACGTTTGCGACAGCACATGCCGACCGTTCTCGGTGATTACACAGGTAGTTTCCAATGCCTCAAGCCGGCTCAATGTTGTGGGGTGCATCTTGGTGCACACACTTTGATAACCACCCTGGGCAAAGTCCTTCTGGATGGATTTGCGCATTTCCAGCAGCACGCCTTGCAGGTTGACCGTATGCCCCGCTTCGATTGGCGTGCCCGTCAACTCCATGACCATCAAGGTCGCGCCATTCTCATCATTCTTTATGGCCCGCTGGCGGGACACCGCCGACGGTTGCGCCGGGGCCTGGTCGTCGGGCGCCACTTCCTCTACCTGCCAGCCGCTGGGCCAATGAATTTCCGGGTCAGCCGCCCATGCAGCGGTGCTGCCCAGCAACAGGCCCAGGGTACTCAACAACGGTGCGCGAAATCCGGTCATTACGAAAAACACTCAAGGTTCAAGCGACAAAGTTTGGGCCCCTGCACCCGCTGGCCGCAAGGGTTGCGTGACCTTTTTCATTTGGCGCAACCGGCAGGGCTGCGTATCATGGACCGGCTGCACGGATGCCAGCCGCAAGCCAAGGGATGCTCCAACCGGAGCCACGTTTGCCCCATTTTTCTCTGGAGGGCCCATGAGCCTGCACGAACTGAACACTTTCCCGGGCGTCACCGCCCAGCCTGACGCCGCCACCACGAACTTCGTGTTCAACCACACCATGCTGCGGGTCAAGGACATCACCAAGTCGCTGGATTTCTACACCCGCGTACTGGGTTTTTCCCTGGTTGAAAAACGTGACTTCCCGGAAGCCGAATTCAGCCTGTACTTCCTGGCCCTGGTCGACAAGGCCCAGATCCCGGCCGACGCTGCCGCCCGCACCCAGTGGATGAAGTCGATCCCGGGCATCCTCGAACTGACCCACAACCACGGCACCGAAAACGACGCGGACTTTGCCTACCACAACGGCAACACCGACCCGCGTGGCTTTGGCCATATCTGCATCTCGGTGCCGGACATCGTTGCTGCCTGCGCGCGCTTTGAAGAACTGGGCTGCGACTTCCAGAAGCGCCTGAGTGACGGCCGCATGAAAAGCCTGGCCTTCGTGAAAGACCCGGATGCGTACTGGGTTGAAATCATTCAGCCAACGCCGCTGTAAGGTTCCGCCGGCAATAAAAAACCCCATGATCACTCATGGGGTTTTTCATTTCCGGGCCGGAATTTACGCCGGGGCGGAAGTGCGGATCAGGTGATCGAAAGCACTCAGGGAAGCCTTGGCGCCCTCGCCTACTGCTATTACGATCTGCTTGTACGGAACAGTCGTTACGTCGCCGGCGGCAAAAACGCCTGGCAACGAAGTCTCACCACGTGCATCGACGATGATCTCGCCACGTGGAGTCAACTCCACAGTGCCTTTGAGCCAGTCGGTGTTGGGCAGCAAACCGATCTGTACAAAGATGCCTTCCAGGTCGATAGTCTTGAATTCGCCACTGTCGCGATCCTTGTAGGCCAGGCCGGTAACTTTCTGGCCATCCCCCTTGACCTCACTGGTCAGCGCGCTGGTAATCACGTCAACGTTCGGCAGGCTGTACAGCTTGCGCTGCAACACGGCGTCGGCGCGCAACTTGCTGTCAAACTCAAGCAAGGTCACGTGGCTGACGATACCGGCCAGGTCGATGGCTGCTTCAACGCCGGAGTTACCGCCGCCGATCACCGCCACGCGCTTGCCCTTGAACAGCGGGCCGTCGCAGTGCGGGCAGAAGCACACGCCCTTGGCCTTGTATTCCTGCTCACCCGGTACACCCATTTCGCGCCAGCGGGCACCGGTGGCCAGGATCACGGTCTTGGACTTGAGGGTCGCACCGCTTTCGAAACGGATTTCGTGCAGCTCACCGTTGTTTTTCGCCGGGATCAGCGCAGTAGCACGCTGCAGGTTCATGATGTCCACGTCGTACTGACGCACGTGGGCCTCCAGGGCGCTGGCGAGTTTCGGCCCTTCGGTTTCCTGTACCGAGATAAAGTTCTCGATCGACATGGTGTCCAGCACCTGCCCGCCGAAGCGCTCGGCTGCAACACCGGTACGGATGCCTTTACGTGCAGCGTAGATAGCCGCTGCCGAACCCGCTGGGCCACCGCCGACGACAAGTACGTCGAACGCATCTTTGGCGCTGATTTTCTCGGCGGCTTTTTCGATACCGCTGGTGTCGAGCTTGGCGAGGATTTCTTCCAGGCCCATGCGGCCCTGGCCGAAGTTCACACCATTCAAGTAAACGCTGGGCACGGCCATGATCTGACGATCATCGACTTCTGCCTGGAACAGCGCACCGTCGATGGCGACGTGGCGGATGTTCGGGTTCAGTACTGCCATCAGGTTCAGCGCCTGGACCACGTCCGGGCAGTTCTGGCACGACAGCGAGAAGTAAGTCTCGAAGCTGAACTCGCCTTTAAGGGCGCGAATCTGTTCAATCACTTCGACACTGGCCTTCGAGGGGTGGCCGCCGACTTGCAGCAGCGCCAACACCAGCGAAGTGAATTCATGGCCCATTGGGATGCCGGCAAAACGCAGGCTGATATCGGCACCCGGGCGGTTGATGGAGAACGATGGCTTGCGCGCATCATTGCCATCGCTTTTCAGGGTAATCAGCGTCGAAAGGCTGGCTACATCCTGCAAGAGGGCAAGCATTTCCTGGGATTTCGCACCGTCATCGAGGGAGGCGACGATCTCGATCGGCTGGGTGACCCGTTCCAGGTATGACTTCAACTGAGCTTTAAGATTGGCGTCCAACATACGGGCGATTTCCTATTAATTCGGTTTATTGCAGACAAAAAAACGCCCGAGCGAATCTCGCCCGGGCGTTTCGAGGGCGGATGCAGCTTACTTAGTTGCGGTAACCCGCCCTTGGCATTTCACAGACTTAGATCTTGCCGACCAGGTCCAGGGACGGAGCCAGGGTGGCCTCGCCTTCTTTCCACTTGGCTGGGCAGACTTCGCCCGGGTGAGCAGCAACGTACTGGGCCGCCTTGATTTTGCGCAGCAGCTCGGAAGCGTCACGGCCAACGCCGCCATCGTTCAGTTCAACGATTTTGATCTGGCCTTCAGGGTTGATCACGAAGGTGCCACGGTCTGCCAGGCCAGCTTCTTCGATTAGCACGTCGAAGTTGCGGGAGATGGTCAGGGTCGGGTCGCCGATCATGGTGTACTGGATTTTGCCGATGGCTGGCGAGGTGTTGTGCCAGGCAGCGTGGGCAAAGTGGGTGTCGGTGGAAACGCTGTAGATTTCGACGCCCAGTTTCTGGAATTCGGCGTAGTTGTCAGCCAGGTCTTCCAGTTCGGTTGGGCAGACGAAGGTGAAGTCGGCTGGGTAGAAGAACACGACAGACCATTTGCCTTTCAGGTCAGCATCAGTCACGTCTACGAAGTTGCCGTTTTTGTAGGCGGTAGCTTTGAACGGTTTTACTTGGCTGTTGATGATAGGCATCGTTGACTCTCCGTCAGGTTTGTAGAAGGGCTTAGTAAGTTGATGAGGTGAATCCTACCCACTCTCCCGGCCGATGGCTCATTGGCAAACCTGATGCTGACGATTGGTTTTCACTATCAAGAGACTGTATTAATAGAAGAAACCTTGAATCACTCGAGGGATGCCCGGGTCATGCCGAGAAAGGGCGTCGCTTCAACATAGCGCATGGCCGATTTCATGTCTTTCCAGCCGACGTAAGTCATCAACGACTTCAAGTCCCAGCCACTGCGATGAGCCCAGGTAGCGAAGCCCCGGCGCAGGGAGTGGCTGGTGTACTGATCGGCCGCAATCCCGGCACGCTCCAGCGCCTGGCGCAACAGCGGGATCACGCTGTTGGCGTGCAAGCCCTCCTCGCCCAGGTTGCCCCAGCGATCAATGCCGCGAAACACCGGGCCGCGCACCAGCGCTGAAGCGCTGAGCCATTCGCTATAGGCCTGCACCGGGCACAGCCGCAACAGCGCCGGCGTCTGGTAAGTGCGGCCGATATTTTCCCGATCACTTTTGCTGCGCGGTAGATACAGGGTGATGCCCGAACCGGGCACCGCCTGCACGTGCTCGATATTCAACCGGCATAACTCATCGCTGCGAAAGCCACGCCAGAAACCCAGCAGGATCAACGCTGCGTCACGCTTGGTCCGCAGCCATCGGGGATGGTCTTCTGCGGCTCGGGCGTCGTGGCCTTCCTGTTCGAGGAACTGGATGACCTGCTCCAGGTGCTGCAGTTGCAATGGCTCTGCCTGCTTTTCCTGAGCCGGGTGCAGGGCACGAATGCCTTTCAGGACTTTGCGCACCACTGGCGCCTTGGTCGGATCAGGAAACCCCTGGCTGGTGTGCCACTGGGCCAGCGCCGATAAACGCAGCTTCAACGTGTTGACCGACAGCACGCCCGCATGCGCCACCAGATAGCGCGCCACGCTGTCACTGGTCGCCGGCAGGAATCCACCCCAATTCACCTCGAAATGCTCGATTGCCGCTCGATAGCTGCGGCGGGTGTTATCGCGGGTGGCCGCATTCAGATAACGGTCCAGCTCACTCATGCCTGTACTGCCATTGGCTGTTGTCCATTTCAAAACCTGTATCACACGGGATAATACGCCAATATCCCATCTGATAAATCATCAATTTCGGCTTTAAAACAATCGTGATATAGTACGTATATACATACTACGTACCACAGTATCAAATCGACGGAGACTCCATGGCTCGCGGCGGCATCAATAAAGCAGTAGTTCAAACGGCACGCCTGGCGATCCTTGCCCGCGGCGAAAACCCGAGCATCGATGCAGTACGCATCGAGATGGGCAATACCGGCTCGAAAACCACGATTCACCGCTATCTGAAGGAGCTGGACGAAAGCGAAACCCGCCAGACCATCACCGAAGCGCCCATTGACGACGAACTGGGTGAACTGGTGGCGCGACTGGCCCAGCGCCTGAAGGAGAAGGCCCAGGAGCCTATCGACCTGGCCCTGGCGCAGTTCCAGCAACAGAAAACCGCCCTGCTCGCCCAGGTTGAGGAGCTGGAAGCGGCCCACTCCCAGCTCAAGCAGCAGTTCGATATCCAGTCCGCCGCCCTGGCCGATGAAAGCGCGGCCTTGCAAAGCACTCGCTCCAGCCTGCAAACCGAGCAAACCCGCAACGCCGGGCTGAGCCAGGCGTGCAGCGATTACGAGTTGCGGATCAACGACAAGGACGAGCAGATTCGCTCACTGGAAGAGAAGCACCTGCATGCCCGGGACGCCCTGGAGCATTACCGCAATGCGATCAAGGACCAGCGTGAGCAGGAACAGCGTCGCCATGAAGGCCAGTTGCAGCAGGTCCAGGCAGAGCTGCGCCAGGCCCAGCAGAGCGCGATGGTGCGCCAGGATGAAATCACTCAGTTGCACCGCGATAACGAGCGCCTGCTGATCGAGCATCGAGTGACCGTGAAGGAATTGAGCGCACTGCAGGAACAGGCTCGCCAGGACCGCGAACAGCAGCGTCAATTGAGCGAGCAAGTGAGTGTGATCGACAGCGAGCGCACCCTGTTGCAGGAGCGCTTGCGAGTTGCCCAACTGGAGAATCAGGCGCGCCAGGAAGCGCTGGCCGAGCATCAGAAGACCAACAAAACCCTGGAACTGGACCTGGTCAAGGCCCAGGCCAGTATTGATGCGCTGCGCCTGGCAGCCGTCGTTGCGACGGTGCCGGAAGCAACTACCGAGGGCTGATTACTGCGCCACTGGCGTGCGCATGGTGACGAACTCTTCCGCCGCCGTTGGGTGCACGCCGATGGTTTCATCGAAATGCTGCTTGGTCGCGCCCGCCTTGAGCGCGATCGCCAGGCCCTGCACGATCTCGCCAGCGTCGGGGCCGACCATGTGGCAACCCAGGACCTTGTCGGTCTCGGCGTCGACTACCAGCTTCATCAGGGTCTTTTCCTGGCAGTCGGTCAGGGTCAGTTTCATCGGCCGGAAGCGGCTTTCGAACACCTGCACCTTGTGCCCGTCTTCACGGGCCTGCTCTTCGCTGAGGCCCACGGTGCCGATATTCGGCAGGCTGAACACCGCCGTCGGGATCATCGCGTAGTCCACCGGACGATATTGCTCAGGCTTGAACAAGCGACGTGCCACGGCCATGCCTTCAGCCAGGGCCACTGGCGTCAGTTGCACGCGGCCGATCACATCACCAATCGCCAGGATCGACGGTTCGGCGGTCTGGTACAGCTCATCCACTTCGACAAAGCCGCGCTTGTCCAACTTGACGCCAGTGTTTTCCAGCCCCAGGTTATCGAGCATCGGGCGTCGGCCAGTGGCGTAGAACACGCAATCGGCTTCCAGCACGCGGCCATCTTTCAAGGTGGCCTTGAGGCTGCCATCGGCCTGTTTGTCGATACGCTCGATGTCGGCGTTGAACTGCAGGTCCAGGCCGCGCTTGGTCAGCTCTTCCTTCAAGTGCGTGCGCACCGAGCCGTCAAAACCGCGCAGGAACAGGTCGCCGCGATACAGCAGCGAAGTCTGTGCGCCCAGGCCATGGAAAATCCCGGCGAACTCGACGGCGATATAGCCACCGCCGACTACCAGCACACGCTTGGGCAGCTCCTTGAGGAAAAACGCCTCATTGGAGCCAATGGCGTGCTCGCGCCCCGGGATGTCCGGGATCTGCGGCCAGCCACCGGTGGCTACCAGAATGTGTTTGGCGGTAAAACGCTCGCCGTTGATTTCTACCTGGTGCGGGTCCACCAGCCGCGCATGCCCTTCGTGCAGGGTTACGCCGCTGTTGACCAGCAGGTTGCGGTAGATGCCATTGAGGCGGTTGATTTCACGATCCTTGTTGGCGATCAGGGTCGCCCAATCGAAATTCGCTTCACCCAGGGACCAGCCAAAACCGCTGGCCTGCTCGAAGTCTTCGGCGAAATGCGCGCCGTATACCAACAGTTTCTTCGGCACGCAGCCCACATTCACGCAGGTACCGCCCAGGTAGCGGCTTTCAGCCACCGCCACTTTGGCGCCAAAACCCGCAGCGAATCGTGCAGCGCGCACACCGCCGGAACCGGCACCAATTACATAAAGGTCAAAATCGTAGGCCATTTCACTCTCCTCGGCAGGACAACAGCATACCTGCTGCCGCGCCAGAGGTCAGCGCCTTACCAGCGATACGTCGCGCTGGCCTGCAACGAACGGGTTGCGCCCCAGTAGCAAAGGAAACCGTTGCTGCAGTAGGCCAGGTATTCCTTGTTGAACAGGTTGCTGGCGTTGAGGGCCAGGCGCCAGTTCTGCACGTCATAGTGCGCCGCGGCATCAAACAGCGTGCGCGATGACACCTCCAGCGTGTTGTCGGCGCTGCCGTAGCTCGGCCCGAAGTAGCGCGCACCCGCCGCGAAACCGACGCCCTGCAGCGGGCCGTCGTGGAAGGTGTAGTCCGCCCACAGCGAGGCACTCTTGCCCGGGATGCCGGTCGGGTGTTCGCCCTGGTCGCCGTCATTGGATTTGAGGATGCGCTGGTCCATCCAGGTGTAAAAACCGATCAGGCTGAGGTTCGAGGTGACCTCGGCATGGGCTTCCAGCTCGATGCCGCGGGAGCGGATTTCGCCTTTCTGGGTGGCAAAATTGGGGTCGACATCGTCGGTGGTCAGGACGTTTTGCTGACGCAGGTCGAACACTGCCGCGCTGTACAGGCTGCGGGAGCCCACAGGCTGGTATTTAACGCCGGCTTCGTACTGCTTGCCGGTGGTCGGCACAAATGTCGCGCCCAGCCGGTCAGTGCCCAGTTGCGGCTGGAACGATTCGCTGTAGCTGACATACGGCGCAACGCCGTTATCAAACACGTAGCTCAGGCCCGAACGCCAGGTGAGTTTCTCGTCGTGCTGGCGCGTGTTGCTCAGGTTGGCGCCGGTCAACGCGCTGTCCTGATTGTCGTAGGTACGCGCCCAGTCTTGCCGCACACCGATCAGCCAGCGCCAATGGTCGAAGCTGAGCTGGTCCTGCAGGTACACGCCAAACTGGCTCTGGGTGGTGTATTGGTTGATGGACACCGGCACCCTCGGCAAGGCGCTGAAGTCGGGGTTGTAGATATTGATCGCACTCGGGAAATACTGACCGCCCCGGTTGATGGTCTGCAACAGCCGCTGGAAGTCCGCCCCCATCAGCACAGTGTGCTTGACCGGGCCGGTGCTGAAGTCGGACTGCAACTGGTTATCAAGGGCGAACTGGCCAAGGTGCTCATGATTGACGTTGACCCACAGCGGCGCGGTGGCAAGGTTGGCGTCCAGCGGCCCGGTGAGGGAAGTCTGGTAGTAGTCGACGTCATCATGCATATAGCGCAGGTGCTGGCGAAAGCTCCAGGTGTCGTTGAACCGGTGGCTGAACGCGTAGCCCAGGGAAAACTGATTGCGCTTGAAGCGATCGCGGTCCGGGTCGCCCAGGTAATCATCGGGGCGCAAGCGCCCATTCGGGTTGTGCAGCGCGGTGCCATACGCGGGTACCGGGTTGAACAGCCCACCTTCCGGGTCGTATTGATAGTTGGCCAGCAGGGTCAGGCTGGTGTCGTCGTCGATGTTCCAGGTGATGGCCGGCGCGATGGCGATGCGCTGGTCCTTGATGTGATCGGTCTGGGTATCGGCCATGCGGCCCAGCCCGGTCAGCCGATAGGTCACATCGCCCTGCTCGTCCAGGCGCCCGCCAAAATCGAAGCCGGCCTGATAGCGGTTGTCATTGCCCACGCTCATTTGCAACACGTGCAGTGGCTCATCCGTCGGCCGCTTGCTCTGCATGTCCACCAGGCCGCCCGGCCCGCTCTGGCCGTACAGCACGGAAGCTGGCCCGCGCAGCACGTCGATGCGCTCCAGAAACCAAGGGTCGACCCGAGGCGTAGCGAACCAGGTCGTGCGATTGAGCTTGAGCCCGTCGAGGTAGGAGTCGGCATCGAAGCCGCGAATGCTCAACTGGTCAAACCGCAGGTCGTTATCCTGGGAGTAAACCCCTGGTGTGTAGCGCAATGCCTGGTCGACGGTTTGCGCCGCCTGGTCATCCATCTGCTGGCGGCTGACCACCGAGATCGATTGCGGCGTCTCCACGATCGGCGCGCCGGTTTTGGTGCCCACGGTGGTGTTGCGCGCCACATAGCCTGGCACCACGCCGTCTGCCGGCTCGGCCTCGGCGGCTGTCACCGCGGTGTCCTTCAACACGATGGGCGCGTCATCGGCCCACACAACAGGAGCAAGCGCCAACACCACCAGCGCCAGCCTGGAAAGGTAAAACGGAGGAGAAGACAACGCACCGGACATGACGATTCCTTGAAAAGTCTTTTTGTTAATCGTTCTTATTTAATATTGAATCGCGTTAAAGATCCGGTCATTCTTCTACGCGCACGGGTCAATTAATGACCGTTCCAACCTACATCTCAGGAATCATTCTTGATTGGACAACATCTGGCGTAAACGCTTTGGGGCGCCCGCTCGCAGCACCAGCGAGGAATTGCGGGTTCGGGCCCATGACTATGTCGATGGCGCACGGGAGATTTGGCACAGCCATGAATATGGCCAACTGGTGCACGCCACCCAAGGCGTGATCCGGGTGCTGACCCGCATGGGCGCCTGGACCGTCCCGCCGGCATACGGCTTTTGGATTGCGCCGGGTGTCGACCATGAATTGCACATGGTCGGTGAGGTTGCGATGCGCGCACTGTACGTGGAAAGCGATCAATTACCCACTGCGTGGCAATCCTGCCGATTGATCAGGGTGGAGCCGCTGCTGCGGGAGCTGATTCTGGGCATGCTCGCACCCGACGCCCACACTGCCCTGCTCACGCCATTGCTGCTGCACCAGTTGATATCCGCGACTGAAACCGAAGGCTGCAGC
Organism: Pseudomonas sp. E6002; assembly: GCF_013385565.1. Lineage (NCBI taxonomy): Bacteria > Pseudomonadati > Pseudomonadota > Gammaproteobacteria > Pseudomonadales > Pseudomonadaceae > Pseudomonas > Pseudomonas sp. E6002. The sequence continues at coordinate 21,567 of NZ_JACAPT010000004.1, read as the reverse complement.
CTGCCATTGCCCCGGGACAAACGCGTGCTCAGTGTGTGTGAAATGCTTCTGGAAGACCCGGCGAACCCGGCCACCCTGGAAGACTGGAGTGAATCCATCGGCGCCAGCGTGCGCACCCTGCGCCGGCGGTTTCGGGATGAAACCGGGCTGAGCTTCAACCAATGGCGCCAGCAGCTACGGATTGCCGAAGCCGTTTGCCAGTTAGCCCAGGGCCGACCATTGGGGGCTATTGCACGGGACATGGGCTATGCCAACGGCAATGCGTTTGGTGCAATGTTCAAGCGGGTACTGGGCGAAGCCCCCAGCCGCTATTTGGGCAAGGCATAAAAAAACCTGCGGTCTTTCGACTCGCAGGCTTTTTCAACGGGCTGGCAACGATGAATCAGTAAGCCTTGCCAGTCTTGTAGAAGTGCTCGTAGCAGAAGTTGGTCGCTTCGATGTAGCCTTCGGCGCCACCGCAGTCAAAACGACGACCCTTGAACTTGTAGGCAATCACGCAACCGTCTTTTGCCTGCTTCAGCAGGGCGTCGGTGATCTGGATCTCGCCACCCTTGCCTGGCTCGGTTTCTTCGATCAGCTTGAAGATGTCAGGGGTCAGGATGTAGCGGCCGATGATCGCCAGGTTCGACGGAGCATCTTCCGGCGCTGGCTTTTCAACCATGTCGCGTACGCGGATCAGGCCATCACCGATATCGTCGCCGGCAATCACGCCGTACTTGTTGGTTTCCTGAGGATCGACCTCTTGAACCGCGACGATGGTGCAACGGTACTTCTGGTACAGCTTGACCATCTGGGTCAGGACGCCGTCGCCTTCCAGGTTTACACACAGGTCATCGGCCAGTACCACGGCGAACGGTTCGTCACCGATCAGCGGACGACCGGTCAGGATCGCGTGCCCCAGGCCTTTCATTTGGGTCTGGCGGGTGTAGGAGAACGAGCACTCGTCGAGCAGCTTACGGATGCCGACCAGGTATTTTTCCTTGTCGGTGCCCTTGATCTGGTTTTCCAGCTCGTAGCTGATGTCGAAGTGGTCTTCCAGGGCGCGTTTGCCACGGCCGGTCACGATCGAGATTTCGTTCAGGCCGGCATCCAGTGCTTCTTCCACGCCATACTGGATCAGTGGCTTGTTCACCACCGGCAGCATTTCTTTGGGCATGGCCTTGGTCGCTGGCAGGAAGCGAGTGCCGTAACCGGCTGCTGGGAACAAGCATTTCTTGATCATATGAGTCCTTACAAAGGGCTGTGCGTACGAAATTCGGCGCAGTCTAATCAGGCCGCAGTCACCTTACAATGGGTCCTGCTGGCGTTGCGATGTCAACATAGAGAAAAAATGTCGGCGTAAGTTCCGCCGGCATTCAATCAAGTACCTTCGCCGCTGTTAGAAATCGTCGGCTTGTGCCCGTCATTCAAAGGGCTCCAACCTTTTTAGCATGCTTTATGGCGATCGGCACTGACCTGCAACAACTTGCGCTGCCCCACGCCGTTTGGCGCTATCATTACGCCCTTGAACCAGACAACGAGATTGATAGATGTCAGAACCAAAAGGCGTGAACGGCTACCTGATCACCAAGCGAGCGGACGGCTGGCACTTGATCAACTTCCATGGCGACAGCGTTGCCGGCGCATTCGCGACCGAAGCTCAAGCCTGTGCCGTGGCCGAAGTGTTTGTGGATGAAGCCGGCCACGCGTCGAGCAAGCGTCCGAAAACCAAGTAACACCGCGGTAACGCCAATCAAGCCTCGTTTGACGGGGCTTTTTTGTGTTTGTCTGTACGTTGATGGCGGTTCGCTATAATCTCGCCTGTAACGCCCCACGACAGTGTCAGCGCTCCCCTCCAACACCCTGATGACGACTCCTACATGAACAAGATCCTGGCACTGATTGCGGTACTGGCGCTTACCGGTGGCTGCACCACCACTTCCGACACGGTCCTGAAGAACGGCGAACAAGGACTGGCCATCGACTGCTCCGGCGAAGCCAACTCCTGGGCCAGCTGTTATGAAAAGGCTGATGCGTCCTGCGCGGGCACCGGCTACCGGATTGTCGGCACCGAAGGCACACCGGCCCTGAAAGAAAGCGACAAGACCCTGGGCAAGGATGTCGGCAACTACAAGACCCGCAGCGTGACGGTGGTCTGCAAATAATTACATGTGAATTTCGGCGAACTTGATGCCCAGGCCGCGAATGGTCTCGATCAAGTCGTCCAGGCGGGAGAAGGATTCGACTTCATCCTGGTCATCCACCAGGAAGTAGCTGCGACCGCCGCTCTTCTTGAAGAACACGATCCACTCGCCCGTATCCGCGGGATTTTGAATCACATGGGTCGCAGAAATATGCCCCCCTGCATGCTGTTCCCTGACTTGCTCACGTTTCATGACTGAGTTTCCGAAAAGACAATGCCGCTGATTCAGCGGCATTTTTTATGGGTTATCGACAGTTTAACGGATGCCTTGCCCGATCAGTACGCCATCGACCGTCTGCCCGTAAAGATTGACGCCGTCATTGGCGTGGAACTTCACCCGGGTTTTCTCCACGGAGCCGTCCACCAGGCGCGGGTCCTGAGGACGCTCGTGACGGTTGACGTAGGCCGCCACGTCCCAGGCTTGCTGGTCGGTCAGGCTGCCGCCCTGGCCCAGGGGCATGTTGTGCTTGATGAAGGACGCTGCCGTATTGATTCGATGCATCCCGGCGCCCCAGTTGTAGGAGTCTTTACCCCAGAGCGGCGGCATCACGTAGTTGTCGCCCACTTTCTGGCCCTGGCCTTCGGCGCCATGGCACACCGCGCACTGGCCCTTGTAGACCTCTGCGCCCTGGGCCAGGTCGTAACCCTTGGCGGGTGCCGGCACGTCCGGGTAGCCACGGCCCGGCAGTTCGACGCCCAAGGGAGCCTTGCTCGCCAGCCAGTAGGCATACACCGACAGCGCGGTAATCTCCGGGCTGTCTGCAGCCGGTGGCGTGCCGCCATTCATGCTGAACTGGAAACAGCCCTGCAAACGCTCGGCGAAGGTGTTGACCTTGTCGTTCTTTTTTCGATACGCCGGGTACATCGGGTAGGCACCCCACAGCGGCGCCGAATTGGCCAGGCGACCCTGGTCCAGGTGGCAATTGCTGCAATTGAGGCCATTACCGACAAATTGCGGCGCCAGGCGCTTGGTGTCGACAAACAGCGCGTAGCCCTGTTTCACCAGCTTGCCGTAGGCGTTGTCCGGCAGCTCGCTTTCTTTGGGCGGCTGGAACTGCACGGCAGCCCCATGAGCGCCGGCTGGCTGCAACTGTGACTGGTCTTCCATGGCAATAGGGGCGGCATGGACGGGTACGCCGATCAGGCTTCCCAGCAGCGGAGCAAACAAGAAGCGCTTCATGGCTTGGCCTCCTGGCCGCTCAACGAGGCAAAATAGGTGGCCACGGCCTGCACTTCTTCAGCGCTGAGGGATTTGGCGATATGGCCCATCAGATCATTCGGATCGTTATGGCGCGTGCCGCTGCGCCAGGCGTTCAACTGCGCCGCGAGGTAGGCCGCAGATTGTCCGGCCAGGGGTGGAAACCCGTCGCCGACGCCCACGCCGGCCGGGCCATGACAGCTGACACAGGCCGGAATCTGGCGCTCCCACGCGCCTTGCAGGGCAATCTTTTGCGCAGCGTCAATAGGCATCTCGCTGCGGTGCACCGGCACAGGTGCGGGCGCAGGCATTGCCGCCAGCTGCCGGGTTACAGCGCTGACTTCCTCTTCCGTCAGGGCGTTGGCCAGCGGTTGCATCACCGGGCTGTTACGGGCGCCACTTTTAAAATCCTGCAGTTGCTTACGCAAATACCCCACCGATAAACCGGCCAAACGCGGAAAACCCGCGGCTGCCAGCCCCAGGCCATCAGCCCCGTGGCAGGCCACGCACGGCGCAGCTCCCGGCTGCGAGCCGCCCTGCATATAAACGTTTTTCCCCTCCAGCGCGTGTGCATTGCCCAACATCAGCAACAACGCGCTACCCATCAGAACTCGTTCCAGAGACATCATCACGACTCCATTTTTATAGTTATATGCTTAGGCGAATTAGGCATAAGCCTACAAATGGTAGGGCAATGGCCCGGTCGCGACAACACTCATCCGCGAGCAAAAGGACGGTGTACTGAACCTCGCGCACAAAAAAACCCGACGCTGCGGCAGCAGGGTCGGGCTTCTTGATCGGATTCGAGGTGGGCGGCTAAAGACTCAGCCGGAAATGCACGCTTCCCCCGCAGCCTTCACGTCACCTGGACGAATAGGCACATTGGACATGCTCTCGTAGAGCTTGATACTGCTCCCGCTGGAGCGCTCTTCAATTTCAAAAATGGCCGACGGGTCGGCAGAAAACTTCTGCGGTACGATAACTTGAACACCATCCTTGTGAGGCTCGATCTGCGAAGGCCTGCGGGTTTTAGACAATTTCTGGACAACGCACGCCGCGTATTCCTGTGGTTTTTTCCCGGAGATCACTGCCAGCGTTGGTGGGGTCTGCTTGATATCCGCCACCGAAGCACATCCACCCAACGCCAGGGCCAGAACCAACACACTCCACTTCATATAAAAACCTCCGATAAAGACCCTACGACAGCGAAGAAGGTATTTTTCTCCCGCCCACGTAGGATTTATCCCTGATAACTCGGTAAATAACTGTTTTAAATTGTCGAAGTCGTCGACGACGGTCCGATAATAAACGTGCTGGGGCTGATAAACTCCATCTTAACCTACGTATCGTTCTGATTTTTCAGAAAAAGCCCTTCTGGAGACACCTTATGAAATTCATCCACCAGCGTGAGCACCTCAATGAAGGAGATATTGTCGTCATTGAATGCTCGCAAACCTGCAACATCCGCCTGATGAGCGATGCTAACTTTCGCAGCTTCAAGAACGGCGGCCGCCATACTTACCACGGCGGCGCGTTCGACAAGTTCCCGGCAAAAATCACTGCGCCCAGCACCGGGTTCTGGAACATCACCCTGGACGTCGTGACCCGCCGCGCCATCAGCGTGACCAAAAAGCCGACCTTGTCCCACAAGATCCGCATTGTGCGCCGCACCAATTCGAAACTGAGCTGACAGGAATGCCCGTGACTACCACCAAATATGTGATCAAGTACAAACTCAACGGTGAGCGCCGCTTCGAGTTCGCCCAACTGCAAGCAGGCAGCGTGGAGGAAGCCAAGGAAGCCCTGGAGAAAATCCACGATGCCAGCGATGAGATTACCGACATCAATGTGAGCAAGGCGCTGTAATTCGAGCGCAAGCATCGGAGTGTTCTGACGCTGACGACTTTCTAGACTGGCAGCCCTAATGCGCTGCCACAGGAACTTGTCGATGCCTTCCACTCCACTGCATGAACGCCTGGCCAAGCTGGACTGGGCCGCCATCGAGCAAGCCCTTGATGAACAGGGTAACGCACTGATTCCGGCCCTGCTGGATCAGCAGGAATGCGCTGAACTGAGCGGCCACTACCCCCGACCCGAACTGTTTCGCTCCCATGTGATGATGGCCAGGCACGGCTTTGGCCGGGGCGAATACAAATATTTCCGCTACCCGCTGCCAGCGCCGATCCGCGCGCTGCGTGAACAGCTGTATGGGTTCCTGGCGCCCCAGGCCAATCGCTGGAACGAACAGATGAACCTGCCGATCACCTATCCGGTGCACCATGCCGACTTCATTGCCCGCTGCCACGCTGCCGGGCAGCAACGCCCTACCCCGTTATTGCTGCAATACGGCCCAGGCGACTACAACTGCCTGCATCAGGATCTGTACGGGGAACATGTGTTTCCCCTACAAGTTGCCATCCTGTTGTCGCAGCCGGGAGAGGACTTTCGTGGCGGGGAGTTGGTGCTGACGGAGCAGCGGCCAAGAATGCAATCCCGGGCTCAGGTCGTCCCTCTTAACCAGGGTGACGCGGTAATCTTCGCGGTCAATCAGCGACCCATGCCGAGTGTGAGGGGGTTTCATCGGGTGACCTTGCGCCATGGGGTCAGTGTTCTGCACAGTGGTACTCGGCATACCTTGGGAGTGATTTTTCACGATGCGCAGTAAGACCCTTCCCGGATCAACCGCCGATTTGTTCGCCGATGAGGCGCTGCAACAGCCCCCGGGGCGCGAGCAAATCGGTGAACAATCCTACGTCCTCAGGGGCTATGCCCTGCCCTGGGTCGAGCGTTTGCTACCGGAGCTGCGACGGGTATTGGCTCAATCGCCCTTCCGGCAAATGGTCACGCCCGGTGGTTTTACCATGTCGGCGGCGTTAAGCAGTTGCGGTGACTTGGGCTGGACGACCGACTCCACCGGTTATCGCTACTCCCCTATTGACCCGAATAACCAACAACCCTGGCCAGCCCTGCCGGCCGCATTGCGCGAACTGGCCGTGATGGCGGCAGCAGATGCAGGTTTCGACGATTTCGAGCCGGATGCCTGCTTGATCAACCGCTATGTGCCAGGCGCGAAAATGTCCCTGCACCAGGACAAGAACGAGCGGCGCTATGCCGCCCCGGTGGTCTCGGTGTCATTGGGTTTACCGGCGATCTTCCTGTTCGGCGGCCATGAGCGCAGCGACAAGACGCAAAAAGTCTCGCTGTTCCATGGCGACGTAGTGGTATGGGGCGGCGTGGACCGCCTGCGCTTTCACGGCGTGATGCCGATCAAGCCCGGCACGCATCCGGTCATGGGGCCGCAGCGCATCAACCTGACGTTTCGCACGGCCGGATGAATTTGACCGCAAGCATCGGAGTGATGGGAATGCCCCACGGGACTAACCTGGCATTCTTCAACCAGGAGCCACCACCATGACCGCGCGCCACGCCACCGAACAAGACCCCCGCTGGGCCGCGATTGTCGCCCGTGACGCCAAGGCCGACTTGACCTTCGTCTATGGTGTGAAAACCACCGGTGTGTACTGTCGCCCCAGCAGTTCCGCGCGGCGGCCGCGCCCGGAGAACGTCGAGTTCTTCGACACCCCGCAACAGGCTGAAGCGGCGGGCTACCGGCCCAACAAGCGCGCGTCGGGGGACCAGACCCAGGTGGCCGCACGCCATGCGCAACTGGTGGCAGCGGCCTGTCGGCACATCGAACAGGCCGAAACCCTGCCGCCCCTTGAAGATCTGGCCGCCCTCGCCGGCTTGAGCCCGTTCCATTTTCATCGGGTGTTCAAGGCGGTGACCGGCCTGACGCCCAAGCGCTACGGCAGCGCTCATCGCTCGCGCAAGGTGCGCGACGGCCTCAAGGACCAGCACTCGGTGACCAATGCGCTGTACGACGCCGGCTTCAATTCCAACAGCCGCTTTTATGAGGCTGCCGACCAATTGCTCGGCATGAAGCCCCGCGACTACAAAGCCGGCGGCACCAACACGGATATTCGCTTTGCCGTTGGCCAATGCTCGTTGGGCGCCATTCTGGTGGCCCAGAGCAATCGCGGTGTGTGCGCGATCCTGCTGGGGGATGACCCGGACAAACTGGTGCGCGACCTGCAGGACCAGTTTCCCCGCGCCAATCTGCTGGGTGCCGATCACGACTTCGAACAATTGATCGCCCAGGTGGTGGGCTTTATCGAAGCGCCGGCCCTGGGCCTGGACTTGCCCCTGGACTTGCGCGGCACTGCGTTTCAGGAACGCGTGTGGCAAGCCTTGCGGGAAATCCCGGTGGGGTGCACCGCCAGCTACGCCGAGATCGCCCAGCGCATCGGCGCGCCGACCGCCTATCGCGCCGTGGCCCAGGCGTGTGGTGCCAACAGCCTGGCGGTGGCGATTCCCTGCCATCGCGTGGTGCGCGCCGACGGCAATCTGTCGGGCTACCGCTGGGGTGTCGAGCGCAAGCGGCAGTTGCTGGAGCGCGAAAGCCCGGCAGAATCCTGAGGACGTCTACACCAGTTTGCGCTTGCGAAACTCGGCCACCTTATGCCGATTGCCACACAGCGCCATGCTGCACCAGCGGCGCTTGTGGCCCTTGGTGCGGTCGTAGAACCACAGCACGCACTCGGGATGTTCGCAGGTGCGGATCAGGCCGAAATCCCCTTCCACCAGTAACGTCGCGGCGGCCTCGGCAATCGGCGCCAGGAACTGCTCGGCAGTCTGCACCTTGCGCTGGCGCTCCAGCCGCAACTCGCCAGGCGCCGGCCAAGCCAGTTGCGGGTGACTGACCGCCTTGCGCAGGAACGCATTCAGCGCGCCGGGATCGCCCTGCTGGCCGGCCTTGCGCTGTTCCAGTAACACGCGGATCACTTCCCGCAATCCCCGCGCCGCGTCCAGCAGTGCCCCCTCCTCAAATACCGGTACTGCGCCCTCCTCGGCCCAGCCAAGCCGCACCAGCCAGCGCTCGACATCGGCATCGCCTTGCCAGAATTCAAAGGGCACACCGTCGACATTCGCCCGGGTATTGAGCATGTCCAGCACGGGATGATCAGCCAGGACGTAGGGTTCCAATGGGGATGGGGTGATGGCGGGCATGGCGAATCCTCTTCAAGTCCGCGCCATCGTAACCGCTGATTTCGCTTTTGAATAGTTACTAAATTCGTCAATCAGTAACCCATTAAATTAATTTGACAGGTTACATTTTCAAGTGCAGCCTGCAAAACCAGTAACCCAACAAATCAATTTAACCAGTTACAAAGAGGACTACGATCATGTCGATTTCAGCCCCGGTTGTTCGCTATCAGCACGTTGATGCCGATGGTGTGCGCATTTTCTACCGTGAAGCCGGCGACCCCTCCGCGCCGGTGTTGTTGCTGCTGCATGGCTTTCCCAGTTCGTCCCATATGTACCGTGACCTGATCCCGCTGCTTGCCACCCGTTACCGGATCATCGCCCCGGACTTGCCAGGCTTCGGCTTCACTGAAGTCCCCGCCGAACGTAATTACCACTACAGCTTCGATAACCTGGCGATCACCGTTGGCCACTTCGTCGACGCCCTGAACCTCAGTCGCTATGCCCTCTATGTGTTCGACTACGGCGCACCGGTGGGCCTGCGCCTCGCCGTGGCCCACCCGGAACGGGTCAGCGCGCTGATATCGCAAAACGGCAATGCTTACCTGGAAGGTTTGGGTGACGCCTGGGATCCGATCCGGGCCTACTGGGCCGAGCCGAGCCAGGCCAATCGCGAGGTGATCCGCAACGCGGTCATCAGCCTGGAAGGCACGCGTTATCAGTACCTGCATGGCGTGTCGCAACCGGAGCTGGTGGCGCCGGAGTCCTACATGCTCGACGTGCTCCTGATGCAGCGTCCCGGCAATGACGAGATCCAGTTGGACCTGTTCCTCGACTACCGCAACAACCTGACGCTGTACCCGGCGTTCCAGGCGTTTTTCAAGGCCACGCAAGTGCCGGCGCTGGTGATCTGGGGCCAGAACGATCCCTTCTTCATCCCGCCGGGCGCCCATGCCTACAAAGGCGACAACCCCAACGCCGTGGTGGAATTACTCGACACCGGCCACTTCGCCCTGGAAACCCACGCCGCGCACATTGCCCAACGGATTCATGCAGTACTGGGCGACGCCATCAACTGATAACCGCCCATGAAACACTGGATTCGTCCAGTGAATAATACAGACTGGCCTGGTGCTGCCTGGCCCTGCTAAAACGACGGAACAGCATTCCACCGTTGGAGAAGCGTCCCATGAGCACCTGGCCAGACACCCGAATTCTTGACCTGCTGGGCATCGAGTTACCGATCATTCAGGCGCCCATGGCCAATGCCACGAGCACGGCTATGGTGATTGCGGCCAATCAGGCCGGCGCCCTCGGTTCAATGCCGGCGGCGGCGCTCAGCATCGAGCAACTGCGCGAAGCACTCACCACGATTCGCCAGGCCAGTTCGCGGCCGCTGAACGTAAATTTCTTCTGCCATCAGCCACCGACGCCGGATGCTCACCGCGACCTTCAGTGGAAGAACCTGCTGGAAACCTACTACCGCGAGCTGGGCGCCGATTTTGACGCGCCGACGCCCGTCTCCAACCGCGCACCGTTCAACAACGCCGCCTGTGAAGTGGTGGAAGAATTCCGCCCGGAAGTGGTGAGCTTTCACTTCGGCCTGCCGGAAAAATCCCTGCTGGACCGGGTCAAGGCCACCGGGGCGAAAGTGCTGTCGTCGGCTACCACCGTCGAAGAAGCCATCTGGCTGGAACAGCACGGCTGCGATGCAATCATCGCCATGGGCAGCGAAGCCGGTGGCCATCGCGGGATGTTCCTCAGCGACGACCTGAATAGCCAGATCGGCACCATGGCCCTGGTGCCACAGGTTGTCGATGCCGTGCGCGTGCCGGTGATTGCGGCCGGCGGCATCGGGGATGCCAGGGGCATTGTCGCGGCCTTCGCCCTTGGCGCGTCAGCGGTGCAGATTGGCACCGCGTACCTGTTTACCCCCGAGGCCACCGTCTCGAAGTCACACCACCACGCCTTGCGCACTGCCCAGGCCAGTGAAACCGCGCTGACCAACCTGTTCACCGGGCGCCCGGCGCGGGGCATCATCAACCGCGTAATGCGTGAGTTGGGCGCGATCAACCCCACGGCGCCGGCGTTCCCGCTGTCCGGCGGTGCGTTGATGCCGCTCAAGGCCAAGGACGAAGCCGGCTTCAGCAACTTGTGGTCGGGCCAGGCGCTGCGCCTCGGCAAAGACATCTCCAGCTATGACCTGACGCTCGAACTGGCCGCGCAAACCCTGGAAAAACTCGGCCGACGCTGAACCTGAACTCCCGGGACAACTTTGCGCTGTACCGGCAGTGGCCAACCGCTATATATTCCCATACATAGCGGTAGTCCCCTTCTGCCTATAACAAGCCGCAAACCCCAAGGAGCTTCTTGATGATGATTCGCGCCTCACGCCTGGCCCCCACGGCCCTCGCTACCCTGATCGCCGCGTTTGGCTTCTCCTCGGCGAATGCCGATGAAGTACAGGTGGCCGTGGCTGCCAACTTCACCGCACCGATCCAGGCGATTGCCGCCGACTTTGAAAAAGACACCGGCCATAAACTGGTCGCTGCCTACGGCGCTACCGGCCAGTTCTACACCCAGATCAAGAACGGCGCGCCGTTTGAAGTGTTCCTCAGCGCCGACGACACCACCCCGCAGAAGCTCGAAGCCGAAGGCGACACCGTCAAGGGCTCGCGCTTCACCTACGCGGTCGGCACCCTGGCACTGTGGTCGGCCAAGGAAGGCTACGTCGATGGCAAGGGCGAAGTGCTGAAGAAAAACCAGTTCCAGCACCTGTCCATCGCCAACCCGAAAGCCGCGCCTTATGGCCTGGCCGCCACCCAGGTGCTGGCGAAGGAAGGCCTGACCGAGAAGGTCAAGGACAAGCTCGTTGAAGGCCAGAACATCACCCAGGCCTATCAGTTCGTCTCCACCGGCAACGCCGAACTGGGTTTTGTAGCGCTGTCGCAGATCTACAAGGACGGCAAAGTCACCAGCGGTTCGGCCTGGATCGTACCGTCTTCGATGCATGACCCGATCAAGCAGGACGCGGTAATCCTCAACAAGGGCAAGGACAGCGCCGCCGCCAAGGCCCTGGTTGAATACCTCAAGGGTCCGAAAGCCGCCGCGGTGATCAAGTCCTACGGTTACGAGCTGTAAATGCCGCTGTCGAGTGCCGATTTTTCCGCGATCTGGTTGACCCTGAAACTGGCATCGCTGACCACGGTCATCCTGCTGGTCATCGGCACTCCGATAGCCCTGTGGCTGTCGCGCACCCGCTCGTGGTGGCGCGGCCCCATTGGCGCGGTGGTGGCCTTGCCGTTGGTGTTGCCACCCACGGTGATCGGCTTCTACCTGCTGCTGACCATGGGCCCCAATGGCTACTTCGGCCAGTTCACCCAATGGCTGGGCCTGGGCACCCTGACCTTCAGCTTCGCCGGGTTGGTGATTGGCTCGGTGATCTATTCGATGCCGTTCGTGGTGCAGCCGTTGCAAAACGCCTTCTCCGCCATCGGCACTCGCCCGCTGGAAGTGGCCGCGACCTTGCGGGCCAATCCCTGGGACACCTTTTTCACGGTGATCCTGCCCCTGGCGCGCCCAGGGTTTATCACCGCGTCGATTCTCGGTTTTGCCCACACCGTCGGCGAGTTCGGCGTGGTACTGATGATCGGCGGCAATATTCCCAACAAGACCCGGGTCGTCTCGGTGCAGATCTACGACCACGTCGAAGCCATGGAATATGCCCAGGCCCACTGGCTGGCCGGGTCCATGGTGGTGTTTTCTTTCCTGGTGTTGCTGGCGCTCTACTCCAGCCGTAAAACCAAGGCGGGCTGGAGCTGATGTCGATGATCGAGGTACGCCTGCAACTGAAGTATTCCGGGTTTGCCCTGGACGTCGACCTGCACCTGCCCGGTCGCGGGGTGACGGCGCTGTACGGCCATTCCGGCTCCGGCAAGACCACCTGCCTGCGTTGCATCGCCGGGCTGGAGCGGGCTGAAGAGGGTTTCGTGCAGATCAACGACGAGGTCTGGCAAGACAGCCGCAAAGGACTGTTCGTGCCACCCCACAAACGCGCCCTGGGCTACGTGTTTCAAGAAGCCAGCCTGTTCCCGCATTTGTCGGTGCTGGCCAACTTGGAGTTCGGCCTCAAGCGCATCCCGCGCCAGCAACGCCGGGTGGAGATGAGCCACGCCACCGAACTATTGGGCATCGGCCACCTGCTGGAGCGCCATCCGCAGCACCTTTCCGGCGGTGAGCGCCAGCGCATCGGCATCGCCCGCGCCCTGCTCACCAGCCCGAGCCTGTTGCTGATGGATGAACCGTTGGCCGCGCTGGACAGCAAACGCAAAAGCGAGATCCTGCCGTATCTCGAACGCCTGCATGACGAACTGGAGATTCCGGTGCTGTACGTCAGCCATGCCCAGGACGAAGTGGCGCGCCTGGCTGATCACATCGTGTTGCTCAGCGACGGCAAGGCCCTGGCCAGCGGTCCCATCGGCGAAACCCTGGCCCGGCTGGACCTGCCCATGGCCCTGGGCGACGACGCCGGTGTGGTGATCAACGGCACCGTCAGCGCCTACGACGCGCACTACCAGTTGCTCACCCTGCAATTGCCCGCGAGCCAATTGCAGATGCGCGTGGCCCATGCACCATTGGCGCTGGGCAAACCGTTGCGTTTCAAGATCCAGGCGCGGGACGTCAGCTTGAGCCTGCAGGCCGAGGAACACAGCAGCATCCTCAATCGCCTGCCGGTGACGGTGACCGAGGAAATCCCGGCGGACAACGCAGCCCACGTGCTGGTAAGCCTGGACGCGGCCGGCACGCCGCTGCTGGCGCGCATCACCCGTTACTCGCGGGACCAGTTGCAGCTGCATCCCGGCCAGACGCTGTGGGCGCAAATCAAGGCGGTGGCGGTACTGGCCTGACTGCCCGACAGCTGCTATGGGGGAGCAAACTTGTTGGCACGACCGCAAAACCCTGCGGTCAATCAGAAATACCTGCCAAGGAATTTGCGCCATGCCCGATCCTGCGTTGCTTGCCGACCTGCCCCGCGACCTGCATTACGTCGACGATACCCAGCCCGGGATCTCCCGCAAAAAGCTGCGGGGCAAATTCCAATACTTCAAGGCCGACGGCACACGCATAACCGATGCCGACGAAATCAAACGCATCAACGCACTGGCAGTGCCGCCGGCCTATACCGATGTGTGGATCTGCGCCGACCCGCGCGGCCATCTGCAGGCCACCGGGCGGGATGCCCGGGGGCGCAAGCAGTACCGCTACCACCCGCGCTGGCGCGAGGTGCGCGACACCGACAAATACTCCCGGCTGCAACAGTTCGGCAGCGCGCTGCCCAAGTTGCGCAAACAGTTGGAAGCACAGATCGAGGCGCCCGGGTTCAATCGGGAAAAGGTCCTGGCCACGGTGGTGCTGCTGCTCGACGCCACCCTGATCCGCGTCGGCAATACCCAATATGCCCGCGACAACCGCTCCTACGGCCTGACCACCCTGCGCACCCGCCATGTGGATATCAAGGGCAGTGAGATCCTGTTCCAGTTTCGCGGCAAGAGCGGCATCGAGCACCAGATCAGCGTCAAGGACCGGCGCCTGGCCACGGTGATCAAGCGTTGCCTGGAGTTGCCGGGGCAGAACCTGTTCCAGTACCTGGACGAGAACGGCGAGCGCCATACCGTCAGTTCCACCGATGTGAATGCCTACCTGCACACCCTGACCGGCGCGGATTTTACCGCCAAGGACTACCGCACCTGGGCCGGCAGCGCCCTGGCGCTGGCAGTGCTGCGCGAGCTTGAGTGGCAGCCGGAATCCGACGCCAAGAAACATGTGGTGGAGATGGTCAAGAACGTTGCCAAGCAACTGGGCAACACGCCGGCGGTGTGTCGCAAGTGCTACATCCACCCGGCGGTGCTGGAGCATTTCAGCCTGGGCGAACTGGCGAAACTGCCCAAGCCCCGAGTGCGCAAAGGCTTGAAAGCCGAGGAAGTCGGGCTGGCGATGTTTCTGGAGCAACTGGCCGAACGCCTGTAAGTGCGCCAAGTCATTGCAGCGGAGCACGAAGCGCCCTACGGTAGTGGCCGGATAATCTCACCGAGGAACCCGGCCCCATGCTGCCTTCATCCCTGAAGCCCTACACCAACGCCGCCTTGCTGCATCGCCACAAATGGCGCGGGCGTGTCGGGTTGCTGCTGGTGGCCAGCCTTTCCGTGCTGGCGGGCATGACCGATGCGATTGGTTTCATGGCCAGCGGGGATTTTGTGTCGTTCATGAGCGGCAACACCACGCGCCTCGCCGTGGCGATCAGCGAAGGCGACCTGGGCCTTACCGGGCGCCTGACGTTGCTGGTGGCGACGTTTATCGCCGGGAATGCGCTGGGCGTGATGGTCAGCCGCGTCAGCCGGCGCCACGCCCTGCCCCTGTTGCTGTGCATCGCCACCCTGCTGTGCGGGGCTGCGGCCTGGCCGTTCGCCGATCAATTGCCGGCGTTGCTGGCAGCGATCATCGCCATGGGCATGCTGAATGCCGCCGTCGAAGAAGTGAACGGGTTGCCCGTGGGGCTTACCTATGTCACCGGGGCGCTGTCACGCTTTGGTCGCGGGCTGGGCCGCTGGATGCTCGGTGAACGCCGCAACGGCTGGCGCGTGCAACTGATCCCGTGGGCCGGGATGTTTGTGGGTGCGGTGATCGGTGCGTTGCTGGAGCACCACATGGGGATTCGTGCGCTGCTGGTCAGCGGGGTGCTGTCGGCGCTGTTGGGGCTGGTGTCGCTGAAGATTCCGCGGCGCTGGCACCTGGGGTACATGCCCCGCTAGAAAACAGTTGCCCTCCCGACGCTCCGGCCTCGACATCCCTGTACCGGTAAAGAGCCGTCACGCCGGGTGAGCGGGAAAATACTAAAACAATGCCTGCGGGACTGTCCGCAGGGCATTTCTGAACTTTTCTAACGGAATGGATTACAGGCAGGTCGCCAGTGCCGCCAGGCGGCGCTTGGCCGGATAGTCATCCTGGGCCGCGTAATAGTTGACGGAGGCGCCGGCGCCGGCACTGCGCACGTCGACAAAATAGTCACCTGCCGTGGTGTAGATGGTGAAGCCACCAGCCTGTGCAGGCTCCATGAAACCACCGGCATCCACCCCGAACACCGCTTCATCCTGCCAGCCGAACTGGATGCACTGGGCAACCACCAGCGGAGCCTTGTCCGAGGCCAGGGTTTTGTAGGGCGCGCCGGTACGCGCCTCTTTCATCTTCGAGCCCGCGCAACCGGCCAGCGATGCCAGGACCAAAGCGCCAATTACCACCATCCGCATACCGAAGCTTCCTTGGAAAAAACGCGACTGTACCATTAGCAGGCGACACCGAAGGATTATTGCGTCACCCTGCCGCCTACTTACGAACCCGCTTTTACCCGGAAACCCCATGACACCCAATGCCGAGCGCTACAACCCCTCCACCGACTACGCCGACAAGCTGATCAGCCGCATCGGCCAGACGCCTTCGTGGATCGCCAAACGCATCGGCGTGACCGACAAGCGCATCCGCTACATCCTTGACGGCGAGCGCACCGTGAAGGGCGAAAGCACCCCGATCCAGATGACCTACACCGAGCAGTTTGCCCTGGAATGCCTGGCGGCCGAGGCGAAAGCCAACAAGAAAGCCGCCGCCCCGGTTATCGAATAGCTGACAGATTCATGAACTTTGTTTCACTGTGAAGGAAGACCTCGCCGCCTATAGTCGGCAGGCTCATTTTTAAGAAGTCTCCCTTCCAGCCTGCCCTCCCGCAGGCTTTTTTTTGCCTTGGTTTTGCTCCCCCCGTAGCAGGAGTTTGTTGGTCAGAGCAGCCAGCGGAACAGATAGAACAGCGCCATGCTCAGCAACACGGTGATCAGCACGCTACGGGTCCAGAACATCAACGCCACGGCGCTGATTCCGGCCAGCAGGTAGGGGTTGCCCACACTCAGGTTGAGCTTGTGATCAGCCAGGAAAATGATCGGGCCGCAGATGGCGGTGAGCATCCCCGGTACGGCAAACCCGAGAAACTCCCGCGCCCCGCGATTGAGGCGCACCGGCAGGCGCGGCTCGAGAAACAGGTAGCGGTTGAGAAACACGATCAGGCCCATGCCAAAAATCATCACGAAGATCATTGCTGCCCTACTCCCAGCCGCTTGCAGGCAAACCCTGCGCTCATCCCCAACACACCGGACACCACCACCGCCGATTCCCAGTGCAGGTAGCTCAGCCAAACCGAGCACAGCAACGACACGGCTACGCAGACGATGGTCGGCACGTCGCGCACTACCGGGGTGATCAGGGCGATAAAGGTCGCTGCGATCGAGAATTCCAGGCCCAGTTGATCCAGCCCGGGAATGCTTTTGCCGAGCACGATGCCGGCGAAGGTAAAGACGTTCCAGATGATATAGAACGTCAGGCCGACGCCCAGGGCGTACCAGCGATTGAAGGTCTGGCGGTCGTACTGGCTGACCAGGGCGAAGAATTCGTCGGTCAGCAAAAAGCCCAGGCTCATGCGCCACCTTGGCTTGAGCGGCGACAGCGTGGGACGCATGTGCATGCCGTAGAGCAAATGCTGGGAGGTCAGCAGCAAGGTGGTCAGCAGGATCGAAATCAGGCTGGCGCCGCTCTTGACCATGCCGATGGCCACCAATTGTGCGGCACCGGCAAACACGATGGTCGACAGCCCCTGGGCTTCCAGCGGCGTGAATTGGGCATCAATTGCAGTCGAACCGGCCAGCAATCCCCACGGCGCACACGCCAGGGACAATGGAATGATCGCAATCGCGCCACGGGAAAAGGCGTTCAGAGGCAGAGCGTTAGGCATACACAACAAGCTCATCGACAGTCAGTCGACAAGCATGCCAGCGGTATCAGGGATTGTCTTGAACGATCGTGCTCAAGCCAGTTTGACCGACACCCGCTCCACCGCGTCCCGGGCTTCGCGCAGTTCGTGGGCGTCCTGGTTGAGCCGGTGGATGGTATTGAGCAGGCGCTGGCGCAGCACTTCATCGCTGAGCTTTTCGACGGCGCGCATCAGGTCAAAGGCCGCGGTTTCGTTATTGTCCGCGACGGAATCCAGGGTCTTGCGCAGGTTGCGAGTGGCACGGGTCACACGTTTTCTTCCTTCATCACCAATGGGCAGGCACTTTAGGACATTTGTGTTTCAGTTTAATTTCAACCACTTGTCATCGATTGTCGGGCACTTGACGCAGGTCAATCGAAACAAGGTTTGACCAATACATATGGAAATCCGTATATTCGTATTTCCATATATATCAAGGCACTGACCATGTCAGATCTTTTCTCCCCGCCCAACGTCTTCAAATGCCTGGCCGACGCCACCCGCGCCAGGCTGACGTTGTTGATCCTGCGTGAAGGCGAACTTTGCGTGTGCGAATTGATCCATGCTCTGGACGACAGCCAGCCGAAAATCTCCCGCCACCTGGCGCAACTGCGCAGTTGCGGGTTGCTGCTGGACCGTCGCCAGGGCCAGTGGATTTATTACCGCCTCAACCCGGCCTTGCCGGAGTGGGTGACGGCAGTGCTCGACACCACCCTGCAAGCCAACCAAGCCTGGTTAAAAACAGACGCCCAGCGTCTGGAAACCATGGGTGACCGACCACAACGGGCCAGCGCCTGCTGCTGATCCTGCGGAGAGCTTTTCATGCTTGTAGCCGTTGCTATCTTTCTGTTCACCATCATTTTGGTCATCTGGCAGCCCAAGGGCCTGGGCGTGGGCTGGAGCGCCACGATGGGTGCGATCCTGGCCCTGGCCTGTGGGGTTATCAGCCTGGCCGACATCCCGGTGGTGTGGCACATCATCTGGAACGCCACCGGGACCTTCGTCGCGCTGATCGTCATCAGCCTGCTGCTGGATGAGGCGGGCTTCTTCGCCTGGGCTGCCTTGCATGTGGCGCGCTGGGGCCGTGGGCGCGGTCGGCGACTGTTCGCGTACATGGTGCTGCTGGGCGCGCTGGTATCGGCTTTGTTCGCCAACGACGGCGCGGCGCTGATCCTCACGCCCATCGTGATGTCGATGCTGTTGGCGTTGCGCTTTTCCCCGGCAGCCACCCTGGCGTTCGTCATGGGCGCCGGGTTTATCGCCGACACCGCGAGCCTGCCGCTGGTGGTCTCCAACCTGGTGAACATCGTCTCGGCCGACTATTTCAAGATCGGCTTCAACGAATACGCTGCAGTGATGGTGCCGGTAAACCTAGTGAGCGTCGCCGCGACCCTCGCCGTATTGCTGTGGTTTTTCCGCCGGGACATTCCGCAAACCTACGACCCGGCCGACCTCGATGACCCCGCCAGTGCGATCCACGACCGCGCCACCTTCCGCGCCGGCTGGTGGGTGCTGGGCATCCTGCTGGTGGGCTGCTTTGCCCTGGAACCGCTGGGCATTCCCATCAGTGCAATTTCTGCCGCCTGCGCCATATTACTGCTGGTGATCGCCGCCAAGGGCCACAAAATCTCCACCCGCAAGGTGCTGAAGGAAGCGCCCTGGCAGATCGTGATTTTCTCCCTGGGCATGTACCTGGTGGTCTACGGCCTGCGTAATGCCGGGCTGACCGACTACCTCGCGACCTGGCTCGACACCTTCGCAAGCTATGGCGTATGGGGCGCGGCCTTGGGCACCGGTGTACTCACCGCGCTGCTGTCTTCGGCGATGAACAACCTGCCAACCGTGCTGATCGGCGCGCTCTCCATCGAGGCCAGCCACGCCGTGGGCGTGGTCAAGGACGCGATGATCTACGCCAACGTGATCGGCAGCGACCTCGGCCCCAAAATCACCCCTATCGGCAGCCTGGCGACCTTGCTCTGGCTGCACATCCTGGCACGCAAAGGCATCACCATCACCTGGGGTTACTACTTCAAGGTCGGGATCGTGCTGACCCTGCCGGTACTGTTGATCACCCTCGCCGCCCTGGCCTTGCGCCTGAGTTTCTGACGGAGTTCGCTTGATGAAAGTCCTGTTCATGTGCACCGCCAACAGCTGCCGCAGCATTCTTTCGGAAGCCTTGTTCAACCATCTGGCGCCGGACGGTTTCCAGGCCATCAGCTCCGGGAGTTTCCCCAAGGGCCAGGTGCTGCCACGCAGCCTGACCACGCTGAAGGCCGCCGGCATCAGCACCGAAGGCTTGTACAGCAAGGGCAACGACGCCTTTGAAGGCAGCCCGCCGGACATCGTCGTCACCGTGTGCGACAAGGCTGCTGGAGAAGCTTGCCCAGTGTATTTCGGCCCGGCCATGAAGGCACATTGGGGGTTGGAGGACCCGTCGGATGTTCAAGGCGATGAAGCCCAGGTCGACGCCGCGTTCCGCGCCACCCTGGAAATCATTGAACGGCGCTGCCGGGCTTTTTTCGAGATTCCGTTCGCCAGCCTCAGTCCCATCGAAATCAAGGCCGAGCTTGATCGCATCGCCACGCCGTAACCGAAGAGCCGGGCGAGTAGTCGATCTGAAGGTCTTTTCCGGCGTATGCTCGCGGGCAACGGTCACAGCGAGCCCCCTCAATGAGTTCCATGCAGCACGCCTGGCTGGGCAACTACGAAGTCAGCAGCACCGCCTGCACCGGCCTGACATTTGCCCGCCACAGCCATGATGAATGCGTGATCGGCGTCAACCTGCTCGGCGAGGAACAGGTGTGGCTGGATCGTCGCACCTTCGAGGCCGGCCCCGGCAGCATCACCCTCTACAACCCGGGGCAGATTCAAGGCGGAGGCGCGGCCGAAGGGCAGCCGTGGCGGTTTGTCAGCTTGTATGCGACTGCCGAGCAATTGGCGGCTGATCTGGGCCTGGCGCACCTGGAGTTCGACCGTTCGCTGTGCTTCCAGCCGGCGTTGGCGATGAAACTCGCCGGGGCGATTGAAGGTGCGTTGAGTGTCGATCCGCTGGCCCGGGAGCTGAGTGAGGAAGCCCTGGTGGTGCTGCTCGGCGAAGTCGTCGGTTGCAGCGGCGTCCGCTTGCCTGGCAGCACTGCGGTGGGACGCGGGTTGGTGATCAAGGCCCAGGAATTGCTGGCTGAAAACCTGCACCAGGCGGTGGCACTCGAGACCCTTGGTGACGAGTTGGGCCTGTCGAAATTCCATCTTCTGCGGGCTTTTCAGAAAGAAACCGGGCTGAGTCCACGCCAGTGGGCGATGCAACTGCGTACCCGGCGCGCCAAGGGGCTGTTGCGCTCAGGCGTTGCGGCGTCGCAGGTTGCCCATGCCTTGGGGTTTGCTGACCAGAGCCATCTGAATCGGCATTTCCGGGCGGCCTACGGGATCACACCGGGGCGCTATCAACGCGTGCTCAAGGGCTGAAAAGCGCAATCTGGTTCAAGACGACTTACACACCCTTCCCTAAAATGCCGGCCATCACTTGAAGGAAGGCAGGCATGTTGACGATCTTTTTTTCGGCGCTGGTGTTTGGGTTTGTGTTTTGCCTGTCGCCGGGGGCGGTGCTGGCGGAGACGCTGCGCCGTGGGCTGCTGCATGGGTTTACCCCTGCGCTGTTGGTGCAGATCGGTTCGCTGGTGGGCGATGCCGTGTGGGCGGTGATCGGGCTTACGGGCATGGCGTTGTTGATCCAGCATGAGTCGGTGCGGGTGCCGCTGACGGCCGTTTGTGGGCTGTATCTGGCCTGGCTCGGGATTCGCAGCCTGATGGATGCCTGGCACTTGCCAGAGGCCGGGAGTGCGCCGGCCAGGTCCGGGCAGAATGCGCTGGTGGTGGGGGCGGCGATTTCCCTGGCCAATCCGAAGAACATTGTCTATTGGGGGGCGCTGGGGAGTGCGTTATCGGGGATAGTCGGGGCGGCGCCTAGCCATGGGCAGACGTTGATGTTTTTTGCGGGGTTTATGCTGGCGTCGGTGTTGTCGTGCTTTTTGATTGCGGGGTTGGTCAACTTGCTGCGGCGGAATGCTTCGCCCATGTGGCAGAGGGTTAGCTATGGGGCTTGTGGGGTGGTGCTGCTGTATCTGGCGATGTTGGCGTTGCGGGGGATTTGAGGGGGCATATCCGTTATTTGGGTAACGGCGGCCTATGGTTCCGCTCTTACAGCGGCTCACTTTTGAAAAGCGCAAAAGTAAGCAAAACGCTCTTGCCCCACCACTCGGCTCCTCGCTTAGGCTCGGAGTGCCCTCACTCCGGCTTTGG